>NZ_JBWKKP010000015.1:9041-157305 GCF_056431485.1 Streptomyces sp. NPDC045899
ACCTGGGGAGAGGAACAAACCCCCCCCCGCACCAAACCCCCCCTCCCTCCACCCCCCCCCGCCACCCCCCCCCGCCACCCCGGCGGCGTCCCCCTCGCCTGTCCGGCACCGGCGATTCCGGGCCGGCGCCCCGGGACGCCGAGGGGGAGCCGGGGACCGCCCCCGGGGGCTCGGCCGGTCAGGCCAGTCGTGCGGTCCGGTGGGCGCAGCCCCAGGAGACCGTGACGCCGGCGCCGCCGTGGCCGTAGTTGTGCACCAGACGCGCACCGTCCGGCAGTTGTTCGGCCTCCAGCCGTACCCGGGCACGGGCCGGGCGCAGACCCACCCGGTGGGCCAGTATCCGGGCGTTCGCCACCCCCGGGTGGATCCGGGCACAGCGGGCGACGATCGCCTCGGCCGTCGCCGGATCCGGCTCCAGCCCCCAGGCGTGCTCGCGCGCGGTGCCCCCGAGCACCAGCCCGTACGGCTGCGGCAGCGCGTACATCGTGTCCGACGCCTCGCCGTCCGCGGCCACCAGCCACTCCTCCACACCCGGGTTCTCCACCACCACCAACTGCCCCTGCACCGGATGCACCCCGGTGTCCGGCACCAGCTCCCGTGCGCCCAGACCCGTGCAGTTGACCACGAGCGGGGCGGAGCGTCCGGCCTCGGCCGGGGAGGTCACCACGCGCTCCTCGACCGTGCCGCCCGCCGCCTCCAGACGGCGCCTCAGATAGCCGAGGTAGACCGGCATATCGATCAGCGGAACGCGCGCCCGCAGTCCCACCGGGAAGCCCTCGGGCAGCTCCTCGGGGCGCGCCGGGCGCAGCTCCGGCACCTCCGCCGCCCAGGGCCCCAGCTCCTCGACGCGGACACCGGTGTGCGTCCCCCCGGCCAGCCGGACCCCGGTCTCCTCCGGCCGGTCGGCCAGCGCGACCAGGGCGCGCAGCGTGTCGACCGACCAGTCGGCCACCTGCTCCTCCGGTTCGATGCGGTACGGCCACCACAGTCCACCGGCCACCGCCGAAGTGGTGCGCCCGGCCGGGTCGCGGCTCCACACCGCGACCCGGCGGCCCCCTTCGGCCAGCACGATGGCGCTGGTCAGACCGATGACCCCACCGCCGATGACAATCGCGTCGCACGTCATCCCCGGAGGCTATCCCCGGGGAGGGGGTCCGGCGCCAGACCCGTCCGCGCACCGGATGCGCAGCGCACGCGCACCCGGTGCGCACATCGGATTTGTCCCCGATCGACCGTGATACAGGCGCGTCGCGGTATGCGTGCGCCGATGAGTGAATACTTGGGCCATGACCTCCGAGTACGTGACCTTCGGGCTGACACCGGCCGTCCGCGCCGGCGATGTGCCGGCCCACGGTACGTATCAGAAGCACCGTGAGTTCTGGGACTTCGTCGTGGACGGCGGCCCGCTGCTGCCGCGTCTCGCCGACCTCGACGCGGTCTCACCCCTCGCCACCGACCTCGACCCCGCCGTCTTCGCCGAGCAGGTCCGCGGACTGCTGCTGGAGACGGACGCACCGCTCGACGGCGGCCGGTTCGTGCTCTACGGCTGTCCGGAGTGCCCGGGGCTGGAGTGCGGCGCGGTGACCGCCGTCGTCGAAGCGGACGGGCCGGACGTGGTGTGGCGGGACCTCGCCTGGCAGACCGGCCCCACCACCCCGGACCCCGAGCGTGACGGTGTCCTCGGCCTCGGCCCCTACCGCTTCCACGGCGACCAGTACCGCACCGAGCTGAAGCGGCTGCTCACCGAGGACGGCGGCCCGGACGCGCGCCGGGCGCCCCGGGCGCTGCTCATCGGCCGCCGGGCCGCCGTCCTCGCCGAGCTGGCCGCCGCCCTGCGGCGGATCGGCATCGGCGCGGAGATCACCCTCGACGCGGCGGGCGCGCACCCGGACGAGCTGCGCCGGTACGGCGCCGTGGTCTTCGGCCGTACCGTGCCGCAGAGCGAGCGCGACGCCGTACGGGATGCCTTCGCCGGGGCCCGCTCCGACGCGGTCTTCGTCACCGATCCCGGGCCCGTCGTCCGCCTCCTCGTCGCCCAGGTCGAACAGGCCCTGGACCGCACGCCCCGGCAGCACCGCAGACTGCTCCGCCTCACCGTGCGCGGCGGGGAGGCGCTGGTCGAGGTCGCCTCCGAGTGCCGCGTCCGGCTGGTGTCCCACCGCGTGGACCGGCTCACCCGCCCCCACAGCCACGACCTCTTCGACGGCGTACTGGCCCCGGGCCGTCACCGGTTCGCGCTGCCCGCCCGCGCGGTACGGGGCACGGCGTTCGTCGTGGCCCGCACCGGCGACGCGGTCCTGACGGCTCCGGTGGACCACCAGGCGTGACCGTGAGCGACGTCCCCCACGGGATATCCCGTGGGGGACGGACCCGCAGGGCCATTAGGATCGGGCGTCTGATGACTGCCACTCTCGTCGCCAAGGACCTCGCCGCGGGCCACGGCGACCGCACTCTCTTCTCCGGCCTCGACCTCGTCGTCGCCCCCGGCGAGGTCATCGGCCTCGTCGGGGTCAACGGCGCGGGGAAGTCCACCCTGCTACGGCTGCTTGCGGGGCTGTCCGACCCCGAGCACGGCGCGGTCCGGCTCAGTCCGCCGCACGCCACCGTGGGCCATCTTCCGCAGGAGCCCGAGCGGCGCCCGGGGGAGACCGTACGGGCCTTCCTCGCCCGCCGCACCGGTGTGGCCGCCGCACAGGCCGAACTCGACGCCACCACCCAGGCACTGGCGGACGGTGCGCCCGGCGCGGACGACGCGTACGCCGTCGCCCTGGAGCGCTGGCTCGCGCTCGGCGCCGCCGACCTCGACGAGCGCGCGGACGAGGTCGCCGCCTCGCTCGGACTGGACATCTCGCTCGAGCGGCCCATGACCGCCCTCTCGGGCGGGCAGGCCGCCCGGGCCGGACTCGCCTCGCTGCTGCTCAGCCGCTACGACGTCTTCCTGCTCGACGAGCCGACGAACGACCTCGACCTCGACGGCCTCACGCGGCTGGAGGATTTCGTCACCGGGCTGCGCGCCGGGACGGTGCTGGTCAGCCATGACCGTGAGTTCCTCACCCGTACCGTCGACAAGGTGCTCGAACTCGACCTCGCCCAGCAGCGGGTGAACCTCTTCGGCGGTGGCTACACCGCCTATCTGGAGGAGCGCGAGACCGCCCGGCGGCACGCCCGCGAGCGCTATGAGGAGTACGCGGACACCCGCTCCTCGCTGGAGGCACGGGCCCGCACCCAGCGCGCCTGGATGGAGAAGGGCGTCAAGAACGCCCGCCGCAAGGCCCCCGACGGCGACAAGATCGGGCGGAACGCCCGGGTCGAGGCCACCGAGAAGCAGGCCGCCAAGGCGCGGCAGACCGACCGGCTCATCGAGCGGCTGGAGGCGGTCGAGGAGCCGCGCAAGGAGTGGGAGCTGCGGATGGAGATCGCCGCGGCACCGCGCGCGGGCGCGGTCGTGGCGACCCTGCGCGGGGCCGAAGTCCGGCGCGGGGAGTTCCACTTCGGTCCGGTCGACCTCCAGATCGACTGGGCCGACCGGGTCGCGGTGACCGGCCCGAACGGTTCCGGGAAGTCCACCCTGCTGGCCGCGCTGCTCGGCCGGCTCCCGCTGGACGCGGGGGCGGCGGCGCTCGGCCCCGGTGTGGTGGTCGGCGAGGTCGACCAGGCCCGTGCGCTCTTCTTCGGCGGGGAGCCGCTGCTGGACGCGTTCGGCGCGGCGGTGCCGGAGCTGGAGCCCGCGGCGGTGCGGACCCTGCTGGCCAAGTTCGGGCTGAAGGCGGCCCATGTGCTGCGGCCCGCCTCCACCCTGTCCCCGGGGGAGCGGACACGTTCGGCGCTGGCCCTGCTCCAGGCGCGCGGGGTCAACCTGCTGGTGCTGGACGAGCCCACCAACCACCTGGACCTGGCCGCGATCGAACAGCTGGAGTCGGCGCTGGCCTCGTACTCCGGCACCCTGCTGCTGGTCACCCATGACCGCCGGATGCTGGACGCGGTCCACACCACCCGCCGCGTCCAGGTGGCGGAGGGCCGGATCACCGAGGCGTAGCGGGACAGGGCCCGGGCCCGGCGGCCGCCCGACGGTACGCCCTGGACCCGGTGTTGCCCGCCTCGCCCTCCGCGGCCGCGCCGCGATCAGCGCGCCGCACGACCGCACGGCACGGCCCGGCGCCGGAACGGCCGTGGCCCGGCGAGCCGTGCTCACCGGGCCACCTGTCGTCCGCCGTGTCGCGCCGCGTCCGTCAGCGTCGCTTGGGGTCCAGCAGACCCGCCCGCCGCAGCGCGTCGGCCATCGCGCCGTTCGCCGGGGCGGCGTCACGGCCGCCGCCGCGGCCGCCCTGGCGCTGCTGCGGGGCGCCCCGGCGGCCACCGCCGCGCGGTCCGCGCCCGTTGTCGGAACGGCCCTTGTCCGAGCGGCCGTTGTCGGACCGGCCGTTGTCGGACCGGCCCCGGTCCCGGTCGCGGCCACCGCCGCCACCGGAGCCGCCGCCCGCCTCGTCGTCGAGCCGCAGCGTCAGCGAGATCCGCTTGCGCGGGATGTCCACGTCCAGCACCTTCACCCGCACGATGTCACCCGGCTTCACCACGTCCCGCGGGTCCTTGACGAACGTCTTGGACATCGCGGAGACATGGACCAGACCGTCCTGGTGCACCCCCACGTCCACGAACGCGCCGAACGCGGCCACGTTGGTGACCACGCCCTCCAGGACCATCCCGGACGTCAGGTCGCCGATCTTCTCGACGCCCTCCTTGAACGTGGCGGTCTTGAACGCGGGACGCGGGTCGCGGCCCGGCTTCTCCAGCTCCTTGAGGATGTCCGTGACCGTCGGCAGACCGAAGGCGTCATCGACGAACTCGTCGGGGCGCAGACCGCGCAGCACCGCCGTGTTGCCGATCAGCGAGGTGACCTCGCCGCCCGCCGAGCCGACCATCCGGCGCACCACCGGATACGCCTCGGGGTGCACGCTGGAGGCGTCCAGCGGATCGTCGCCGCCGCGGATCCGCAGGAAGCCCGCGCACTGCTCGTAGGCCTTGGGGCCGAGCCGGGACACGCCCTTGAGCGCGGTGCGGCTGCGGAAGGGGCCGTTGGCGTCGCGGTGGGAGACGATGTTCTCGGCGAGCCCGGCGCCGATCCCGGAGACCCGGCTGAGCAGCGGGGCCGAGGCGGTGTTGACGTCCACCCCGACGCCGTTCACACAGTCCTCGACCACCGCGTCCAGCGAGCGCGAGAGCTTCACCTCGGACAGGTCGTGCTGGTACTGGCCGACACCGATCGACTTGGGGTCGATCTTCACCAGCTCGGCCAGCGGGTCCTGGAGCCGCCGTGCGATCGACACCGCGCCGCGCAGCGAGACATCCAGGTCCGGCAGCTCCTGGGAGGCGAAGGCCGAGGCCGAGTACACCGAGGCGCCCGCCTCGGAGACCATGACCTTGGTGAGCCCCAGCTCCGGGTGGTTGGCGCACAGGTCGCCCGCCAGCTTGTCGGTCTCGCGGGACGCGGTGCCGTTGCCGATCGCGATCAGTTCGACGCCGTGCTCACGCGCCAGCCGGGCCAGGGTGGCCAGGGACGCGTCCCACTGGTTGCGGGGGACGTGCGGGTAGATGGTGTCGGTGGCGGCCACCTTGCCGGTGGCGTCCACGACGGCCACCTTCACACCGGTGCGGAAGCCGGGGTCGAGGCCCATCGTGGCGCGGGTGCCCGCCGGTGCGGCGAGCAGCAGATCGCGCAGATTGGCGGCGAAGACGCGCACCGCCTCGTCCTCGGCGGCCTGCCGCAGCCGCAGCCGCAGATCGATGCCGAGGTGGACCAGGACCCGGGTGCGCCAGGCCCAGCGGACCGTGTCCAGCAGCCACGGGTCGGCGGGGCGGCCGCGGTCCGCGATACCGAACCGCCGGGCGATGGCCTGCTCGTAGGAGGTGCGGCCGTCCTCGGGTTCGTCACCCGGACCGGCGGGCTCCAGGGCGAGGTCGAGGACCTCCTCCTTCTCACCGCGGAACATCGCCAGCACCCGGTGCGAGGGCAGCTCGGTGAACGGCTCGGAGAAGTCGAAGTAGTCGGCGAACTTGGCGCCCGACTCCTCCTTGCCCTCCCGCACCTTGGTGGCCACCCGGCCGCGCTCCCACATCCGCTCGCGCAGCTCGCCGATGAGGTCCGCGTCCTCCCCGAACCGCTCGGTGAGGACGGCCCGTGCGCCCTCCAGCGCGGCGGCGGGGTCCGCGACGCCCTTGTCGGCGTCCACGAAGGCGGCCGCGGCGGCGGTGGGCTCCACGGAGGGATCGCCCAGCAGCCCGTCGGCCAGCGGCTCCAGACCCGCCTCACGGGCGATCTGCGCCTTGGTACGGCGCTTCGGCTTGAAGGGGAGGTAGATGTCCTCCAACCGCGCCTTGGAGTCGGCGCCGCGGATCTGGGCCTCCAGGGCCTCGTCC
The DNA here is from genome assembly GCF_056431485.1 of Streptomyces sp. NPDC045899. Classification (NCBI taxonomy): domain Bacteria; kingdom Bacillati; phylum Actinomycetota; class Actinomycetes; order Kitasatosporales; family Streptomycetaceae; genus Streptomyces; species Streptomyces sp. NPDC045899. The sequence continues at coordinate 15,456 of NZ_JBWKKP010000015.1, forward strand.
AGCTTGCCCTGGGACCGCACCGATTCCAGGATCGCGGCGCGCCGCTCCTCCAGCTCGCGCAGGTAGCGCAGCCGCTCCTCGAGGGAGCGCAGCTGCGCGTCGTCGAGCATCTCCGTCGCTTCCTTGCGGTAGCGCGCGATGAACGGCACGGTAGAGCCGCCGTCGAGCAGCTCGACGGCGGCTTTGACCTGCCGTTCCCGTACGCCGAGTTCTTCGGCGATCCTGCCTTCGATGGACGTCGTCACGATCACGCTCCGCTTTCGGTCTGCACTGCCTCTGCATTGTGGCAGGTGGCACCGACGAAGCGGTCACGGCCGACGGATTACGGCGGGGCGGACGACTGGTCAGACGTGACGGCGGCGTCCGCCGCGCACCGTGTCCGAGGCACCGCCGAAGAGGCGGGCCACGGCCCGGAAGGGGAGCGTCACCACGGCGGCGAGGGTGGAACCGATGGCGCGGAGCACGTCGGCGATGGCGCGGAACACGAGGATCTCCAATCAGTCGCTGGCGTCGGATCGGCAACCGCCGCCGGGCGCCGCACGTACGCGGGGCACGGGCACTCGCCGGCGTGCGCGGCGCGCGGTTGAGCACCCGGTTCAGGGCGGCCGATCGCGCACATTCATCGGGTATCCCGACCCGGGCGCGACAAACCCCGGCCGTCCGCGACCGGGGTCACGGACGGCCGGGGCAGGGTCGCCGAGGGCGGTCAGCGCTTGCCGATGAGGTCGGCGGGGAAGGCGCCGCGCTCCAGGGCGGTCGTGGTGAGGGCCCCGGCCAGTTCGGTCAGCCGGGCCACGCCCGCCGCGCCGAGGTGCTCGTACGGCGCCGCGTCCAGGCGGTCCGTCTCGTTCTCCAGGGCGGCGCGCAGCTCGGTGCCCGCGTCGGTCAGCTCGTTGTCCGCGGTCAGCAGCCCGCGGTCGCGCAGCCGGCCCTGGGCGGCGGTCCACTCGTCCTCGTTCCAGCCGCGGGTGCGCAGGATCCACTTGGGGGACATGCCCTTGCCGGACGCGGCGTGGCTGGCCAGCGCCTCCACCCCGTCGAGTCCGGCGCCGACCAGTGTCATCAGGTGGCCGTCGCCGCGGTGTTCGCGCAGCAGCGTGGCGGCGTGCCAGAACGCCAGATGGGGTTCGTCCGGGGTGGGCAGGTCGGCGTGCGCCGCGTACAGCGGGCGGGCGGCGCGGGAACACGCCTCGGTGGCGCGCAGGGCCAGCTCGGCCGCCTCGGCCATCTCCTTGGACGCGACGGTCTCGTCGCCCAGCACCCGCCGCAGCACCGAGTCGGCCGCGCGCAGCCGGGCCTCGAGGGCGGCCTCGGGGGAGATCACGTCCCACACCTTGGGCAGATGACGGGCGATGAGCTCGTGTTTGAAGTTGTAGAAGGTGGCGGTGACGACCCCCGCGCCGACCCGCCCGAACGCCGCCGCACGGCTCACGAAGTAGACGGCCCCGCGCTCCTCCATGCCCAGCCGGGCGAGCTCATGGCCGTAGTCCGGGGCGAAGTAGACGGCCGAGTGGAGCGGGTTGACGACGGTGTGGCAGCGGCGTGCGGCGCGCTCGGGGAGTGAGGTCATACGCCGCACGTTACCGGCAGGTAGGGAGCGCCGGAAGGCCGGGTTTCGACGCGGTCGGCGCGGCGCTCAGCCCGCCGGGGGCGTCCAGCGGAACCGGGGAGTCCGGCGGGCGAGGAACGCGGCCACGCCCTCCTCGGCCTCACCGCTCGTCCGCGCCTGCTCCCGCCAGTGGGCCACCCGCTCCGGATCCGCCGGACCGGCCGTGAACTCCTTCGCCGCGGCCTGGGTGAGCGGGGACCGCGCGACCAGCACCCGGGTGAACTCGGTCACCCGCCGGTCCAGACCGCCCGCCGGGAGGACCTCGTCCACCAGCCCGGTGCGCAGCGCCCGCCCGGTGTCGATCAGCTCCCCGGAGAACAGCAGGTACTTCGCGGTCGCCGGTCCGACCAGCTCCGCCAGCCGCCGGGTGGAGCCGGGGGGATAGACGATCCCCAGCTTGGCGGGGGTGATCCCGAACCGGGCGCCCTCCTCCGCGAACCGCAGGTCACAGGCGGCCGCCAGCTGGCAGCCGCCACCCACGCAGGAGCCGCGCACCGCGGCGAGGGTCGGCCTGGGGAAGGCGGCGAGGGCCTCCTCGGCGGGCAGCGCGGCCCCGGTGGTCTCCTCGAAGCTGGTGCTCAGCGCCCCGATGTCGGCACCCGCACAGAAGGTGTCCCCGTCGCCGGTGAGCACCAGCGCGCGGACGGCCGGGTCGGCGGCGAGCCGGGTCAGCAGCGGGGGCAGGGCGTGCCACATGCCGGGAGTCATCGCGTTGCGCTTGGCGGGGTTGCTGATGACGACGGTCGCTATGCCGTCGGCGATCCGGTGGTGCAGGCAGGGCTCCATGCGGCGGATCGTATCCGGGCCGGTCGGCGGGGTTCCGGCGCCCGGGGGCGGCCCCGCGCCGCCCCGTCCGTCCACCGTCCGGATCACCGGATGCCCCGGGTTTCCCGTGATGTCGGGGACGCCCGGACATCCCGGACTAGGGATGTTCACCAGGGTTGGCCCCAGGTGGGCGGGAATGATCCTTCGCGTGACGCTGGCATACGCCAACGATCAAAAGCAGTCGATAGGCGTTAACTTCTATTCAGTTCGCCGGTCCGTACCAACGGATTCCCAACACTCGACGGGAGTGGTGGTCGGGCCGCGGCGATGGGTGGGTATCGGACATGGAGATCGTCGGAAGAATCCCCTCGGAGCAGGGACACGCGCCGCCGCGCAGACCTCCCGTCTACGACGGGGTGTGGCGGTTCACGGCGCCCGCCCTGGACTCCTCCGTACCGCAGGCCCGGCACGCCGTGCGCGACCTGCTGATCCGTCAGCGGGTCCCGGTCCACGGCGAGCTGGTGCCCAATCTGCTGCTGATCGTCTCCGAGCTGGTGACCAACGCGGTGCGGCACGCCGCCCTGCTCTCCCCGGAGATCGCCGTCGAGGTGTCCATCGGCCCGGACTGGATCCGGGTGGCCGTCGAGGACAACCACCCCTACCGCCCGGTGGCGCTGGCCGCCGACCAGGGCGGCACCGGCGGGCGCGGGCTGCTGCTGGTCCAGGCGATCACCGAGGAGACCGGCGGGACCTACGACGTGGACCATACGGCGGACGGCGGCAAGGCGGTCTGGGCCGCCCTGCCGCTGGGCCCCGCGGCGGCTCCTACCAGCCCGCCGACGCCCCGGTGAGCTCACGGATCGCCGGCCGGGCCGCGTCCAGCACCGTCGGGAACCAGGCCGAGAACGGATGGTCCGCGCGCAGCCGTGCCAGCTCCTGAGGGGTGACGAAGGCGGTCTCGCCGATCTCCAGCGGATCCGGGGCGGGTGTCGCCCGGACCACCCCCGCGAAGAGGTGGTTGTACTCCTGCTCCACCAGCCCGGAGGCCGGGTCCGGATGGTTGTAGCGGACCGTGCCCGCCTCGCGCATCAGCGCGGGCGCCACACCCAGCTCCTCACCGGTGCGCCGGGCCGCCGCCACGAACGGCGGCTCACCCGGGTAGGGGTGGCCGCAGCAGGTGTTGGACCACACGCCGGGGGAGTGGTACTTGCCCAGCGCCCGCCGCTGCAGCAGCAGCCGTCCGGCCTCGTCGAAGAGGAAGACGGAGAACGCCCGGTGCAGCCGTCCGGGGGCGAGGTGCGCGGAGAGCTTCTCCGCGGTGCCGATCGTCCTGCCGTCCTCGTCGACCAGCTCAAGCATGATCGGTTCGGTGGAACCGTTCGGCGCGGGGGGCGCTGCGGACTCGGCGGAGCGGCCGTTGGGCGGTGTGATCGGCATGAGCATCCTCGTCGTTGCGACTCTTGAGCGTTCAAGTCTGCCGCACATGTGCCCCGGGTGAGCGTCAGTGGCGCAGCGTCAGTGGCACAGCTTGGCTTCGTGATCAGCATGCCCACCCGGTTCCAGCTGGAACGTGCAGTGTGCGACGTCGAAATGACGTCCCAGACAGCCCTGGAGGGCGTGCAGCATCTCCTCGTGGCCCACCTCGCCCAACGCCCCACGGTCGACGACCACATGGGCGGAGAGCACCGGCATACCGGAAGTGATCGTCCACACATGCAGATCGTGCAGCCCCTCCACACCGGGGAGGGCGAGGATATGGGCGCGGACCGCGTCCATGTCGACGTCCTTGGGCGCCGCCTCCAGCAGCACGTTCAGCGTCTCCCGCAGCAGTCTGAAGGTACGCGGCACGATCATGAGTGCGATCAGCAGCGAGGCGATCGGATCGGCCGTCCGCCACCCGGTGGTCAGGATGATCACCGCGGACACCAGTACCGCCACCGAGCCCAGCGCGTCCGCCAGGACCTCCAGATAGGCGCCGCGGACGTTCAGGCTCTCCCGCCGGCCGCCGACCAGCAGCACCAGTGAGACCGCGTTCGCGGCCAGGCCGATGGCGCCGAAGACGACCGTCAGCCCGCCGTCGGTGGGCGGGGGGTGCAGAAACCGCAGTACCGCCTCGTAGAGGATGTAGCCGCCGACGCCGAACAGCAGCAGACAGTTGCCGAGCGCGGCCAGAATCTCCGCGCGGGCATAGCCGTAGGTGCGGCGCGGGCTGGGCGGACGACCCGCGAAGTGGATCGCCAGCAGTGCCATCGCCAGCCCGAGTGCGTCGGTCGCCATATGCCCGGCGTCCGCCAGCAGCGCCAGTGAGTCCGCGAGCAGTCCGCCGACGACCTCCACGGCCATCACCGCCAGGGTGATCGCCAGTGCGATCCGCAGCCGCCACCGGTGGGCGGCGCCCGCGGTGGCCAGACCGCGGCCGTGGTCGTGACCCGCACCCATGCCTCTACGGCCCTCCTCCCGCACCGCCGTCCCCTGTCACCAGTGAACTACGGCCGGGGGCGGGACCGGCGGTCAGCCGCGCCGCACGGGTCAGCCGCGCGCCTCCGGGTGGTGCAGGCACCAGCCCTCCCACGCCGACTCCACCATCGCGCGGACCCCGTGGCGGGCGTACCACCCCAGTTCCTTGGCGATCAGCTCGGTGGACCCCACGACCGCGGCCGGATCGCCCGCCCGCCGCGGCTCCACCACCGGGCTGAGCTCCGGACGTCCGGTGATCTCCCCGATGAGATCCGCCATCTCGCGCACCGAGACACCCTGACCGGTGCCGATGTTCACGGTCAGATCGCCCGGCTCCGGCCGGGTGGCCAGCCGCCTGGCCACCGCCAGATGGGCCGAGGCCAGATCCTCGACGTGGATGTAGTCCCGGACACAGGTGCCGTCGGGAGTGGCGTAGTCATCGCCGAAGATCCGCGGGGCCTCACCCTGGGTGATCCGCTCGAACATCATCGGGATGATGTTGAACACCCCGGTGTCCGCCAGCTCCGGCCGGGCGGCACCGGCCACATTGAAGTAGCGCAGACAGCCGGTGGACAGCCCATGAGCCCGGCTCACCGCTCTGACCAGCCATTCCCCGGCCAGTTTGGTCTCCCCATAGGGATTGATCGGCGCACAGGGCAGGTCCTCGGTGACCAGTTCCACATCCGGCGTGCCGTAGACGGCGGCGGAGGAGGAGAAGAGGAAGCTGCCGACCCCGGCCGCGACCACCGCCTCCAGCAGCACCGTGAGGCCGTGCACGTTCTCGCGGTAGTAGCGCAGCGGCTGCTCCACGGACTCCCCGACCTGCTTCCTGGCCGCGAGGTGCACCACACCGGTCACCTCCAGCTCGGCGAAGGTGCGGTCCAGCAGCTCGCGGTCGAGCGTGGTCCCGTGTACCAATGGCACCCCGGCGGGCAGCCGGTCCCGGACCCCGCTGGACAGGTCGTCGAGCACGGCCACGGACTCACCCGCCTCGGCCATGGCCCGCACGACATGCGAACCGATGTATCCGGCGCCACCTGTGATCAGCCATGTCATGACCGCACCCTATCCACCGTCGCCGGGGCTCGGGGTTTGTCGTGGACAGCCGCCATCCACCATGATGATCGACGGCGGGGTGGAAGCGATCGTTCCCCCGATCGGGCGATGAATGTGCGGTGAACGGGCGCTTCCCTCGATCCGATAGCCTCTGCCGACGTGCCGCCCGCCCCGCCCGGGGCCGGGGCGTGCGATGTCCGTTGCCCGGAGGGCCCCCGGCCTGTGCCAGACGGCACGGCCACCTCGTCAGCTGCCAAGGAGTGAGTTCGTCTGCCGACCGCGATTCTCACCGGTGACCCGGTCGCGGGCTCGTCCCTCGAGGACGACCTGCGGTCGCTGGGCTTCGATGTGCGCAGGACGACCGACGCGGCCGGAGCGGCGGCGGAGCTCGCCGCCGTCCCGGCGCGCGAGCGGGTCGCCCTCGTCGACGCCCGTTTCGTGGGCCACGTCCACGCGCTGCGCCTGGCGCTGACCGACCCCCGCTTCCCCGCCGCCGCCGTACCCGGTGCGCTCGGCGTCCAGCCCGAGGCCCGCGCCGCGCTCGGCCGGGTGGTGACAACCGCCACTCCCGCCCCGGAGACGGCCGCCGTACCGGCCCTGGAGCCAGCGGCCCCCGGCCCGGCCCCCGCCGACGGTGAGCTCCATGCCGCCGGTGTGACGACGGCCACCGGCGCGGTGCTGCCCGACGACCTCGCCACCGCGCTCGGCGCCGAGGGTGTCACCCCGCACCGGCCCGAGCTCGGTGTGCTCGTCGCCGCGGTGCCGGGGGACGCCCTGGAACGCGCCCGGACCCGGGACGCCGTCGACGCGGTCGATGACGAGCGCGTCCGGCTGCGCACCGCGGTGAAGTCGCGCGACGGCTTCTTCACCACCTTCTGCATCAGCCCCTATTCGCGCTACATCGCCCGCTGGTGCGCCCGGCGCGGACTGACCCCCAATCAGGTCACCACCGCCTCCCTGCTCACCGCCCTCATCGCGGCGGCCTGCGCGGCCACCGGCACCCGGCCCGGCTTCATCTCGGCCGGGGTGCTGCTGCTCGCCTCGTTCGTCCTCGACTGCACCGACGGCCAGCTGGCCCGCTACTCGCTCCAGTACTCCACGCTCGGCGCCTGGCTGGACGCGACGTTCGACCGGGCCAAGGAGTACGCGTACTACGCGGGGCTCGCCCTCGGCGCCGCCCGCGGCGGCGGCCATGACGACGTCTGGGCGCTCGCGCTCGGCGCGATGGTCCTCCAGACCTGCCGTCATGTCGTGGACTTCTCCTTCAACGAGGCCAACCACGACGCCACCGGCAACAGCAGCCCCACCGCCGCCCTCTCCGACCGCCTCGACAGCGTCGGCTGGACGGTCTGGCTGCGCCGGATGATCGTGCTGCCGATCGGTGAGCGCTGGGCGATGATCGCCGTGCTCACCGCGTGCACCACGCCCCGCATCACCTTCTGGGTCCTGATCGTCGGCTGTGCGCTGGCGGCCTGCTACACCACCGCGGGCCGGGTGCTGCGCTCGCTCACCCGCCGTGCCGAGCGCACCGAGCGCGCGGCGCGGGCGCTGGCGGAGCTGGCGGACTCCGGACCCGTGGCCGAACTGATCGCCAAGGTGGCCGCCCGCCGCCCGCGCGGCTTCCTGGCCCCGCTGCTCGCGGCCCTCGGCGCCGCGCTGCTGGTGTCCTGCGCCGCCGCCGCTCCCGGCGGCTGGCTGCCGGTGGCCGCGGCCGGCGGATACGCGCTGTGCGCGGGCCTCTCCGTGGCCGCGCCGCTGACCGGTCCGCTGGACTGGCTGGTGCCGCCGGTCTTCCGCGCCGCCGAATACGGCACCATCCTGGTCCTGGCCGCCCGCTCCGAGGTGAACGGTGCCTTGCCGGCGGCTTTCGGCCTGGTGGCCGCGGTCGCCTACCATCACTACGACACGGTGTACCGCATCCGCGGCGGCACCGGGGCGCCGCCGCACTGGCTGGTACGGGCGATCGGCGGGCACGAGGGGCGGATCCTGGCGGTCACGGTCGCCGCCGCCCTGCTGCACGACCAGAACCACGGTTTCACCCTCGCGCTGACCGCGCTCGCGGCGGCCCTCGCGCTGGCGGTGCTCATCGAGAGCGTCCGCTTCTGGGTGTCCTCCGGAGCACCCGCAGTACACGACGAAACAGGAGAACCCGCATGATCGGCCTCGTGCTGGCCGCCGGCGCCGGACGGCGTCTGCGCCCCTACACCGACACCCTGCCGAAGGCCCTGGTGCCGGTCGACGGGGACACCACCATCCTCGACCTGACCCTCGGCAACTTCGCCGAGATCGGCCTGACCGAGGTCGCGATCATCGTCGGCTACCGCAAGGAGGCCGTCTACGAGCGCAAGGAGGCCCTGGAGCAGAAGTACGGCCTCAAGCTCACCCTCATCGACAACGACAAGGCCGAGGAGTGGAACAACGCCTACTCCCTGTGGTGCGGCCGTGACTCGATCAAGCACACCGTGATCCTCGCCAACGGCGACACCGTGCACCCGGTCTCCGTCGAGAAGACCCTGCTCGCCGCGCGCGGCAACGGCCAGAAGATCATCCTCGCGCTGGACACGGTGAAGCAGCTCGCCGACGAGGAGATGAAGGTCGTCGTGGACCCCGCCAAGGGCGTCCAGAAGATCACCAAGCTGATGGACCCCGCCGAGGCGACCGGTGAGTACATCGGCGTCACCCTCATCGAGGGCGAAGCTGCCGCCGACCTGGCCGACGCGCTGAAGACCACCTTCGAGCGCGACCCCGACCTCTACTACGAGGACGGCTACCAGGAACTGGTCAACCGCGGCTTCAAGGTCGACGTGGCCCCGATCGGCGATGTGAAGTGGGTCGAGATCGACAACCATGACGATCTGGCGAAGGGCCGTGAGATCGCGTGCCAGTACTGACGAGGCTCATCCCCTCGCCGCTTGTCGTCGACATCCGCCGGGGCGCTCTGGACGACCTGGCGGGCGTCCTCGCGGACCAGCGGATCTCGTCCTCCGGCAAGCTGGCCGTCGCGATCAGCGGCGGCTCCGGAGCCGTGCTGCGTGAGCGGCTGACCCCGGCCCTTCCCGGCGCGAGCTGGTACGAGGTCGGGGGCGGCACCCTGGATGACGCGATCAAGCTGGCCGACGCCATGAAGTCCGGCCACTACGACGCGGTCGTGGGGCTCGGCGGCGGCAAGATCATCGACTGTGCGAAGTTCGCCGCGGCGCGCATCGGCCTCCCGCTGGTCGCCGTCGCCACCAACCTCTCGCACGACGGTCTGTGCTCACCGGTCGCGACCCTCGACAACGACGCGGGCCGCGGCTCGTACGGGGTGCCCAACCCGATCGCCGTGGTCATCGACCTCGATGTGATCCGCGAGGCCCCCGTGCGCTTCGTGCGCTCCGGTATCGGCGACGCCCTGTCCAACATCTCCGCGGTCGCGGACTGGGAGCTGGCCCACCGCGAGACGGGCGAGCAGATCGACGGCCTCGCGGCCGCGATGGCGCGCCAGGCGGGCGAGGCCGTGCTGCGGCACCCGGGTGGCGTCGGCGACGACGGCTTCCTCCAGGTGCTGGCTGAGGGTCTGGTGCTCACCGGTATCTCGATGTCGGTCGCTGGGGACTCCCGTCCGGCCTCCGGTGCCTGCCACGAGATCAACCACGCCTTCGACCTCCTCTTCCCCAAGCGCGCGGCGAGCCACGGCGAGCAGTGCGGACTGGGGGGTGCCTTCGCGATGCACCTGCGCGGTGCGCACGAGGAGTCGGCGTACATGGCCCAGGTGCTGCGCCGGCACGGACTGCCGGTGCTGCCCGAGGAAATCGGCTTCACCGTCGATGAGTTCGTACAGGTGGTGGAGTTCGCTCCGAAGACCCGCCCCGGGCGCTACACCATCCTCGAGCACCTCGACCTCTCATCCGACGCGATCAGGGACGCATACGCCGACTATGCCAAAGCAGTCAGTCAAGCCATCAGTGGCTGAACTCCGTCCGGTCGTTCACCCCGCGGGGGTGAAGGACCGGCGGAGTGGTGAGCACTGGGCCGGGCGCCTCTACATGCGCGAGATCTCGCTGCGCTGCGACCGGCACCTGGTGAACACACGGGTCACGCCCAACCAGCTGACCTATCTGATGACCGTCTTCGGCGTCCTCGCCGCCCCGGCCCTGCTGGTGCCCGGGGTCGCGGGCGCCGTGCTCGGTGTGCTGATGGTCCAGCTCTACCTGCTGCTGGACTGCGTCGACGGCGAGATAGCCCGCTGGAAGAAGCAGTTCTCGCTGAGCGGTGTGTATCTGGACCGCGTCGGCGCCTATCTGTGCGACGCCGCGGTGCTCGTCGGCTTCGGTCTGCGCGCGGCCGATCTGTGGGGCTCCGGGCGGATCGACTGGCTGTGGGCCTTCCTCGGCACCCTCGCCGCCCTCGGCGCCATCCTGATCAAGGCCGAGACCGACCTCGTCGGTGTGGCCCGGCACCAGGGCGGTCTCCCGCCGGTCAAGGAGGCGGCCTCCGAGCCGCGTTCGTCCGGTATGGCGCTGGCCCGCAAGGCGGCCGCGGCGCTGAAGTTCCACCGGCTGGTGCTCGGCGTCGAGGCGTCGCTGGTCATCCTCGCGGCCGCGGTCGCGGACCAGGTGCGCGGCGACCTGTTCTTCACCCGGCTGGGCGTTGCCGTACTGGCGGGTATCGCCGTACTGCAAACCCTTCTTCACCTCGTGTCCATCCTCGCGTCGAGCAGGCTCAAGTGAGCGGCGCCACGATGACGGTCGGCGCGGTTGTCCTGACCATGGGCAACCGCCCCGAGGAGCTGCGCGCCCTGCTCGATTCGGTCGCCAAGCAGGACGGCGATCCGATCGAGGTGGTCGTGGTGGGCAACGGTTCGCCGCTGCCCGAGCTCCCCGAAGGCGTACGGACCGTCGAGCTGCCCGAGAACGTGGGCATCCCGGCGGGCCGCAATGTCGGTATCGAGGCGTTCGGACCGGGCGGATCAGAAGTCGATGTACTGCTCTTCCTCGACGACGACGGGCTGCTGCCCGGAGTCGACACGGCCGAACTGTGCCGTCAGGCGTTCAGCGCGGATCCGAAGCTGGGGATCATCTCCTTCCGGATCGCCGATCCCGAGACCGGTGTCACCCAGCGTCGCCACGTACCCCGGCTGCGCGCCTCGGACCCGATGCGGTCCTCCCGGGTCACCACCTTCCTGGGCGGTGCCAATGCGGTCCGCACCACGGTGTTCCAGCAGGTCGGCGGATTGCCGGATGAGTTCTTCTACGCCCATGAGGAGACCGACCTCGCCTGGCGGGCGCTGGATGCCGGCTGGATGATCGACTACCGGTCCGACATGGTGCTCCACCACCCGACCACCGCCCCGAGCAGGCACGCGGTCTACCACCGCATGGTGGCCCGCAACCGGGTCTGGCTGGCCCGGCGCAACCTCCCCGCCCTGCTGCTACCGGTCTACCTGGGTGTCTGGCTGCTGCTCACGCTGGCCAGGCGTCCCTCGAAGACCGCGCTCCGTGCCTGGCTGGGCGGGTTCCGTGAGGGCTGGAGGACCCCGTGCGGTCCCCGCCGGCCCATGAAGTGGCGTACGGTATGGCGCCTGACCCGACTGGGCCGCCCTCCGGTCATCTGACAAGCTCGTAACTGATACGCATCGGGCGCGACCCGGGGCGCCGCCCCTGTCAGCGCACCCTGAGGACGAAAGTGTCAACTGTGAGCGAGATTACGCACGACAGTGCGGTCGCCGTGAGTCCCACCTCACCCGACGACGGCCTGTCCCCGGCCGAGCTGGCCCGTAAGCACGGGCTGGAGGTCAGCGGTGCCCGGGTGGGGCTGGGCGACTACGTCCGGCAGATGTGGGGCCGGCGTCACTTCATCCTGGCCTTCTCGCAGGCCAAGCTCACGGCCCAGTACAGCCAGGCCAAGCTGGGTCAGCTCTGGCAGGTGGCGACCCCGCTGCTGAACGCCGCGGTGTACTTCTTCATCTTCGGTCTGCTGCTGGGCGGCAGGGGCGGGCTGAAGAACGAGCAGTACATCCCGTTCCTGGTGACGGGTGTGTTCGTCTTCACCTTCACCCAGAACTCGGCGATGGCCGGGGTGCGGGCGATCTCGGGGAACCTGGGCCTGGTGCGGGCGCTGCACTTCCCGCGGGCCTCGCTCCCGATCTCCTTCTCGCTCCAGCAGCTCCAGCAGCTGATGTTCTCGATGATCGTGCTGCTGGTGGTGCTGCTGGGCTTCGGGCACTTCCCGGACCTGTCCTGGCTGCTGATCGTCCCGGTGCTGCTGCTGCAGTTCGTCTTCAACACCGGTGTGGCGCTCATCATGGCGCGGATGGGCTCCAAGACGCCCGACCTGGCGCAGCTGCTGCCGTTCATCCTGCGTACCTGGATGTACGCGTCCGGTGTGATGTACCCCCTGGAGCACATGCTCGAGAAGGCCGGGGCGCACTCCTGGGTCTCGGACGTGCTGCTGGCGAACCCGGCGGCGGTCTACATGGACCTGATGCGGGTCGCGCTGATCGACGGCCTGCCCGAGGCCCTGCCCCCGCACGTCTGGGCGCTGGCCCTGGGCTGGGCGGTGCTGGTCGGTGTCGGTGGCTTCGTGTACTTCTGGAAGGCAGAGGAGCAGTACGGCCGTGGCTGAGCAGATTCTCGACAAGGCCGCCAAGGACGGTCCGGCGGACAAGGTGGGCGCAGTGAGCGAGGTCTCTTCGACGACCGCCGCGGGGGAGCGCATCCCCACGGTCATCGCCGATGACGTGCACATCGTCTACCGGGTCAACGGCGGCCCGCGCGGCAAGGGCAGCGCCACCGCCGCCCTGAGCCGGATGGTCCGCCGGAAGAGCGCCCCGGGGATGCGCGAGGTGCACGCGGTGCGCGGGGTCACCTTCGTCGCCTACCGCGGTGAGTCGATCGGTCTGATCGGCTCCAACGGCTCCGGGAAGTCGACCCTCCTCAAGGCCGTCGCGGGGCTGCTGCCCACCGAGCGCGGCAAGGTCTACACCGATGGCCAGCCGTCGCTGCTCGGTGTGAACGCGGCGCTGATGAGCGATCTGACCGGTGAGCGCAACGTGATACTCGGCGGTCTGGCCATGGGGATGTCGCGGGAGCAGATCCGCGAGCGCTACCAGGGCATCGTCGACTTCTCCGGTATCAACGAGAAGGGTGACTTCATCACCCTGCCGATGCGTACCTACTCCTCCGGTATGGCGGCCCGGCTGCGCTTCTCGATCGCCGCGGCCAAGGACCACGATGTGCTGATGATCGACGAGGCGCTGGCCACCGGTGACCGGAAGTTCCAGAAGCGCTCCGAGGCCCGGATCCGCGAGCTGCGCAAGGACGCGGGGACGGTGTTCCTCGTCAGCCACAACAACAAGTCCATCCGGGACACTTGTGACCGGGTGCTGTGGCTGGAGAAGGGGGAGCTGCTGATGGACGGCCCGACCGACGAGGTCATCAAGGCGTATGAGAAGGAGACGGGCAAGTAGCCCCGTCCGCCCGCGGTGTACGACGAGGCCCCGCCGGAATGATCCGGCGGGGCCTCGTCATACGGTCCCCGTCACCCGAACGGCTGAGCCGTGTATCCACGGCGTCACCTGGCGTATCTGTAGGGATGACCCGGACGGGAGGGTGGGCAGTATGACGAGAACGGCAGTACGCCGCAATATGAGTCACGACAACTCAACCAGCTGGTAAAGACGTTGATACACAATGGTGAAGCTGAATGAGTTGTTGTAGATTGAACCGCTGAGATCAGAGGCCGACGGATGTGGTATGGGACGTGCCCACCGTCGTGCAGTTGGGAGCCCTAGCGATGGATCATGAGCAAGCGGAATTGTTGGGACGACTGTCCGATGCTCTCGGTCCGGTGCCCCGTGAGGTGATCGAGAATGCGCAGGCGCTTTTCAGAGAAGGCGCGGCTCGTCGTGATGCGGACGAGAATGCGGGAGACGGGACGGAGGACCTGAAGGACGAGGTCCACGAGAGCCGTTCGGCCCGAGTTTCTCAGGCGTAGTCCGGCGGCTCACCGCATAGGCGCGCAGACCGGCTGCCCGGATGTGGGAGACCAGGGCGGAATCGCTTTTCTCCACCCGGCTCTGCTCTTGGAGGATCTTCTTCAGATGGGCCAGACAGCGCGACCTGATCGGTCCGATGGAACCGCGCGGCATGGCGAGGGTCTCGCTGATCTCGTCGTAGGACATCGGCGGATCCGTCACCAACAGGCCCAGGAGCGCCTGGCACTTCGGTGTGAGTGAGCAGAAGGCCGCTAAGACCTCGTCGTCCCGCTCCCGGGCGAGGGCGGCGTCCTCCGGCTGGGGTGCCGAGGTCTCGGGGCGGTCGAACGCCTCGGCCCCGCCGACCGGAATGTTCCGCCCCGACTTCTCCAGGTGCTTGAGGCTCTCCCGGCGTGCCGAGGTGGAGATCCATTGCGCCAGCCGCTCGGGCGAGCGCAGCTTGTCCAGATGTTGTACGACCCGCATCCAGGTCGCCTGGCTGACGTCCGAGCAGTCGGCCGGACTGAGTCGATGTGATCGGGCGATGGCCCAGATGAGTGGCGCATACCGTTCGACGATCCGGTTCCAGCAGTCCTGATCCCCATCAAGGCAGCCGTCTACCAGATCGTTCAATGACCGTGCGTGCACGTATCCCCCCGCGTCTTCATTTTACTCCTGGCGCAACAGCGCGGAACGAATTTGGAATCCCCGGTTCCGTCCGTTCGTCAGGTGTCGCTAGGTGAGCAAAACTCAAATTCACCTCAGCTACGAGTGTTCACTATAGAGCGGCGACAATGGCGCCTGTCAACTGTTTCATGGCCGGTCACACACGTTGACTGGCGGGTAGCCAGTCTTCCGCTGGTGAACCGGGGGAGGGAACCTCTGAACACATGTCCAGGATGTGGATTTCCTCTCTCGAACTGATTGACGGGGGACGGATGTTGGGGTTCCCGGAGGTGTCGCGGAGCCGTCCGACCAGCCGCCCGGCGGGCCGTGCGGCCGGCCCCGGACGGCCGCCGGGGCGCGGCCGCCCCCATGTGTGAACCAGAGGCACCGCCGCTGCTGCTGTTCACTAAACAGAGGCGCTGTATCGTGTGCCTGTACGCCGGGTTGCCGAGCGGCGGGGGATCAGGGAGGGGGACGCGTGTCGCCAGGGGAAGCGCACGTCGCACCGTATTCACGGCGCGAACGGCTGCGCATCGCGACCATCCGCGAGATCAAGGACGTGGCCCGGACGCTCCTGGTCCAGGAGGGCCCGGAGAACGTCACCATCCGGGCCATCGCGCGCGAGATGGGCATGACCGCGCCGGCCGTCTACCGCTACTTCAGTAGCCGTGATGCGCTCATCCTCCAACTGCGGGTGGACATCTTCGAGGAGATGGCCCGCTTCATGCGCGGTGTCCTCGGCAAGCTCCCGGAGGACGAGCCCGGCCGCAGACTGATCAGCGGCTCCCGGGCGCTGCGGATCTGGGCGATCAAGCACCCCCATGAGTTCGGGCTCATCCTGGGGCCGTGGGCCCCCGGGCTCGGCCGTGAGGAGACCAAGCCCGAGCGCCATATGGGCCTGGTCCTCGGCTCCGTCTTCTCCGATCTGGTCTCCGACCTGTGGCGGCTGCGCGGGTTCCCCGCGCCCGAGGGCTCCGAGCTCGACGCCGGGCTCACCCGTCAGCTGGCCACCCTCAGCGAGGACCAGGACGTGGACATGCCGCCCGGCGCCATCGCGGTCATGCTCCGCTGCTGGGTGCGGCTGTACGGGGTGATCTCCATGGAGGCGCTCGGCCATATGTCCTTCGCCCTGGCCGAGGGGCAGTCCTTCTTCGAGTTCGAGCTGCGCAGCCTGTGCACGGTGCTCGACATCGAGGAGTTCTACGAGAAGGTCGGCTGACGGCCGAACCCCCCCGCGTACCGGGCCCGGCACCGGATCCCGGCCGCGTCCCCGCAACGGGGCGCGAAGGGGGCACATGGGGGTGTACCCCCGTACATCCGTACACCGCGAGGCGTAAGCTGGAGCAATGCCCATCCGGATCATGTCGGCACCGGACCGTTGTCCCCTGATCGGGGGCTCCGGGCCGGACGCCCTTGACGTGGCGGAGCGGCGTGTCCGGATCGTGCCGACCCTGCCAACCGGTGTAGAACGGGGGATGTGACGGCATTGGCTACACGGCCCCTCTCCAGCGCTCCCACGGGCCCCGGTCGCCGGGACCCGCACGGCGTCCTGGGCCTCGCCCGTAACGCTGGCTGTCCACGGTGACCGTCGAGGACGAGCGCAGCCGTTCCTTTACCATGTCGAGCCCCCCGAGCGGCGAGCAGCAGGCCGCCCGCGCCGTGCTCGCCAAGGCCGCGCACGAGAACTTCCCCGTCGCCCCCTTCTTCCTGCCGCGCGCCTGGCGCACCGACCTGATGGCCGTCTACGGCTACGCCCGGCTGGTGGACGACATCGGCGACGGCGACCTCGCACCCGGCGGGGCCGACGCGGAGCTGCTCGGCCTCGACCGGGCCGACGCGGACGACACCCCGGCCCTGCTCGACGCCTTCGAGGCCGATCTGCGCCGGGTCTTCGATCCCGCCGCCACCCCGCGCCATCCGCTGCTGCGCGCGCTGCGCCCCACCGTCCGCGCCCACGGCCTCACCCCGGGCCCCTTCCTCGGCCTGATCGAGGCCAACCGCCAGGACCAGCGGGTCCGGCGGTACGCCACCCACCAGGAGCTCCTGGACTACTGCGAACTGTCGGCCAACCCGGTGGGGCGGCTCGTCCTCGGGATCACCGGCACCGCGAGCCCCGAGCGGATCCGGCGCTCCGACGCGATCTGCACCGCCCTCCAGATCGTCGAGCACCTCCAGGACGTGGCCGAGGACCTGCGCAGGGACCGCGTCTACCTCCCCGCCGAGGACATGAAACGCTTCGGGGTGACCGAGTCCGATCTCACCGCTCCCACCGCGGGCGCATCGGTGCGTGCCCTGGTCGCGTTCGAGGCGGAACGCGCCTGGGACCTGCTGAATGAAGGCACCCCGCTGGTGGGTAGCGTCCACGGCAGACTGAGGGTGCTGCTGGCCGGATTCGTGGCCGGGGGGAGGGCCGCCCTGCGGGCGGTCGCGGCCGCGGGACACGACGTACTCCCTGGACCGCCCAGGCCCACCAAGCTCAGCCTGCTGCGCGAGGTGGGGGCGACACTGCGAAGAGAGGGGTGAGCCGGACCGTGGACGGATCTCCGCACGCGTCCGCGCCAGTGCTCGCGGCGTACCGCTACTGCGAGGCCGTGACCGGGCACCAGGCCCGCAACTTCGCCTACGGCATCCGGCTGCTGCCCACCGAGAAGCGTCACGCGATGTCCGCGCTGTACGCCTTCTCCCGCCGGATCGACGACATCGGCGACGGAGCCCTCGACGCCGACGCCAAGCGCGCCCGGCTCGTGAGCACCCGCACCCTGCTCGGCCGGATCCAGAGCGGCGGGATCGACGAGGACGACACCGATCCGGTCGCCGTCGCGCTCGCCCACGCCGCACACCGCTTCCCGATCCCGCTCGGCGGGCTCGAGGAGCTGATCGACGGCGTGCTGATGGACGTGGCCGGGCGGACCTACGAGACCTGGGACGACCTCAAGGTCTACTGCCGCTGCGTGGCCGGTGCCATCGGACGGCTCTCCCTCGGCGTCTTCGGGACCGTGCCCGCCGCCGGGCACAGCGAGGACGAGCTCGGCCGCGCCCCCGAGTACGCCGACACCCTCGGCCTCGCCCTCCAGCTGACCAACATCCTGCGGGACGTCCGGGAGGACGCGGCCGCCGGGCGGACCTATCTGCCGGCCGAGGACCTGGCCAAGTTCGGCTGCTCCGCCGCGTTCCGCCGTTCCACCGCCCCGCCCGACGCCGACTTCTCCGGGCTGGTCCACTTCGAGGTGCGGCGGGCCCGCGCGCTGTTCGACGAGGGCTTCCGGCTGCTGCCGCTGCTGGACCGCCGCAGCGGGGCGTGTGTGGCCGCCATGGCGGGCATCTACCGCCGGCTGCTGGACCGCATCGCCCGGGACCCGGCGGCCGTCCTGCGTGGCCGTGTGTCGCTGCCCGCCCACGAGAAGGCGTATGTCGCGGTGCGCGGCCTCGCCGGACTCGACGCCCGCGCGGTCGCGCGCCGCAGGACCGGGGGGACGCATCGATGACGGCTCCCCTCATCCGGCCCGGCCACCGGGGCGCGCCCCGGCCGGAGGGCGCCGCGCGCGGCCGTACCGCCCTGGTGATCGGCGGCGGTCTCGCCGGTACCACGGCGGCGCTCGCCCTCGCCGACGCCGGGATGCGGGTGACGCTCCTGGAGGGAAGGCCCCGGCTGGGCGGCCTCGTCTTCTCCTTCCGCCGCTCCTCGGCCGCGGGCGAGCTGACCGTCGACAACGGCCAGCATGTCCATCTGCGCTGCTGCACCGCCTACCAGGGGTTGCTCGACCGGCTGGGCGCGGCCCGACTCGCCCCGGTCCAGAGCCGGTTGGACGTTCCCGTGCTGGACGCCGAAGGCCGCCCCGGGCGGCGTCTCGGCCGGCTGCGCCGCACCGCCCTGCCGGTGCCGCTGCACCTGGCCGCGAGTCTGGCCGGCTATCCGCACCTCTCCCTCGCCGAGCGGGCCCGGGTGGGCCGTGCCGCGCTCGCCCTGGGGCGGCTGGATCCCGAGGACCCGGCCCTGGACGGCGAGGACTTCGCGAGCTGGCTGCACCGCCACGGCCAGTCGCCGCGCGCCGTCGAGGCCCTGTGGGACCTGGTCGGCGTGGCCACGCTGAACGCCACCGCGGCCCATGCCTCGCTCGGTCTGGCCGCGATGGTCTTCAAGACCGGGCTGCTCTCCGAGGCGGGCGCCGCCGACATCGGCTGGGCCCGCGCCCCGCTCGGCGAGCTGCACGACACCCTCGCCCGCGCCGCGCTGGACACCGCGGGCGTCCGCACCGAGCTGCGCACCCGGGTGACCGCCGTCTCCCGCACCCCCGAGGGCCGCTGGCGTCCGCACCCCGCCGAGGGGGCCGCCGCCACCCGGCCGCTGGACGACGCCGACGCCGTGGTGCTCGCCGTACCGCAGCACGACGCCCACGCCCTGCTGCCCGACGGCGCCCTCGACGACCCCGGCCGGCTGCTGCGCATCGGCACCGCGCCCATCCTCAATCTGCATGTGATCTACGACCGCACCGTGCTGCGCCGCCCGTTCTTCGCCGCCCTCGGCAGCCCCGTCCAGTGGGTCTTCGACCGTACGGGCGCCTCCGGGCTGCGGCAGACCCCCGGCGCCGGGCGCAGCCAGTACCTCGCGGTGTCGCAGTCCGCCGCCCATGAGGACATCGACCGTCCGGTGGCCGAGCTGCGCGCCCGCTATCTGCCCGAGCTGGAGAGGCTGCTGCCCGCCGCCCGCGGTGCGTCGGTGCGGGACTTCTTCGTCACCCGGGAGCGCACCGCCACATTCGCCCCCGTCCCGGGCGTCGGCCGGCTGCGGCCGTCCGCCCCCACCAACGCGCCCGGCCTCTACCTGGCCGGTGCGTGGACCGCCACCGGCTGGCCCGCGACCATGGAGGGCGCCGTGCGCAGCGGGCTGTCCGCCGCCCGCGCGGCCCTCACCGACATCGGCCGCCCGCATGTGAATCACCTCCCCGCCCCGGGTGGGGAGACGCCCGAGGAGGCGGCATGAGCACCACCACAGAAAACAGAGGAGAGCCCGTGACCCCGGCGACCCCAGCTGTCGACACCGCGAGTGTGAACGCGCTGCTGGAGCGCGGCCGCACGCTTGCCACGCCGGTGCTGCGCGCGGCCGTGGGCCGGCTCGCCCCGCCCATGGACACCGTCGCCGCCTACCACTTCGGCTGGATCGACGCCGAGGGCCACCCCACCGCGGGCGACGGCGGCAAGGCCGTCCGCCCCGCGCTGGCCCTGCTGTCCGCCGAGGCCGCCGGCGCCGCCCCCGAGACCGGGGTGCCCGGCGCGGTCGCGGTCGAGCTGGTCCACAACTTCTCGCTGCTCCACGACGACCTGATGGACGGCGACGAGCAGCGCCGCCACCGCGACACCGTCTGGAAGGTGCACGGTCCGGCCCAGGCCATCCTGGTCGGGGACGCCCTGTTCGCCCTGGCCAACGAAATACTGCTGGAACTGGGCACCGCGGAGGCCGGGCGGGCGACCCGCCGGCTGACCTCCGCCAGCCGGGACCTGATCGACGGTCAGGCCCAGGACATCTCCTACGAGCACCGTGAGCGGGTGACGGTCGAGGAGTGCCTGGAGATGGAGGGCAACAAGACCGGTGCGCTGCTGGCCTGCGCCGCCTCCATCGGCGCCGTCCTCGGCGGGGCCGACGACCGCACCGCCGACGCCCTGGAGCGCTACGGCTACCACCTCGGGCTGGCCTTCCAGGCCGTCGACGACCTGCTCGGCATCTGGGGCGACCCGGAGGCCACCGGCAAGCGCACCTGGAGCGATCTGCGGCAGCGCAAGAAGTCGCTGCCGGTGGTCGCCGCCCTGGCCGCCGGCGGACCGGACTCCGAGCACCTGGCCCAGATCCTGGCGGCCGACGCGCACAAGCCGGAGGCGGAGTTCGCCGACTTCTCCGAGGAGGAGTTCGCCACCCGCGCCGCCCTGATCGAGCAGGCCGGGGGCCGGGACTGGACCTCGCAGGAGGCCCGCCGCCAGCACGCGACCGCGATGGAGGCGCTCGGCGCGGTGGAGATGCCCGCCGCCGTCCGGGCGCAGTTCGTGGCGCTCGCCGACTTCGTCGTGGTCCGGGAGAGATGATCGTCACCGACCGCGCATAGCTCGCAGTCGCCGGCCGGCACCCAGTCGGGTGCCGGCCGACGGAGGCCCCAACGACGGCAGATCACACTGCAGAGGGGAAGCCATGACAGCGACCACCGTCCAACCCTCCGAGTCACCCGAGTCCGAGACGTTAGGCGCCGCGCGGAAGGCGACGGCCCGCGCGGTCGACCACCTGCTCTCCCGCCAGGACGAACAGGGCTGGTGGAAGGGCGACCTGGAGACCAACGTCACCATGGACGCCGAGGACCTGATGCTCCGGCAGTTCCTCGGCATCCAGGACGCCCGCGTCCTCGACGCCGCGGCCCGCCACCTCCGCGCCGAGCAGGGCGAGGACGGCACCTGGGCCACCTTCCACGGCGGCCCGCCCGAACTCTCCGCCACCGTCGAGGCGTACGTCGCCCTCCGGCTGGCCGGGGACGAGCCCGACGCCCCCCATATGGCCGCGGCCGCCGCCTGGGTGCGCGCGGAGGGCGGCATCGCCCGCAGCCGCGTCTTCACCCGCATCTGGCTGGCCCTCTTCGGCTGGTGGCGCTGGGAGGACCTGCCCGAGCTGCCACCCGAGATCATCTACTTCCCGAAGTGGCTCCCGCTCAACATCTACGACTTCGGCTGCTGGGCCCGGCAGACCATCGTCCCCCTCACCATCGTCTCCGCCCACCGGCCCGTGCGCCCCGCGCCGTTCCCCCTCGACGAACTGCACACCGACCCCCGGCGGCCGAGACCCCCGAGCCGCCCCGCCCCCGTGGCCTCCTGGGACGGCGTCTTCCAGCGGCTGGACCGGGCCCTGCACGCCTACCGCAAGGTCGCCGTCGGACCGCTGCGCCGGGCCGCGCTGCGCTCCTGCGCCCGCTGGATCGTCGAGCGGCAGGAGAACGACGGCTGCTGGGGCGGCATCCAGCCGCCCGCCGTCTACTCCCTGATCGCCCTCCACCTCCTCGGCTACGACCTCGACCACCCGGTGATGCGCGCCGGGCTCGCATCGCTCGACCGCTTCGCGGTCTGGCGCGAGGACGGCAGCCGCATGATCGAGGCGTGCCAGTCCCCGGTCTGGGACACCTGTCTGGCCACCATCGCGCTCGCCGACGCCGGACTGGAGCCCGACCACCCCGCGCTGCTCAGAGCCGCCGACTGGATGCTCGCCGAGCAGATCGACCGGCCCGGCGACTGGTCGGTGCGGCGGCCCGCGCTGCCCTCCGGCGGCTGGGCGTTCGAGTTCCACAACGACAACTACCCCGACATCGACGACACCGCCGAGGTCATCCTGGCGCTGCGCCGGATCGACCACCCCGAGCCCGAGCGGATCGAGACGGCGGTGCGGCGCGGTATGCGCTGGACACTGGGGATGCAGTCGAAGAACGGGGCCTGGGGCGCCTTCGACGCGGACAACACCAGCCCGCTGCCCAACCGGCTGCCGTTCTGCGACTTCGGGGAGGTCATCGACCCGCCGTCGGCCGATGTCACCGCACACGTCGTGGAGATGCTCGCCCACGAGGGCCGGTCCTACGACGCCCGCACCCGGAGCGGTATCGCCTGGCTGCTGGCCGAGCAGGAACCCAGCGGGGCGTGGTTCGGCCGCTGGGGCACCAACTACGTCTACGGCACCGGCTCGGTCGTCCCGGCCCTGGTCGCCGCCGGGGTGCCCGCCTCCCACCAGGCCGTCCGCCGCGCGGTGCGCTGGCTGGAGAGCGTGCAGAACGAGGACGGCGGCTGGGGCGAGGACCAGCGCTCCTACCCCGACCCCGAGTGGGTCGGCCGGGGCGCCTCCACCGCCTCCCAGACCGCCTGGGCGCTGCTGGCGCTGCTGGCGGCGGGGGAGCGGGAGAGCAAGGCCGTCGAACGCGGGGTGGACTGGCTCACCGTCACCCAGCGGGCCGACGGTTCGTGGGACGAGCCGTACTTCACCGGCACCGGTTTCCCCTGGGACTTCTCCATCAACTACCACCTGTACCGGCAGGTCTTCCCCCTCACGGCACTCGGACGGTTCGTCCATGACGAGGCCACCGGGGCACGGCCGCGGAGATCCTGATGTCCGCCGGACCGGCCCCGGACCCCGGGCGCCCGCCGCTGCTGATCGCCTGCGCGCTCGGCATCGAGCGGTTCGCCCTGCGGGGAGGCGACGCGGACGCCGCCGGGCCGGTGACGGTGCTGCGCACCGGTATGGGTCCGCAGGCCGCCGAGCGGGCGGTGGCCCGCGCCCTGTCCGGGGACTCCGCCCCGGAGGTCCCCACCGCCGTCCTCGCCACCGGCTTCTGCGCCGGACTCGTCCCCGGGATGCACCCGGGGGACCTGGTGGTCGCCGACGAGACCCGTGACCCGGCCGGGCGCACCGTGTGTGCCGGTACCGCGTTCCTCGCCGACGCCCTGGCGGAGCTGGTACCGCCGGGGCCGCGGCGCGGTCCGCGGCGGACCGTGCACATCGGCCCGCTGGCCGGATCCAACCATGTGGTGCGGGGCGCGGAGCGGGCCGCGCTGCACACCACCGGAGCCATCGCGGTGGACATGGAGTCCGCCGCCACCCTGCGCTGCGCCGCGCGCCGGGGCGCCCGTCCCGTTGCGGCCGTACGGGTGGTCGTGGACGCCCCGGAACATGAACTCGTCCGGATCGGCACACTGCGCGGTGGAATATCGGCCTTCCGGGTACTACAGACCGTTCTTCCGGCTTTCTTCGACTGGCACCGTAAAACGCTGCTCCCAGGAGGTGAGCTAGATGGCCATGCCTCTCCGACAGACCATCCGGGTCGCGACGTATCTCTTTGACCAGAAGGTGATCAAGCGCCGGGACAAGTTCCCGCTGATCGTGGAGCTCGAGCCGCTCTTCGCCTGCAATCTCAAATGCGAGGGCTGCGGAAAGATCCAGCACCCGGCCGGGGTGCTGAAGCAGCGGATGCCGGTGGCCCAGGCGGTGGGCGCGGTACTGGAATCCGGGGCGCCGATGGTGTCCATCGCGGGCGGCGAGCCGCTGATGCACCCCCAGATCGACGAGATCACCCGGCAGCTGGTGGCACGGCGGAAGTACGTCTTCCTGTGCACCAACGCGATGCTGCTGCGCAAGAAGATGGAGCTGTTCACCCCCTCCCCGTACTTCGCCTTCGCGGTGCACATCGACGGGCTGCGCGAGCGGCACGACGAATCCGTGGCGAAGGAGGGTGTCTTCGACGAGGCGGTGGCGGCCATCAAGGAGGCCAAGCGGCGCGGCTTCCGGGTCACCACCAACTCCACCTTCTTCAACACCGACACCCCGCAGACCGTCATCGACGTGCTCAACTACCTCAACGACGACCTCCAGGTGGACGAGATGATGATCTCGCCCGCCTACGCCTACGAGAAGGCGCCCGACCAGGAGCACTTCCTCGGCGTGGAGCAGACCCGCGAGCTGTTCAAGAAGGCGTTCGCGAACGGCAACCGCCGTCGCTGGCGGCTCAACCACAGCCCGCTGTTCCTGGACTTCCTCGAGGGCAGGACGGACTTCCCGTGCACCGCGTGGGGCATCCCCAACTACTCGCTCTTCGGCTGGCAGCGCCCCTGCTACCTGATGAGCGACGGCTACGTACCCACCTACCGTGAGCTGGTGGAGGAGACCGACTGGGACGCCTACGGCCGGGGCAGGGACCCGCGCTGTGAGAACTGCATGGCCCACTGCGGCTACGAGCCCACCGCGGTCCTGGCGACCATGAGCTCCCTCAAGGAGTCGCTGCGCGCCGCGCGGGAGACCGCCTCCGGAGGCGGATGAGGAAAACCGCAACCGGACAGCGAGGACAACGGGGTTCCCCCGGGTACTCCGGACAACGCCGTGAGCCGACACACCAGGAGGGGATCCGAGCATGCCGTCGTTGGAGAACATCCGGGGCCCGCACGACCTCGCCGCGCTGTCCGGGGAGGAACTGGCCGCGCTCGCCGCGGAGATCAGGGAGTTCCTGATCACCGCCGTGGCCAGGACCGGGGGCCACCTCGGCCCCAACCTGGGCGTGGTCGAGCTGTCCATAGCACTGCACCGCGTCTTCGACTCACCGGTGGACCGCATCCTGTGGGACACCGGTCACCAGTCCTACGTCCACAAACTGCTCACCGGCCGCCAGGACTTCTCCAAGCTGCGCCACAAGGGCGGGCTCTCCGGCTATCCGTCGCGCGCCGAGTCCGAGCACGACGTCATCGAGAACAGCCATGCCTCCACCGTGCTCGGCTGGGCCGACGGCCTGGCCAAGGCCAATGAGGTGTACGGCCGGTCCGACCGCCATGTGGTCGCGGTCATCGGCGACGGCGCGCTGACCGGCGGGATGGCCTGGGAGGCACTCAACAACATCGCCGCCGCGCGGGACCGGCCGCTGATCATCGTGGTCAATGACAACGAGCGCTCCTACGCGCCCACCATCGGCGGTCTCGCCGGCCACCTCGCCACCCTCCGCACCACCGACGGCTATGAACGCGTCCTGGCCTGGGGCAAGGATGTGCTGCGCCGCACCCCGGTGGTCGGTGAGCCGCTGTACGGATCGCTGCACGGCGCCAAGAAGGGGTTCAAGGAAGCCGTCGCTCCGCAGGGCATGTTCGAGGACCTGGGGCTGAAGTACGTCGGACCCGTCGACGGGCATGACACCGAGGCCGTGGAGTCCGCGCTGCGCCAGGCGAAACGGTTCCACGGCCCGGTGCTGGTGCACTGCCTCACCGAGAAGGGCCGTGGCTACCGGCCCGCCCTGGAGGACGAGGCCGACCGCTTCCACACCGTGGCCGCCATGGACCCGCTCACCTGCGCACCGCTCCTCCCCGCCGGCGGCCGCTCATGGACCTCGGTGTTCGGCGAGGAGATGGTGCGGATCGGGGCCGAGCGCCCCGATGTGGTCGCCCTCACCGCCGCCATGCTGGACCCGGTCGGCCTCGGCGGCTTCGCCGAGAGGTATCCGGAGCGGGTGTGGGACGTGGGCATCGCCGAACAGCACGCCGCGGTCTCCGCGGCCGGACTCGCCACCGGTGGTCTCCACCCCGTCGTCGCCGTCTACGCCACCTTCCTCAACCGGGCCTTCGACCAGGTGCTGATGGACGTCGCCCTGCACCGGTGCGGGGTCACCTTCGTCCTGGACCGGGCCGGTGTCACCGGTACCGACGGGCCGAGCCACAACGGCATGTGGGACATGTCGGTGCTCCAGGTGGTGCCGGGGCTGCGGATCGCCGCCCCGCGCGACGCCGACCAGCTCCGCGCCCAGCTGCGCGAGGCCGTCGCGGTGGACGACGCGCCGACCGTCGTCCGCTTCCCCAAGGAGGCGGTGGGCCCGGCGATCCCGGCGCTCGACCGGATCGGCGGGATGGACGTACTGCGCCGGGACGACCCGGACGGCGGCGATGTGCTGTTCGTGGTGGCCGGGGCGATGGCCGCCACCGGGCTGCGCGCCGCCGAGCTGCTGGCCGAGCGAGGGATCCACTGCACGGTGGTGGATCCGCGCTGGGTCAAGCCCGTCGACCCCGGCCTTCCCGGACTCGCGGCGCGCCACGCGGTGGTGGCGGTCGTGGAGGACAACGTGCGCACCGGCGGGGTGGGCGCGGCGGTGGCGCAGGCACTGCGGGACGCCGATGTCGACCTGCCGGTGCGGACGTTCGGGATTCCCGAGGAGTTCCTGCCGCACGCCAAACGCGCCGAGCTGCTCGCCGAGATCGGGCTGGCGCCCGCCGAGATCGCGGGCCGGACCGGCGCGGCCCTGGCCCGTACCGACGCCGGGCGCGGCACCCGCCCCGCCGCTTCCGAGGAGAGCCGGACATGACCTCAGCCGAGCAGCGCAAGGGCTTCGACCTCGGCCGGCTCCTGGCCGAACGCTCCGGTGAGCGCTACGACCTGCACGCCCGCCACCTCAATCACCAGCTGCCGCGGATGCTGCGCACCATCGGCTTCGACAAGGTCTACGAACGGGCCGAGGGCGCCTACTTCTGGGACGACGAGGGCCAGGACTACCTGGACATGCTCGCCGGGTTCGGGGTGATGGGCCTGGGCCGCCACCACCCGGTCGTGCGCAAGGCGCTGCACGATGTGCTGGACGCCTCGCTCGCCGATCTGACCCGCTTCGACTGCCAGCCGCTGCCCGGACTGCTCGCCGAGAAGCTGCTGTCCCACGCACCCCATCTGGACCGGGTGTTCTTCGGCAACAGCGGCACCGAGGCGGTGGAGACGGCGCTGAAGTTCGCCCGCTTCGCCACCCGGCGGCCACGCGTCCTGTACTGCTCGCACGCGTTCCACGGGCTGACCACCGGAGCCCTGTCGGTCAACGGTGAGGAGGGTTTCCGCCGGGGCTTCGCGCCGCTGCTGCCGGACACCGCGATCGGGATGGGCGATCTGGAGGCGCTGGAACGGGAGCTGGCCCACGGGGACGTGGCCGGTTTCATCGTCGAGCCCCTCCAGGGCAAGGGGGTCCACCAGACGCCGCCGGGCTTCCTGCGCGCGGCCCAGGAACTGCTGCGCCGCCACAAGGCCCTGCTGATCGTGGACGAGGTGCAGACCGGTCTCGGCCGCACCGGTGAGTTCTTCGCCTACCAGCACGAGGAAGGCGTCGAACCGGATCTGGTGTGCGTGGCCAAGGCACTGTCGGGCGGCTATGTCCCGGTCGGGGCCACCCTCGGCAGGGAGTGGATCTTCAAGAGGGTCTATTCCTCGATGGACCGGGTGCTGGTCCACTCGGCCAGCTTCGGGTCCAACGCCCAGGCGATGGCGGCCGGGCTCGCCGTGCTGTCGGTGATGGAGGACGAGGGGATCGTGGCCAACGCCCGGCGCACCGGTGATCTCCTGCGCGAGCGGCTCACCGCCCTGGTGGACCGCTACGAGCTGCTGCACGACGTACGCGGCCGCGGCCTGATGATCGGCATCGAGTTCGGCAGGCCCTCCTCGCTCGGACTGCGCGGCCGCTGGTCGATGCTCCAGGCCGCGCGCAAGGGTCTGTTCGCGCAGATGGTCGTGGTCCCGCTGCTCCAGCGCCACCGCATCCTCACCCAGGTCTCCGGTGACCACCTGGAGGTGATTAAGCTGATTCCGCCGCTGATCATCGGCGAGCGGGAAGTGGACCGTTTCGTCGGGGCGTTCACCGCGGTCATGGACGACGCACACGGGGGCGGCGGTCTGATGTGGGAGTTCGGACGGACTCTCGTCAAGCAGGCGGTGGCCCACCGCTGAACCGACGGGGGACAGCGACATGCTGGACGCGCACGCGATACGGGCCGTCAACACACTGAGCGCGCGCTGGGCGCGGGAGGCCGTGGCGGACGAGGGCACCGTCTTCACCGGCGCCGGGGTGTGGGCGCTGCTGGCCCTGCTGGCGGGCGGGTCCGGCGGTCCGGCCCGCGCCGAGCTGGAAGGCGCGCTCGGGGTGAGCGCGGACGGCGCGACGGAGCTGGGCCGTGACCTCGTCGGGACGCTGGCCTCGATGGACGGTGTGGACGCGGCCACCGGGCTGTGGACCCGTCAGGACCTCCCCATCAGGCCCGAGTGGGAGGCGGAGCTGCCGCCCGGGGCGCGCGGCGCGCTGACCGGCGACACCGATCGGGACCGGAAGGAGCTGGACGGCTGGGCGTCCCGGCAGACCCGGGGCGAGATCGCGCGGATGCCGGTCCCGCTGAGCCCGGACACCGTGCTGGTCCTCGCCGGTGCGCTGTTGCTGAGGACCACGTGGGTGCAGCCGTTCCGCGTGGGCTGGATGCACCCCTCCGGCGGGCCCTGGGCCGAGCGCTCGCTCGCCGGACTCACCCGCCGTACCGCGGATCTGGACGGCACCCTCAAGGTCGTTCCGGACACCCCGTCCGGACCGCTGACCTTCTCCGGGGTGGCGGGTGACAACGGCCTGGATGTGCATCTGGTGCTCGGTGGCGAGGACGTCGGCGGCGCCGAGGTGCTGGAAGCGGCGATCACCGCGGTCGGACGGTCCGGACTGCCCGGTTCGCGGCTGCCGCTCGGCGCCGCGGGCCCCGGCGTCGAGGTCCATGAGGTCACCGGATTCGACCCGACACCCCAGTTGGTGCTCAACACCCCGCAGTTCACCGTGCGGGCCGAGCACGATCTGCTGCGCCATGCCGAGGTGTTCGGGCTGCGGTCCGCACAGAACGCCTCCCGGGGGCACTTCCCCGGGATCAGCGCCATCCCGCTGGCGGTCTCCTCCGGAGGCCAGTCCATGACGGCGTCGTTCAGCCGCGAGGGCTTCTTCGCCGCCGCCGTGACCGCGTTCTCGATGGAGGTGGGCGGAATACCGCAGCAGAAGGCGAAGATGATCAGCGTCAGCTACGACCGCCCGTTCGGATTCCTGGCCGTGCACCGCGCCACCGGGCTGGTCCTGGCGGCGGGCTGGGTGACCGAGCCCGAGGCGGCTGCGGAGAGTCGCTTCGCGCCGCGGCCGCGATTCCGGCCGGGCACCTGAGCCGGTGGGCCGGGGAAGCCCCGGCCCCATCGCCCGCCCCCCCGCGCGGTCAGCCGGTGAGCAGCCGCTCCCGCAGCCGCTCGCGCTGCGGGGCGGTGAACCCGAGCCCCTCGGAGAGGTAGCGCTCGGGGTCGCCCCAGGTCTCCTCGATGGTGGTGAACGCGGCCGCCAGGTACTCCAGGCGGGCGTCGAACAGCGGGAGCAGCAGCGCCAGCACCTCCGGTGCCATGGTGTCCTCGCCCCCGCCCTTGCGCCAGATCTTGTAACGGCGGTGGGCGGCGGCCGACTCCAGGTAGTCGGCCTCGATCACGTCCCGTTCCACACCGAGGGCGAGCAGGGTCACCGCGATCGACAGACCCGCCCGGTCCTTGCCCGCGGAACAGTGCATCAGCACCGGTGAACTGTCCTCCGCGATGGCGCTGAGCATCCGGCTGTGCTCAGCGAGCCGACCGGTGATCAGAGCCCGGTAGGAATTGATCATCCGCTGCGCGGCGCGCCCCTCGTCCAGCAGCTTCCGCAGGGTGTTGAGGTCGCCCTCGCGCACCATGGTCCAGAACCCCGCGCCGTCGGCCGGGTCGGACAGCGGCAGATTGACGTTGCGCACGCCCCGCAGTGTGACGTCCGGCCCCTCCAGCTTGATGTCGGCGGCGTTGCGGAAGTCGAAGACCGTGTGCAGCTTCAGCGCGTCGAGGAAGACGGTGTCCTCCTCGGTGGCGTGGGCGAGATGGCCGCTGCGGAAGAGCACACCCTCGCGCACCCGGCGCCCGTCAGCGGCCGGCAGCCCGCCCAGATCGCGGAAGTTCCGTACCCCCACCAGTGCGGTCTCGGTCTGGGGGACCTGCGGGGGCTGCTGCGTCACGGGCGCTCCTCGGGTTCGGCCGCCTCGGCGCCTCCGGGTGGCGGGGCGGGCTCCGCCGACCCTACGACATGTGTTCCCAGGGCAATCAGTCCACGGATGCGCGCAGGGCCATTGCCGTACCGGGCCACCTCCCTGATCCTGTTGGCACCTGTTGAGAATTGGGGAAGTGTGATGATCGATGTCGGCGGAAACGGTCGGATCTGGCTGCTGTCAGGACGCCGCAGCAGCTATGCCCTGCACCTCACCGACCACGATGAGCTGCTCCATCTGCACTGGGGCCCGCGGATCGCGATCGAGGACGCCGAGGCCCTCGCCGCCGAGCCCGGACCCCCGGAGCGGGGCTTCGAATCACCGCTGGACGGGCGCGAGGAGTATCCGGTCGAGGGCGGCCCCCGTTTCGTCCGCCCCGCCCTGTCCGTACGCACCCCCGGTCTGAGGGGCACCGAATGGCGCTACGAGGGGAGCGGCACCGATGACGGCACCCTGGAGCTGCGCTTCCATGATCCGCTGCACCACCTCGGGATCACCCTCCACTACCGGATGCGCGAGGACGGCGATGTCCTGGAGCGGTGGACCACCCTGGTCCACACCGGCACCGCGGACCATCCGCCGCTGGACGTGCTGCGCGCCGACTCCGCCGCCTGGTCGCTGCCGGCCCGGGACCGCCGGCGGCTGACCCATCTCTACGGGCGCTGGGCCGCCGAGAGCCGGATCGCCCGCACCCTCCTCACCCCCGGGGAGAAGGTGATCGGCAGCCGCCGGGGCCACACCAGCCACCACCATCTGCCCTGGGTGGCGCTGGACGGCGGGGACGCCACCGAGGAGAGCGGTGAGGTCCACAGCTGTGCGCTCGCCTGGTCCGGGTCCTGGCGGATCGCCGTCCAGCGGCTCTCCGACGGGGCCGTCCAGGTGGTCGGCGGGATGGGCCACGACGACTCCGGCCAGCTGACGCTGGCGCCGGGGGAGTCCTTCACCACCCCGGTCTTCGCGGGGCTGTGGACCGACGGCGGGTTCGGTGCCGCCAGCCGGGCCTGGCACTCCTGGCAGCTGGCCCATGTCATCCCGGACGCCGGCGCCGAGCGGCCGGTGCTCTACAACTCCTGGGAGGCCACCGGGTTCGACGTCCAGGAGGGGCAGCAGCGCGAGCTGGCCCGGATCGCCGCAGGCCTCGGCGTGGAGCTGTTCGTCGTCGACGACGGCTGGTTCGGGGCGCGGACGGGCGACCGGGCCGGGCTCGGCGACTGGACCCCCAGCCCGGACCGCTTCCCGCACGGTCTGAAGCCGCTGGCCGAGGAGGTGCGCGCGCACGGGATGCGGTTCGGCGTCTGGGTCGAGCCGGAGATGGTCAACGCCGACAGCGACCTCTACCGGGCCCATCCCGACTGGGTCCAGCACCACCCCGGCCGGACCCGCACCGAGTTCCGCCATCAGCTCGTCCTCAACCTGGCCCGCCCCGACGTCCGCGCGTACCTGTGGGAGTCGATGGACGCCCTGCTCCGCAGCGCCCCCATCGACTACGTGAAATGGGACTTCAACCGCTCCTTCACCGACGCGGGCTGGCCCGGCGACGGCTGTCCGCAGCGGTTGTGGGCCGAGCACGTCCACGGGCTGTACGCCCTGCTGGGACGGCTGCGCGCGGCCCATCCCCAGGTCGCCTTCGAGTCCTGCGCGGGCGGCGGCGGCCGGATCGACCTGGGCGTTCTGCGTCTCACCGACCAGGTGTGGACCTCGGACAACACCGATCCGCTGGACCGGCTCGCCATTCAGCACGGCTTCGGCCAGCTCCACCCGGCCCGGGTGATGGCGGCCTGGGTCACCGACAGCCCCAACGCCATGGGCAACGCCCGGGTCTCCTCGCTGCGCTTCCGCTTCGTCAGCGCGATGGCCGGAGTGCTGGGCATCGGCGGGGACCTGCTCCGGTGGAGCGAGGCCGAACGTGCCGAGGCCCGCGACTGGGTGGCGCTCTACAAACGGGTGCGGCCGGTCGTCCAGCACGGCGAGCTGTACCGGCTGCTGCCCCCGGACGGCGACCGGCTCACCGCCGTCCAGTACGTCCGTGGCGAGGAGACGGTGGTGCTGGCCTGGCTGCCCGCGCAGCACTTCGGCGAGGCGCAGCCGCCGGTGCGGCTGCGCGGTCTGGACCCGGCCGCCCGCTACGAGGACCGGGCCACCGGTGAGGTCCACCGGGGCGCGGTACTGCTCCACCGGGGGCTGCGGACCGGGCTGCGCGGCGATCTCGACGCCGCCGTATTCCACCTGTGCCGGATTTGACTAGTGGTATACATCACCACTCGTCAACCCCTGGTTACGATGGCGTAAGTCACGTATTGAGGTGAATGATGTCCTGACGTGGCAGACGATTCGAAGATAGTGAACAACGGTGGGATCGGGTCGTACGCAGCCGTCGGCGACAGCTTCACCGAAGGCGTCGGCGATCCCGGTCCTGACGGGGTGTTCGTGGGATGGGCTGACCGGCTCGCGGTCCTGCTGTCCGACCAGCGGCCCCAGTACGATTTCCGCTACGCCAACCTCGCCGTGCGCGGCAGACTCCTCGACCGGATCGTCGAGGAACAGGTGTCACGCGCGATCGAGCTCGGCCCCGATCTGGTCACCTTCTGCGCGGGGGGCAATGACATCCTGCGGCCCGGCAGTGACCCCGACGATGTCGCCACCCGCTACGAGACGGCCGTCTCCGAGCTGGTGGCGAACGTCGGCACGGTGATGCTGTGCACCGGTTTCGACACCCGGGGCGTCCCGGTGCTGCGTCATCTGCGCGGCAAGATCGCGACCTACACCGCCCATGTGCGGGCGATCGCCGACCGCTACGGCTGTCCGGTGCTCGACCTGTGGTCGCTGCGCTCGGTCCAGGACCGCCGCGCCTGGGACGACGACCGGCTGCACCTGTCGGCCGACGGACACACCCGGGTGGCGCTGCGGGCCGGTCAGGTGCTCGGCGTCCCGGTGCCGGCCGACCCCGACCAGCCGTGGCCGGAGGAGGGACAGCGCAGTCCGGCCGAGGTGCGCCGGGACAACATCCACTGGGCGCGCGAGTACCTGGTGCCGTGGATCGGACGACGGCTGCGCGGGGAGTCCTCGGGCGATCATGTCGAACCCAAGCGCCCCGACCTGTTGCCGCTACGGCCCTGAGTGGTCCCGAAGGAATAGGGGCAGACCCCCGTTGGCGCCGCGCTCATCGCGGCGGCGCTGTCGCTGTCCCTATTCCCTCGGCACCGCTCGTGCCGTGCGGTGGTCCCGCGTTTCCCGGCCGGATGCGCGGCCCTAGGCCAGATACGCCCAGACGGCCCGGCCCGTACCGCCGTGTTCGGCCCGTACCCCCCATGCCTCCGACAGGGCCTCCACCAGCATCAGCCCCCGGCCGCCCTCCTGGTCGACCCCTACCGACCTCGCCTGCGGCACCGACCGGGCGCACCCCTGGTCGGCCACTTCCAGCCGCAGGCGGGTGCCTATGAGCTGGAGGGAACAGCGGACCTCTTCACTGGAGGTGTGGCGGACGGCGTTGGTGAACAGCTCGGAGACCACCAACTCGGCGCTGTCCCGGGTGTCCTCGACGACGCCCCATGAGCGCAGCCGGAACACGACATGCCGTCTTGCCTCCGCGACGGAGGTGCTCAGCGCCGGGAGACAGAACGCGTCCTGGAGGCACGAAGCGACCATGGTGCCGCCGCGCCCTAACCGGAGAGCCTCGTAGGAAGGAGCCACGTCGACACTATGCTCTGTGAGACTCGCGCATGGCAAGGTTCAATCTGTAAATTACAGAATCGCAAGCGCAGGCTGTTCGGGAAGCTGAGCCCATGCCAGACTGCTGTGCTGTGAAGGTACTTGGAGGGGGACGATAGTGGCGGATGCGCGGGCGGGCGGAGCCCCGACCGTCCTGCGGGTCGTGCTCGGCAAACGACTGCAGGACCTTCGCGAGAAGGCCGGGCTGTCGTTCGAACAGGCCGGCCGCGCCCTCGACGTCACCCATGCCACCATCCGCCGGATGGAGAAGGCCGAAGTCGGCCTGAAGCTCCCCTATGTCGAGAAGCTGCTGCGCACCTACGGCGTGGACGACCCCGAAGAGGTGGAGGGCTTTCTCGCGCTCGCGCGCGAGGCCAACAAGAACGGCTGGTGGCACCGGTTCCGCGATGTGCTGCCGGAGTGGTTCAACACCTTCGTCAGCCTCGAGGTCGAGGCCAATCTGATCCGCGCCTACGAACCGCACTACATCCCCGGGCTGCTGCAGACCGAGGATTACGCCCGCGCGGTGCTCCGGGCCGGAATGCCGCACGCCCCCGAGTCCGAGATAGAGCGCAACGTCGCCCTGCGGATGGAGCGCCAGGCGCTGCTGACCCGGGACAACCCGCCGATGCTGTGGGTCGTCATGGACGAAACGGTGCTGCGCCGCCCCATCGGCGGGTCCGCCACCATGCGGGCGCAGATCGCCCGCCTCATCGAGGCCGCGGAGTCACCGCAGGTCCGGCTGCAGGTCATGCCGTTCGACGCCGGTCCGCACCCGGCGATGTACGGCCCCTTCCATATCTTCCGGTTCCCGATCCCGGAACTGCCCGATATCGCGTATACGGAGACGCTGGTCAGCGGCTCCTACTTCGACCACCGCGATGACGTCTCGGCGTTCCTGGAGGCCCTGGACCGGATGTGCGCGCAGGCCGCGCCTGCACAGACCACTCAGGCCATTCTGAGTGGCATTCGCAAGGAGATCTGAACGATGGATCGCATATGCGACAGCCGTGTCTACAGCGGTATGCCGGCGAGGGACCTCGGCAGCGAGGGCTGGCACAAGCCGTGGAGCGGTGGTAACGGGGGAAGCTGCGTCGAAGCGATGAGGCTCAAGGACGGACGGGTGGCGCTGCGTCAGTCGACCGATCCCGACGGCCCGGCACTCATCTACACCCACTGTGAGATGAAACGCTTCATCCAGGGGGCGAAGGCCGGGGAGGCCGACTTCCTGCTTCTGTGACGCCTGATCGCGGCCCATGGGGGCCTTGAGGGGGAATGGTGTGACCGACCTGCGATTCTCCGCCGAGGAGATCGACACCAGCAGACCGCATCCGGCCCGGATGTACGACTACTACCTGGGGGGCCGGGACAACTACGAGACCGACCGCGAGGCCGCCGAGCGGATCATCGCGGTCTCACCGGACATCGTCGACAGCGCCCGCGCCAACCGTGACTTCATGGCGCGGGCGGTACGTGCCGTGGTGGCGGACGGGGCCCGGCAGATCATCGACATCGGGACCGGGATACCGACCTCGCCCAACACCCATGAGGTGGCACGCGGGATCGCCCCGGACACCCGGGTGGTGTACGTCGACAACGACCCGATCGTCGCGGCCCACGCCGACGCCAAGCTGACCGGCACCCCCGGCACCGGCTTCGTGGTCGGGGACGTCCGGACACCGGAGAAGATCCTCGCCGAACCGGTGGTCCGGGAACTGATCGACTTCTCGCGGCCGGTGGCGCTGCTGCTGGTCGCGGTGCTCCACTTCGTCACCGACGAGGAGGATCCGACCGGGATCGTCGGCGCCCTGACCCGGTCGGCGGCCCCGGGCAGTCATCTGGTCATCAGCCATGGCACCGCCGACTTCCACGGCCGCAACCAGGTGGCCGACGAGGTCTACCGGAAGTCCACCGCCCGGCTGAGCCTGCGCCGCCACGAGGAGATCCAGCCGTTCTTCGACGGCTGGGACCTGCTCGAACCGGGCCTGGTGAGGGTGGCCGGATGGCGGCCGGATCCGGCCGTCGGCGACCCCGAACGGCGCGGCCCCATCGGGGTCTACGGCGGGGTGGGCCGCAAGGGCTGACCTCCCGGGGCGGCGGGCCCGGTCCAGCCGGCCGGGATCCGCTCCAGCACCCCGCCCGCGAACACGTCGTACAGCGGCAGCGACTCCAGGTGCACATAGCCGATGTGGCAGTCGCACCGGGTCAGCGGACACGGGCGGGGGCGCAGCGCCGCGCGGTACGAACCGTCGTAGAGATTGCCCAGCTCCTCGGTGACGAAGTGGCAGCGGCGCACCGTGCCGTCGCCGTCCACCGAGATCACCGAGGCGCCGGTCCGGCATGGCAGACCGGCGCTGCGGTGCGGATGGCGGCTGTAGCCGAAGAGCGGGTCCAGCGCGGTCCACCGGGCCGCCTCGGCGTCGGTGTAGGTGTGGCCCTCGGCCGCGTTCACCCACAGATAGACCCGCTCCGGGAGGTCGTCCCGCAGTCGGCGCGCCGCGTCGAGGTGCTCCGGGAGCCCCACGATGCCCACGCTGTGGCGCACCCCGCGTCCGTCCAGCTCATGGCACTTGGCGAGGAACCGGTCGTAGGGCGTCTGGCCCGGATGGTAGGTGCACCACAGCGCGAGGGTGTCCGGATCGGCCCGTTCCGTCCAGCCGGTGCGGCCGCTGAGATTGGTCTGGATCGCCACCCGCCGGATGTGCGGCAGATGGCTCAGCCCGATCAGCGCCTCCCGGTACCAGGAGCGCACCAGCCCCTCGCCCCACGGGGTGAACAGCACCGAGAGCCGGTCCCCGGTCCGCTCCGCCGCCCACGCGGTGAAGCGCTCCAGCGCCGCCCGGTCCGCCCGCAGCCGCCGCGGATCGTCCCGGCGCTTGGCGAACGGACAGTACGGACAGTCGTAGTCGCACGAGGTGAGCGGACCCCGGTACAGGATGGTCAGATCCATGCCGTGCTCCGTCACTTGAGGTCGTACGCGGCCATATCGGCGCGCACCGCGGGTGAGAACAGCTCCGGGCCCAGCGCGTCGGAGTACGCCAGCCCCTGCGCCGACAGCCGCAGCCGGTCCGGTCCGGCGGCGGGGTCCAGCCAGCCGCGCTCGGCGAACCGCGCCAGCTCGGCCGGGAAGTCCTCGGCCGGATCGCCGCCGAACCGGGTCCGGTAGTCCTCCAGCGGCATCCCCTCGGCCTGGAGCACCGACTGCAGCAGATGCCGGCGGCGCCTCTCGTCCCCCGTCATGGCGCGGCCGTGCTCGGCGCGTGCGAAGTCGGCCGCGGGCCGGGACACGTAGTCGTCGATGATGCCGCGTATCTGCCGCATGTCGACGGCGTAGTCGAAGGAGTAGTGCAGTCCGGAGGTGTAGGAGCGGGCGCCGCAGCCCAGGCCGATCATGCCGTCGGTCTGGCAGACGTGGTCACCGCCCCCGGTGGCGGGCGCGTCCGCGCGGCGGAACATCCGCATGGACACCTGCTCATAGCCCCGGGACAGCAGGTGGTCCCGGCCGAGGGCGTACAGCCGCAGCCGTCGCGCGTCCCACTCCGCGTCGGTCTCCGGGACGCCCTTGCGGCCGAGTCCGGTCAGCGGACGGACGTACAGCGGGTAGAGGTACAGCTCCTCGGGGTGCCAGGCCAGGGCAGCGTCCAGGGAATGCCGCCAACTGCGTTCGGTCTGCCCCGCGATGCCGTAGATGAGGTCGATGTTGAGCACCGGGATCCCAGCGTCCCGGACCCGGCCGAGTGCCGCCTCGACATCGGCCCGGGCTTGCGGCCGCACCGCCGAGCGGGCCTCGTCGTCCACGAAGCTCTGCACCCCCAGGCTCAGCCGGGTGGTGCCGCGCCGGGCCAGTACCGCGAGCCGGTCGGCGGTGGCGGTGGCCGGGGACGCCTCGACCGACAGGGGTACGGCCCGCAGATCGGCGCCCATCCGCCGCTCGGCGATATCGCACAGCCGCTCCAGCTCGGGCGCCTCCAGGAAGGTCGGAGTGCCGCCGCCGAACGCCGCGCCCGCGAACCGGGCCCCCTCGCCCAGCGCGTCGGCCACCGCCCCGGCCTGGCGCTCCAGGGCGTCGAGGTAGGCCGTGGTCAGGCCCTCGGGCGCACCGATCCGGGTGAACAGATTGCAGAAGCCGCAGCGCACCTCGCAGAACGGGATGTGCAGATAGAGCGAGAGCGCGTCCTTCGGCTCGTCCGCCCACAGATCGCGCAGACCGGGCCGTCCGGCCAGCGGCCGGTACGCGGTCTTGTGCGGATAGGCGTAGACATACGCCTGGTAGGGGCGGACGGGCGCGGGAGCGATGGTGCCGGGGTTCATCGGGCCTCGAGGAAGAAGTGGGTGTACGGCACGGTCCAGACGACCTCGTGGCCGATCCGGTGGCCGGTGTGGCCGTCCTCGCCGTACGCCGTGCCGTGGTCGGAGCAGACGATCGCGAACGCGGGCCCCCGGCCGCCCACGGCGGTGAGGAGGCGGCCGATGTGGCGGTCCACGTACTCCAGCGCGGCGGCGTGGGAGTCGCGGGTGTCACCGCTGTCGCGGGTGGCGCCGGGCAGATGGAACCAGTTGGGCTGGTGCAGCGCCGACACATTCAGGAACAGGAAGAGCCGTCGCTCCGGATCGAGTCCGGCGATGACCTTCTCGGCACAGGCCACCTGCGCCTCGAACGAGGTCGGCGAAGGTACACCGAACTCCGGTTCCCAGTGGCTCTCCTGGAAGAGCCCCGGCAGCACCGATCCCAGCGCGCCCTGCTTGTTGAAGAAGCCGACGCCCCCGACGCACACCGTGTGGTACCCGGCGGCGGCCAGCCCCGACACCAGGTCCGGGGTGTCGAAGACATAGGTGCCCCCGGCGGTGGTCTCACTGCCCGCGAACCGGGCCGCGAACAACCGCCGGTGCCGTCCCGGCGCCACCGGAGTGGGCAGGAAACCGGCGAACATCGCCTGGTGGGAGGCGTAGGTGAAGCTGCCGGGGGCGTGCCGCTCGTCCCAGACGCCATCGGGCAGACGTCGGGCCAGATGCGGGATCCGGCCCGCGGCGGCCAGTTCGGCGGCCACGTCGTACCGCAGGGTGTCAAGGGTGATCAGCAGCAGGTCATGGCTGCCCACCACCTGGTTCATATCCGGTTCAGCCAGCGGCATCGCGGGGGTGCTCCTCGGGGTCGTTCCAGTGGGCGCGGGTGCCGTTCGCGCGGGTGCGCACCACGGCGGCGATCTGTGCGGCGTAGGTGTCCAGGCCCTCGGCGCCGCTGCCGGGCAGTCCGGTCAGCCGCGGCAGCAGATCGCCGAACGCGTTGACCTCGCCGACCGCGAACCGGCGCCAGCCGGTGGTGGGCAGCAGATCCACCCCCACGCACAGGGTGCCGGGGAAACGGGCCGCGGCGCGCTCCGCCGTGCCCAGCACGGTGCTCCACGCCACCCCGGCCGCCTCGGCGGCGGCGCGGGCGGCGGCCAGATCGCCCCGGACGCCGCCGAGATGGAGATTGGTCATGGGGGAGCGGCTGGTGCGCACCACGGCATGGGTGGCCCGGCCGCCGACCACCACCACGCGCAGATCCGCCGCCCGCTTGTCCTGGGACGCCTTGGGCAGCCAGTGCTCGATATGCAGTCCGTCGGGTGCCAGCGCGTCGACGATCGCGGCGACCTCCCGCTCGGTGCCGTACCGGCGCACCCGCAGCGAGTTGAACAGCCGGCCGTCCTCGGTGCGCTCCACGGAGGTGGTGGCCCGCACCCGCCCCGGCCCCGCCGTCTCCACGGCGAGCACCCCGGACGCGGACGAGCCGTGCGCCAGCTTCACGAACGCACGGCGCATCCCGGAGCTGCCGAGCGCGGTGCGCACCTCCTCCCAGTCGCGCACCGGCGGCGCCTGCGGCCCCGACGTCGGCGACGGCGGCACGGGCACCCCCGCCCCGTCCAGCACCCCGTGGCACAGCCGCTTGTCGAACAGCACGGCCAGCTCGGCCGGATCGTCCAGCAAGGCCGCGCCCGCCGTGCGTGCCGCCGCCCCGATGCCCCGTACGGACTCGGTGAACCGCGCGTACCAGCGGGCGGTGCCCTCCACCCGGGTCGGATCGGAGGTGCCGCGCAGCAGCCACTCCACCTCGTCGTCCTCGCCCGGGGAGTCGATCCGCACGGTCTCCCCGCGGTGGAACTCCGGTCCGTCGCACAGCACGTCGTGCCACGGCAGGACACGGGGCGCGGGCAGCCCGGCGCTCCGCGCCGCCTCGGTGAACATCTCCACCCGGCGGTTGCGGGGATTGCCGATCACCGCGAACCGGACACCGTCGCCGGGCCCCGGCACGGACGGCGGCATGGCGGTACTCCTCTCGTCATCGCCGGGGGCGGGGGCTCCGGTCACTCGGCGACCGCGGTGTACCGGAAGACCTGGTCCCCCTCCTCGTCCTCGTCGCCCCGCTCGTCCAGCTCCACCCGCACCCCGGACGGCTCCAGGGCGTCCCGCAGCCGCTGGGCCATGGACGGGGAGAAGTAGTTGTGGTCGAGGCCGAGGCGCGAGAGGTGGGTGAGCGGCTGGCCCTCCAGCAGCGCCTGGCCGCCGGTGTCGGTGAGGACGCCCATGGACAGGTCGAGGGAGGTCAGCTGGGCGACGACGGGCGCCGAGGCCACGGCCGCCGCGATCTCGTCCTGTATCTCGCTGTTCTGGAGCCCCAGATGGCGCAGGGCAGGGAACCGGCCGCCCGCCAGCAGCGGCGCGAGGTCGGCGGCGGTGGAGTCGCCTCCGTAGTTCTCGACTCCGAGCCACATCTCCAGGGACTCCAGAGCGGGCAGGGTGCTGCCGCCGACCCCGCGCACCACCTCGCCGGGCAGCCCGCCGGTCTCGAAGCGCAGGGTGCGCAGCCGCTCATGGGTGACCGGCGGGAACTCCAGCCCGGTGCCACCGCGTACGCCCAGCTCGACCAGGTTCGGGAAGGCGTGCAGCAGCCGGCTCACATCGGACTGCTCGATCCAGGAGATCTCCTGCTCATCCGGCTCGATATCGCCGATGAACAGCGCCTCCAGGGAGGTGAACCGGTCCTTCGCCGCGACCAGCGGATCGATGACCGAGCGGGAGTCGTCGCCGTACTCCCCCCAGACGCCGGTGATCACCGCACGCACCCGGGAGACGTCCACCGTGTCCAGGAACCGCTGGAACCGCGGGCCGTAGTCCTCTTCGTCGTCGTCGTACGGATCGGCGCAGAACCGCCAGGCCACGCCCTCGGGTTCGGGCAGGGCGGCTCGCTCCTCCTCGGACGGGAAGTCGAAGGCCGGGAGGCCGTGCAGTTCCTCGAGGTCGGGCATGGGGGGTCTCCTGGAACGGTCGAGTGGATACGCGATGCCGGATGGCGTGTGCGAAGAGTTCTACCAAGCGTCACCGACAGCCGGGTCGGCGGACGTTGTCAGACCCTTGCCCTAGCGTCCTGACCACCGGCCGGACCGTGGTGTCCGGTGGGCCACCGACCGCTGCGCCGAGGGGAAGAGCATGTACCGACAGGGGGACGTCCTGATCGTGCCGGTGACACCGGAGGAGCTGCCGCCGGGCACCGGCACCCTGCCCGCCGTGCCGAGGGACGGCCGGGGGCGGCTGGTGCTGGCCCTCGGCGAGGTGACCGGACACGCCCACGCGGTGGTCGGGCCGGGCACGCTGGTGCGCGAGACGAGCACGTTCGGCGTCGCGTACCTCCATCTCCCCGAGGGCGGGCGGGTGGTGCACGAGGAGCACGCCGCGATACCGCTGCCCAAGGGGTGGTACCGCGTGGTGCGCCAGCGGGAGTACACGCCGGGCGCCGTGCGCGTCGTGGCCGACTGAGAGCGGGGGAGCG
Source organism: Streptomyces sp. NPDC045899 (assembly GCF_056431485.1). Classification (NCBI taxonomy): domain Bacteria; kingdom Bacillati; phylum Actinomycetota; class Actinomycetes; order Kitasatosporales; family Streptomycetaceae; genus Streptomyces; species Streptomyces sp. NPDC045899. The sequence goes on from NZ_JBWKKP010000015.1 coordinate 56,841, forward strand.
ATTCGATGACCACGGAAGCCACGGAAGCCACGGACACCATGGGGACGATGAACGGCGCGGACGGGGAGGCCGCGGACACCGGGCGGACCGCCCACTGGCGGGCGGTGGCCGCCGCCACCGGCCCGGCCGACCGCGCGGCGGCCGAGGCGGGGGTGCGGCTCGCGTACGCGTCGGCGGGGCTGGCCCCGCCGGAGGCGTTCGTCTGGGCCGGCTCACCGCTCGCGGGCACGGCTGCCGCGCTGCTCCTGGCGGGGTGGCAGGAGCTGCTGCCGGGGCCGTTCGCGGAGCGCGCGGCGGACGCGCTGGCGGCGGCCGGAGTGCTGCCGGAGCCGGGGGCCGCGGGCGCCTCGGTGCGGGAGGCGGTGCGCACCCTGCCCTGGGAGCGCGTCCGGGGTGAACTCCTCACCGCCCTCGGGCCGTCCGGCTGGGCGGAGCGCTGGGCCCGTACGGCCGCGCCGCTGTGGGACATCACCCGCGGGCTCACCGAGCGCATCCGCACCGGGCTGACCGAAACCCTCACCGAGGGCTCGGGCCAGGCGGAACCGGAGGTGCGGCTCGCCGCGCTGGAGGCCGTGGCCGGGCAGCATGACGCGCCCTGGCTGGCCGCGGTCAGCGCCGACCCCGGCGGCGCCGGGCCGGATCCGCTGGCCGGGGTGGCCGCGGTCGCCCGCGCCGCCGGATGGTGGTGGCCCTACGAGAAGGCCGTGATCATCTCCGAGCGGCCGGTGGAGCTGCACCGCGACGAGGCCGGACGGCTGGACCGCGCCGACGGACCCGCGCTCGCCTTCCCCGACGGCTTCGCGCTGCACGCCTGGCGCGGCATGCCGGTGCCCGCCGGCTTCCTCCGGCAGCTCGGCGAGCTCACCCCGGACCGCATCCGTGCCGAGGAGAACGCCGAGCTGCGCCGGGTGATGCTGGAGTCCTACGGCTACGAGCGCTATCTCGCCGAATCCGGCGCCGAGCCCGTGCACCGCGACGCGACCGGCGTGCTGTGGCACATCCAGCTTCCCGACGACGAACCGGTGGCGATGGTGGAGGTGGTCAACTCCACCCCCGAGCCGGACGGTACGCACCGCACCTACTGGCTGCGGGTGCCACCGCGGGTGGCGACCGCCCGGGAGGGAGTGGCCTGGACCTTCGGACTGGACGCGGACGCCTACGCGCCGGAGCGCGAGACCTGACCGGCGGCGGGGTCCGGGGCGGCCGGGAGGTCACAGCTGTCCTTGAACCCCTGGCTGGTCAGCCCGAGCGCCGAGTTGATCCGCGAGCGGAGGTTCTCCACCGCGACCATCGCGGTCAGCTCGACCAGCTGCGCCTCGTCGAGGTTCCGGCGCAGCCGCTCCACGAGGGCGTCGTCCACGGTGGGCGGGTTGGCGGTCATGGCCTCGGCGTACTCCATCACGTCCCGCTCCAGCGGGGTGTAGACATCGCTCTCCCGCCACATCGGCACATCGTGCAGCTTGCGGTCGTCGATGCCCTGGCCACGGCTGATCCAGTAGCCGAAGTCCATGCACCACGAGCAGCCGATGGAGGAGGCCGAGGCCATCTCGGCGAGCGCCTTGAGCCCGGGGTCCAGGGAGTTCCACTTGCTCAGCGACTGCTCGAAGCGGAGATAGCTGAAGAGCACCCGCTGGTTGTGGGCGAGTGCCTTGCCCGGGTCGAGGACCTTCCCGTAGGTGCGCTTCGAGTACCACTCCATGACGCGGTAGAAGAGGGTGCGGCGCGGGGTGAGCGAGATACGTGACATGACGGGTGCCTCCGGGTGGGGCTGTGGTGCCGCGGCGGTCTCTGCCGCCCTTCCACGCGTACGACGGAGCACCCCGCGGCGGATGTGACACGGACGGATGTGGGCCGCATCACGACTTCCAGCGTAGGCACCGGCGGGCGGGGGCCGGAGCCGTGCGGAAACGGAGCCGCGCGGAAAACGGGGTGCGCCGGCGGAGGGGCGCGGGCCAGCCTGGAGCCCATGACATGGACGACGACGGACGACCTGGACGCGTTCCTGGCCGCGGCGGGCGGTTTTCTGCGGGGACGCCCGGCCGAGCACACCGTCCTGCTGACGGTGGCCGCCTCGCTGGCGGCGGCGGGCAGCGGCCGGTACGGGGAGCGCCCGCCCCGCTACGGCTGGTGGCGGCCGGAGCCGGGGGCCGGCGAAGAGGGGGACGGGGCCGTCGGCGGGGCGTTCCTGTGCACCCCGCCCTATCCGCTGGTGCTCTCCCCGCTGCCCGACGGGGCCACGGAGGAGCTGGTCCGCGTCCTGGGGGAGTCCGCCCCGGAGCACGGCCCGCTGCCGCCGGTGACCGGGGTGAACACCGGACGGCGTACCGCCGAGACCTTCGCCGCCGCCTGGGAGCGGCTGACCGGGGCCACCACCGAGGTGGAGCAGACCCAGCGGCTCTACCGGCTGGGCGCCCTCACCCCGCCCGATCCGGCGCCGCCCGGCCGGGCCAGGGCGGCCACCGCCGCCGACCGCGCGCTGCTGCTGACCTGGTACGAGGGATTCGCCCGGGACACCGGGGCGCTGGAGGGCGATGTCTCCCGGGCGGTGGACGACCGGCTCGGCCACGGCGGGATCACCCTCTGGGAGGCGGACGGCGCACCGGTCTCATTGGCGGCGGTCAGCCGCACGGAGGCGGGCATGGTCCGGGTCGTCCGTGTCTACACCCCGCCCGAGCTGCGCGGACGGGGGTACGCCGGGGCCGCCACCGCCGCCGCGAGCCGGGCGGCGCGGGAGGCCGGCGCCGAGGAGGTGCTGCTCTTCACCGATCTGGCCAACCCCACCAGCAACGCCCTGTACCAGCGGCTGGGATACCGGCCGGTGGAGGACCACCTCCAGCTGTCCTTCACGGCACCAGGAACAACAGCACCCGTCGAGTGAGTTGTGTTATTGCAGTACAGCAGCGCACCCGCGCAGGCCGCGGGGTGACCCGCCACCCCCTCACCCTGGAGGTCCAGTGACCGGCTCCCGTCCGCACCGTTCCCGGCTCGCCGCCGCCTTGCGCCCCGCCGCCTTCGGGGCGGATCCGGCCGGGGAGCGGCTGGAGCGCATCCGCCGGTCGCCGAACTTCCGGGACGGCGTCTTCGTCAATCCGGAGGGCGCCCGCACCAGGCCGTCCGGTTCCATGCTGGCGTTCCTCCCCACGTACTTCCGCAAGGAGGAGCGGATCCGCCGGGCCCCGGCCGGTCCGGTGCCGGTGCACCCCACGACCCTCGCCGACCTGGCCGCCCCGCCTGCCTCGGGGCTGCGGCTGACCTGGATGGGCCACTCCACCGTGCTGGCGGAGATCGACGGCCGCCGGGTGCTGTTCGACCCGGTGTGGGGCAGCCGCTGTTCGCCCTTCGCCCACCTGGGCCCCAAGCGGCTGCATCCGGTGCCGGTGCCGCTGCGGGAGCTGGGCCCGGTGGACGCGGTGGTGATCTCCCACGACCACTACGACCACCTCGACATGCCCACCGTCCGGGCGCTGGTCCGCACCGGCACCCGGTTCGTGGTGCCGCTCGGCGTCGGTGCCCATCTGGAGCACTGGGGTGTTCCGGCCGACCGGATGACCGAGCTGGACTGGCACGAGTCCACCGAGGTGGCCGGGCTGACGCTCACCGCCACCCCCGCCCGCCACTTCTGCGGCCGCGCCCTGCGCAATACCCAGCACACGCTGTGGGCGTCCTGGGTGGTGGCCGGGCCCGAGCACCGCGTCTACCACAGCGGGGACACCGGGTACTTCTCCGGCTTCGCGGAGATCGGCGCGGCGTACGGGCCGTTCGACGCGACCATGATCCAGATCGGCGCCTACAGTGAGTTCTGGCCGGACATTCATATGACCCCCGAGGAGGGCATGCGCGCCCATCTGGACCTCCAGGGCGGTGAGTCCACGCGCGGGATCATGCTGCCGATCCACTGGGGCACCTTCAACCTCGCCCCGCATCCGTGGGAGGAGCCCGCCGAGGGCACGGTCACGGCGGCCGAGGCCGCCGGGGCCTCGGTGGCCGTTCCACGGCCGGGGCTGCCCTTCGAACCGGAGCGCGGACTGCCGCTGGACTACTGGTGGCGGGCGATCGCGGCCCGGCCCGCGGCCGGTGCGCCGGACACCACGGCGGTCTCCGCGGAGCCCCCGGCGCCCGCGGCCACCACCGGCGGCACCGATCCCGCGGTCCCGGTCCCGCAGCCATGACCTGCGCCCGATCCCGGTAGCGACAGGGCCCGTTGCGGTGATGCGACCGCAACGGGCCCTCGTACGTCCCACCCCCGGTCGTCAGGGAACGAAACGGAGTCCTCATGTCCCAGCGCATCGGCCTCGCCGCCGTCGCCGTCGCCGTGGCGGTACCGGTAGCCCTCGTCCTCACCGGTTGCGGATCCGGGCAGGCGTCCGGCCATCCGCCCGCCGTGCGCGGACACCACTCCGCCCACAAGGCCGGCGCCACGGCCGGGGCCGGCCTGGACGATCCGGCCAGGAAGGAGATCGCCATGAAGCTGGTCTCCAGCGCCGAGAACTCCTCCCTGGACTGGCGCGCCCAGTTCGGCTACATCGAGGACATCGACGACGGCCGTGGCTACACCGGCGGCCTCATCGGTTTCTGCTCCGGCACCGGTGACATGCTCGACCTCGTCGAGTACTACACCCTGCGCAAGCCGGACAACGTCCTGGCGAAGTACCGGCCCGCGCTGCGCGAGGCCGACGGGAGCGACTCCCACGACGGTCTGGACCCCGGATTCACCCGTGACTGGAAGAAGGCCGCCGCCGACGAGGTGTTCCGGGACGCCCAGGAACACGAGCGCGACCGCGTCTACTTCACCCCCTCGGTCCAGCGGGGCAAGGACGACGGCATCGGAGCGCTCGGCCAGTTCATCTACTACGACGCCACCGTGATGCACGGCCCCGGCGACGGCGCCCACAGCTTCGGCGGTATCCGCAAGGCCGCGATGCGCCAGGCCAGGACCCCGGCCCAGGGCGGCGACGAGGCCACCTATCTCCACGCCTTCCTCGACGCCCGCAAGGAGGCCATGCGGGCCGAGGAGGCCCACAGCGACACCAGCCGGGTCGACACCGCGCAGCGGAAGTTCCTCGACGAGCGGAACTTCGATCTGACACCGCCGCTGAAGTGGCGGGTCTACGGCGACCCCTACGAAATCAACTCCGGGACGGACGGCTCCCGTTGACGGGGGCGCACGCACCGTCCCCGTCAACGGGGTTCACCGTGCCGCGGCGACCAGCGCCTGCATGACCCGCAGGTCGTCGCCCGCCTCCGGATGCCACTGCACCCCGAGGACGAACCGGTCGGCCCCGGGCAGTTCGGCGGCCTCGATCATGCCGTCGTCCGCCGCGTACGCCGAGGCGACCAGACCCTTGCCCAGCTCGTCCACCACCTGGTGGTGGAAGGTCGGCACCGACAGCGGCTCCGGCAGCACCTCGCCGAGCAGTGTCCCCGGTACCGGCTGCACCAGATGGCGTTCGAAGACCCCGGGTGCCCCCGCGTGGCCGTCCAGGTGCTGGATCAGCGTGCCGCCGAGCGCCACGTTCAGCAGCTGGTGGCCACGGCAGATGCCCAGCAGCGGGGTGCCCGCGGCGAGGGCCGCCTCGATCAGTGCCAGCTCCCAGGTGTCGCGCTCCCGCGCGGGCGGGCCGGTGCGCTCATGGGGTTCTGCGCCGTAGCGCACCGGTTCCACATCCGGCCCGCCGGAGATCACCAGCCCGTCGAGGCGGGAGACGACGCGGGCCGCCGCCTCCGGGTCCTCGTCGGGCGGCAGCATCGCGGCGAGTCCGCCCGCCTGCTGCACCAGCCGGTGGTAGCCGACGGGCAGCAGTGCCGCAGGGAGGTCCCACACACCCCAGCGGGCCGAGGACTCCAGATAGGTGCTGATACCGATCAGGGGCTTGGACAACGGGGACATCCTCTTTCTCGGTCGCTTTCTCTCGGTCGTGCCCGCTCAGTCGCGGGACAGTTCCGCCTCGGCCTCCGCCAGCGCGGCGAACTCCTCCTCGGGGGCCGCGGCCACCAGACGGTGACGGCTGTAGAAGGCGAAGTAGGCGAGCGCCACCGCGTAGACGCCGAGGGCGATGAACGCGGCGTCCTTGTCCACCAGGAAGGTGGCCACCAGCGCCGAGCAGGCGAGGACGAAGGCGATCGACGACGTCACCGTGCCGCCCGGGGTGCGGTAGGGCCGCTCCAGATGGGGTTCGCGGCGCCGCAGCACGATGTGCGAGAGCGACATCAGCGCGTAGGAGATGGTGGCGCCGAAGACCGCCACGTTGAGCATCCGGGCCCCGTTGCCGGACCAGGCGGCCAGCGCGAACCCGATGGCGCCCGGGACCAGCAGCCCCAGGTAGGGGGCCTTGCGGCGGCTGGTCAGGGACAGGAAGCGGGGCAGGTACCCGGCGCGGGAGAGGGCGAACAGCTGCCGGGACCCGGCGAAGATCAGGGAGAAGAAGGAGGCCACCAGACCGGCGAGCCCGGCGTAGTTGACGATGCGGGAGAGCACCGTGGCCTTGCCGTCCGGCTGGAGCGCCTCGACCAGCGGGTTGCCCGCGCCCTGCACCGCGTCGGAACCGCGGGCGCCGGTGGCGGCGAGGAAGGTGATCAGGGCGAGCAGCAGCAGGATGCCCATGGACCAGGCCATGGCCTTGGGCAGGGTACGGGCCGGGTCGCGGGTCTCCTCGGCGGCCAGCGGCACCCCTTCCACCCCGAGGAAGAACCACATGCCGAACGGGAACGCCGACCAGATGCCGAGCAGACCGAACGGCAGCCAGGAGTTGGCGCCGAAGGCGGAGTGGTCGACCTTGATGTCGTTGAGCGAGGCGGAGTCGAAGTCGGTGAAGGCGGCGACGGCGAAGATCAGCAGCGCGGCGACGGCTATCGCGGTGACGATCAGGCTGAACCGCAGTGCCTCGCCCACGCCCCACAGGTGGATGCCGATGAAGATCACGAAGCACGCCAGGTAGACCGGCCAGCTCGATTCCAGTCCGAACAGTCCCAGTGACTCGACGTAGTCGCCGATGAAGATGGAGATCGCGGCGGGGGCCAGGACGTATTCGATGAGGATGGCGGTACCGGTGAGGAAGCCGCCCCAGGGGCCGAGCGCCCGCCGGGCGAAGCCGTAGCCGCCGCCCGCGGTGGGCAGGATCGCCGCCAGCTCCGCCAGGGCGAACACCATGCAGGTGTACATCAGGCCCATCAGCACCGCGGCGATGGCCAGACCGCCGAAGCCGCCCTCGGCCAGTCCGAAGTTCCAGCCGGAGAAGTCGCCGGAGACGACATAGGCGACCCCGAGGCCGGTCAGCAGCAGTGGACCCGCGCTGCCGCGCCGCAGGGTGCGGCGCTCCAGATAGCTGTCCTCGGGGGACGCCGGACCGCCTGGCGGTGCGGCGCTGAGGGAGGTACGGGCGGAGTCTGTTCCGTCGGCCATGGGGTGCTCCTGCTCCACACGAGGGGGTGGCAAAGGTGTGGGGCCATACCTTTGTCTGCCCTGGGGCGATGCGCAAGCCCTCTGAGTAAAAGGATCGTTAATGAGGTTCCCGGGGAGGGTCCGCGGGGCCGCGCTAGACGAGGAAACCGCGCAGCAGCGACGCCGTGCCCTCGCAGTGCTCGCGCATCACCTCGCGCGCGCCCTCCGCGTCCCCGTCGAGCACCGCCTCGACCAGCGCGGTGTGCTGGGCCTGCGAGTGTTCCAGATTGCGCACCAGGAGCGGAATGCAATCCAGCAGATCATTCACCGACGCCCGCACCGCCGCGTACTGGGCGGCCAGTGTGGGGGAGCCCGCCAGCTCCGCCAGGGTCAGGTGCAGCATCGTGTCCAGCCGCCGGTAGTCGCCCAGCGGCGCGTCCCGGGTGGCGTCCAGAGCCGCTCGCAACCGCGTGACCTGCGCGTCGTCCAGTCCGTGCGCGGCGCACAGCCCGGCCGCGCCGACCTCCAGCACCTCCCGGAACCGCAGGGTGTCCTCCAGGTCCACCGCCTCGACCCGGCGCCGCAGCTCGTCCTCGCCGCCCGCGGCGGGCTCGGGGCGCGCACGGACGAAGGTGCCGCCGTACCGTCCGCGGCGGCTCTCCACCAGCCCCTGGTCCTGGAGCACCTTGAGCACTTCGCGCAGGGTCACCCGGCTGATCCGCAGCCGGTCCGCCAGCTCCCGCTCGGCCGGGAGCCGCCCGCCGTCCGGGACCAGTCCCAGCCGGAGCACCTGGAGTATCTGCTCGAGCGCCTCCTCGAAGCCGTTCCCGGCGCGCACCGGGCGCAGCACCGGGGCCAGCCGGTCGCCGATCCGGTCGCCCGACGTGACCTCGCCGTCCCCGCTCTGGCTGTCGCTCATCGAACCTTCCGCACCTACTTCCCAATCAATGGTCTGCGGTATTACCTTATGGCCTTCCGGCGCTGCAATCTTCGCAGGAGGACCACCGTGGCAGACCGCAAATCCCCGCTCTCGGTCGATGAACTGACCAGACTCGTGAACGCCGGGGAGATCGACACCGTCGTCCTGGCCTTCACCGATATGCAGGGAAGGCTGCAGGGCAAGCGGTTCGCCGCCCGCTTCTTCCTGGACGACGTCCTCGATCACGGCACCGAGGGCTGTAACTACCTTCTCGCCGTCGACACCGATATGAACACGGTCGACGGTTTCGCGATGTCCTCCTGGGAGCGCGGCTACGGCGACTTCGCCATGCGCGGCGACCACGCCACGCTGCGCCACACTCCCTGGAACCCCGGCACCGCGCTGATGATCGCCGACCTCGGCTGGCACGACGGCTCACCCGTGGTGGCCTCACCGCGCCAGATACTGCGGCGGCAGCTGGACCGGCTGGGCGAGCGCGGCTGGACCGCCTACGCGGGCACCGAGCTGGAATTCATGGTCTTCAAGGACACCTACGAAGAGGCATGGAACTCCGGGTACCGCGGGCTCACCCCGGCCAACCAGTACAACGTCGACTACTCCGTCCTCGGCACCGGCCGGGTCGAGCCCCTGCTGCGCCGCATCCGCAATGAGATGGGCGCGGCCGGGATGATCGTCGAGTCGGCCAAGGGCGAGTGCAACTACGGCCAGCATGAGATCGCCTTCCGTTACGACGATGCGCTGACCACCTGTGACCAGCACGTCATCTACAAGACGGGCGCCAAGGAGATCGCCGCGCAGCAGGGCAACGCGCTCACCTTCATGGCCAAGTGGGATGAGCGCGAGGGCAACTCCTGCCATATCCACCTCTCGCTGCGCGATGAGTCCGGTGCACCGGTGCTCGCCGACGACACGGGCGAGTACGGCATGTCGAAGACCATGCGCCACTTCCTGGCCGGGCAGCTCGCCGCCATGCGGGACTTCACCCTGCTCTACGCCCCCAACATCAACTCCTACAAGCGGTTCCGGCCCGGTTCGTTCGCGCCGACCGCCGTCGCCTGGGGTCCGGACAACCGCACCTGCGCACTGCGGATCATCGGCCACGGCCACGCCCACCGGCTGGAGAACCGCCTCCCCGGCGGTGATGTCAATCCGTACCTCGCGGTCGCGGGCATGGTGGCGGCCGGACTCCACGGCATCGAGAACGAGCTGGAGCTGCCCGAGGTCTGTACCGGCAACGCCTACAACGGCGACGCCGAGCATGTGCCGACCACCCTGCGCGACGCCGCCGAGCTGTGGGAGGCCAGCCCCATCGCGCGGGCCGCCTTCGGTGACGAGGTGGTGGAGCACTACCTCAACATGGCCCGCGTCGAACTGGACGCCTACGACACCGCCGTCACGGACTGGGAGCGGTTCCGGTCCTTCGAGCGCATGTGAGGAACCAACAGGTGACCAACGACCACCCGCACGAGCACCACGTACTCAACCCGGCGACCGAGGAGGTCATCGCCACCGTCCCGGCGGCCTCCGCGGCCGATGTGGACGCCGCCGTCGCCCGCGCCACCACGGCCCAGCACGGCTGGTCCGCGGCCGCGCCCGCCGACCGGGCCCGGCTGCTGCGCCGCTTCGCCGCCGTCGTCGACGACCACATCGAGGAACTGGCCGCACTGGAGGTCCGCGAGGCGGGCCATCCGATCGGCAACGCCCGCTGGGAGGCGGGCAACGTCCGCGATCTGCTGGACTACGCGGCCGGCGGGGCGGAGCGGCTGACCGGGAGCCAGATCCCGGTCGCCGGTGGCCTGAACGTCACCTTCCATGAACCGCTCGGCGTGGTCGCCGTGATCGCGCCGTGGAACTTCCCGATGCCGATCGCCGCGTGGGGCACCGCGCCCGCGCTCGCCGCGGGCAACGCCGTCCTGCTCAAGCCGGCCGAGACCACCCCGCTCACCGCGCTGCGGCTGGCCGAACTCGCCCTGGAGGCGGGGCTTCCGGAGGGCCTGTTCCAGGTGCTGCCCGGCGCCGGTCCGGTGGCGGGCACCGCGCTGGTCGAGCACCCCGGTGTGGCCAAGGTCGTGTTCACCGGGTCGACCGGCGTCGGCAAGGAGATCATGGCCCGCTGCGCGGCCGGGGTGAAGCGGGTGACGCTCGAACTCGGCGGCAAGAGCCCCAACATCGTCTTCGCCGACGGCGATGTCGAACTGGCCGCCCGCTCGGCCCCGGGGTCGTTCCTCGACAACACCGGGCAGGACTGCTGCGCGCGCAGCCGGATCCTGGTCCAGCGGAGCGTCTACGACCGGTTCATGGAGCTGCTGGAGCCCGCCGTGACATCGTTCGCGGTCGGCGACCCGGCCGATCCGGCCACCGCGATGGGCCCGCTGATCTCGGCCGCCCAGCGGGAGCGGGTGCGCTCCTACGTCCCCGAGGACGCGCCCGCCGCGATCCGCGGCGAGGCTCCCCGGGGCAAGGGCTTCTGGTACCCGGCGACCGTCCTGGAGGCCACCGGCCCGGAGGACCGCACCGCCGTCGAGGAGATCTTCGGCCCGGTGGCCGTGGTGCTCCCCTTCGAGGACGAGGCCGACGCCGTACGGCTGGCGAACGCCACCGACTACGGCCTGTCCGGTTCGATCTGGACCCGGGACGTCGGCCGCGCGCTGCGGGTCTCGCGCGCCGTGGCCGCCGGGAACCTCTCCGTCAACTCGCACAGCAGCGTGCGGTATTCGACCCCCTTCGGCGGCTACAAGCAGTCCGGCCTCGGCCGGGAGCTGGGCCCCGACGCCCTGACCGCCTTCACCGAGACCAAGAACGTCTTCATCAGCACCGAGGAGCAGTGACGTGACCGAGACCCCTGTGTGCCGCCGACTGGTCGGCCGTACCGCCGTCATCACCGGAGCGGGCAGCGGCATCGGCCTGGCCACCGCCCGCCGCCTCGCCTCCGAAGGCGCCAACGTGGTCTGCGCCGACATCGACGAAGCCGCGGGCAAGGCCGCGGCCGACGAGGTCGGCGGGCTCTACGTCCGCGTGGACGTGACCGACCAGGAGGAGGTGGAGGCGCTGTTCAAGACCGCGTACGACACCTACGGCTCGGTCGACGTGGCCTTCAACAACGCGGGCATCTCGCCCCCCGACGACGACTCGATCCTCACCACCGGGCTGGACGCCTGGAAGCGGGTCCAGGAGGTCAACCTCACCTCCGTCTACCTGTGCTGCAAGGCGGCGCTGCCGTACATGCAGCGGCAGGGCCGGGGCTCCATCATCAACACCGCCTCCTTCGTGGCCGTGATGGGCGCCGCGACCTCGCAGATCAGCTACACCGCGTCCAAGGGCGGGGTGCTGGCGATGTCCCGCGAACTGGGCGTGCAGTTCGCGCGTGAGGGCATCCGGGTCAACGCCCTGTGCCCGGGGCCGGTCAACACCCCGCTGCTGAAGGAGCTGTTCGCCAAGGACCCGGAGCGGGCCGCGCGCCGTCTGGTGCACGTCCCGGTGGGCCGGTTCGCCGAACCGGAGGAGATGGCCGCCGCGGTGGCCTTCCTCGCCAGCGACGACTCCTCGTTCGTCAACGCGGCCGAGTTCCTGGTGGACGGCGGTATCGCGGGCGCGTACGTCACACCCGTGTGAGGGATGCCGGTGTGAGGGATGTCCGGCCCCGGTGACGGAAGGGTGTCCGAGGGGGCGGGGGTGAGGACCCGGCCAGGGGGTGGCGTGCGTGCGTACGCCACCACCGGCCGGCACCCCGGTCCCGGACCCCGGGGCACCGGACCGGACGGGGCGTCCCGCCCCGGTGTACGGCCGCCGACTCGTGGCCATAAGGTGACAGCGTGACCACGAACACACCTCCCGGCTGGTACCCCGACCCCGGTGACGCGGGCAACGGCCCCGGCATCGAGCGCTGGTGGAACGGCTCGGCCTGGACCGAGTACACCCGCGGCGGCCCCGCGGCGCCCGGGATGCCGTACGGCACGCCCCCGGTCCCCGGCCATGTCCCCGGGCAGCCGGGCGGGCTCCCTGGGCGCGGGCGCGGACCGAAGGTCGCCGCGCTCGCGGTGGCCGTGGGGGTCGTGATCGCCGCGATCATCGGGGGTGTGGTGCTGCTGGGCGACGGCGGGGACGACGACGGCAGGCCCAAGGCCAAGCCGTCCCCTTCCGCCCCCGCCCCGGAGGACGACGGCAACGGCGGCGGCGAGCCGTCGGAGCCGCCCACCGAGGACCCCGGCGGTACGCCCAGCTTCGACCCGGACACCGCGCCCGACCCGGTGAACGGCATCAGCCTGCCGGTGCTCTCCGGGTGGCAGGCGGGGCGCAGCAGCTCAGGCGGCGCCGGGATCACCACCTCCCGCTACCCCTGCCCGGGTGATCCGTCCACCGAGTGCGTGCGCGGCGGCGCCTTCTCCCGGACCGCCAGCGGCTACAAGGCCGACACCGCCAAGGGCATAGCCAAGGAGGACATCGCGCAGAACGCGGAGGACTCCTACGGCCAGGACGAGGAGAGCAACCGCAAGGCGTACGGCGGGATCAGCTCCCACAAGCAGCTCAAGGCCGGGGCGGTCGACGTCGCGGGCGGCAAGGGCTACCTCGTCCGCTGGAAGGTGAACACCAAGAAGGGCGACGACGGCTACGTCCAGTCGGTCGTCTTCCCCTCGCCCACCGTGCCCGACACGATGGTCGTGGTGCGCTTCGGCTTCGACGTGAGCGACAAGGCTCCGCCGCTCAGCGATATGGACAAGATCATCAAGGGCATCAAGGCGCTGGCCGGCGACGGCCGTACCATCTGAGCCCCGGCCGGTCCCCTTCCCCGGAGCCCGGAGGCTAGAGGAACGTACGGCCCTCGCCCCGGTAGGTCGGGACGGAGTTCACCACCCGGTCCCCGCTCTCTCCGTCGATGAGGTGGAGCACCGCGAAGCGCTCGCACAGCTCACCGGCCTTGGCGTGCCGGAACCACACCTTGTCGCCGATCAGCAGATCGTCGGCGGCCGTGCCCAGCAGCGGTGTCTGCACCTCGCCGGGCCCCTCCTGCGGGTCGTACGCCAGCCCCTCCGGGAGGTAGGGCACCGGCAGCCGGTCGGCCCCGGCCGCCCCCGAGGCCGGATAGCCGCCGCCCAGCACCGTCACCACCCCCACGCCCGGGCGGCGCACCACCGGCTGGGCGAAGAGCGCCGCCGGGCGGCCGTGGAACGAGGTGTAGTGGTCGAACAGCCGCGGCTGGTAGAGCCCGGATCCGGCGGCGATCTCGGTCACCGCGGCCTCGGCCGCGGTGTGCTGCACACTGCCGGTGCCGCCGCCGTTGACGAACTCCAGATCCGCCACCGCGCGCACCGCCCGGACCGCCGCCGCCCGGCGCTCGGCCAGCTCCCGGCGGGCGGTGCTCTGCATCAGCCGGATCATCCGGGAGCGCAGCGGACGGCCGGGCACCGCGTCACCCACCCCCGCCACATGCCCCTCGTACGCCATCAGACCGACCACCCGGAAGCCGGGGCGGCGCTCGACCGCCCGCGCCAGCTCGGCCAGTTGGACGGGTTCGCGCAGCGGTGAGCGCCGGGCACCCACCCGCACCCGGCCGCCCAGCAGCCGTAGCGAGGTGTCCAGCTCCAGACAGACCCGGACTTCCTCGGTCCCCGCGCGGACACTGTCGATCAGATCGAGCTGACCGATCCCGTCCACCATCACCGTGACCGCCGCGGCCAGTTTGGGATCGCTGGTCAGCGTGGCGAACCCGTCCCGGTCGGTGGAGGGGTAGGCGAGCAGCACGTCGTCGAAGCCCTCGCGCGCCAGCCACAGCGACTCCGCGAGCGTGAAGCTCATGATCCCCGCGAACCCGTCCTGCGCCAGCACCCGTTCCAGCAGGGCCCGGCACCGCACCGACTTGCTGGCCACCCGGACCGGTTTGCCTCCCGCCCGGCGCACCAGGTCCCGGGCGTTGCGGTCGAACGCCCTCAGGTCGACGATGGCCAGGGGCGCTTCGAGATGGGCGGTGGCCCGGTCGTACCGGGCCCGGTCAGCGGCGGCAGACGACATGCACGCAGCTTGCCAGACCGCTATTACCACTGGGTAGAGGGCAGCGGTGCGCGGGCCCCCTGGTGCACCGTAGAGTGTCGCGCACGCCACGACCGGCAGGTCAGGGGCGTGATGTCCGTATACGGGCCCGCCTGTCCGAAAGGCGGTGGCACAGCGCGGCGAACCGGACGGAGTCAGGTGAACCAGGTCCTGAAGCGCGCGAGGGGGTGCAGGTGAGCACCGACGCCGAAGCGGCACACTCGCCCCACGACACACCTCCGCCACACCCCGCGTACCCACCCCAGCCGTCCCGGCGTGCGCACACCGTGCCCACACAACCGTCCGCCCCGCCGCGCCCCTCCGCGCCGCCCGGTTTCACCCCGGATCCGGACACCCCGGTCCTCGGTGTACCCGCCCGGGTCCCCTCGCCGCGGCGCTCCCGGCCCCGTGACGACCGCCCGCGCACCACCACCGCGGCGCACGGCCACCAGCCGCCCCCGCGGCCACCCGATCCGCCGCACACCGCGATATCCGCCCCCGCCACCAGCGGCCGTCGTTCCCGCGGCCGCACCGCGGCCGCCGCCGTCTGCCTCGTGCTCGGACTCGGACTGCTCGGCGGGGCGGCGGCCGGAAGCTGGCTCGGTGACGGCGCCGGGACCCCGCCGACCACCGCCGACACCTACGCCCACGCGCGCACCGCCTGGCGTGCCGTCCCCGTCGACACCCTCTTCCCGCGCACCCTGCGCGGCAAGGGCGAGGGCCCCGGCGGCGCCGACCGCGGCTGGACCCGGATCGCCGTCGCCCCCGACAGCAGCTGCGGCGGCGGATTCGACCCGCTGCTCGGCAAGGCACTGGCCCCCGTGGGCTGCAAACGGCTGCTGCGCGCCACGTACACCGACGCCACCAGCACCAACGTCACCACCGTCGGTCTGCTGATCACCACCTCCGACGCCGCCGGGATGCGTGCGCTGCACCAGCGCTTCTCCATCGAGCGGCTGGACGAGCGCACCGACCTGATGCCCCGTCCCTACGCCGCGAAGGGCACCGCGGCCGCCCGGTTCGGTGACGACCAGCGCGCCAGCTGGCACATCACGGTCCTCACCGACGCCCCCGCCGTCGTCTACAGCGTCAGCGGGTTCGCCGACGGCCGGAAGGTCACCGACCCCGGCCCGGCCGGGGAGGCCATCGAGCGCGGCGCGACCACGGCCCCCGCGCAGTCGGGCCTCGGCCATGACGCCCGGGGCCTGGCCGAGGAGATCACGACCGCCTTCCGCCGGACCCTGGCCGACTCCGGGGACGGCACCGCATGACCGGGACGGGACGGCGGTTCGCCGTGGCCCTGGCCGCCGCCGGTCTCGCCCTGCTGCCCGTCGCCCCCGCACGGGCCGACGGCATACAGGCCCAGGAGTGGGCGCTGGACGCCCTCCACGTCCGGCAGGCGTGGCAGACCACCAAGGGCGCCGGTACCACCGTCGCGGTCCTCGACACCGGTGTCGACCCCGACCACCCCGACCTCAAGGGCCAGGTGCTGCCCGGCAAGGACCTCATCGGCTTCGGCGCCGGACCCGGCGACCGCGCCTGGGCCCGCCACGGCACCGCCATGGCCGGGATCATCGCCGGCCGCGGCCACGGCACGTCCCGCGGCGACGGGGTGCTCGGCGTCGCGCCCCGTACGAGGATCCTCCCGGTGCGGGTGATCCTGGAGGACGCCGACCCCGACCGGAAGAAGGCGCGTGCCTCCCGCGGCAGCGCGCTCGCCGACGGCATCCGCTGGGCGGCCGACCACGGCGCCGACGTGATCAACCTGTCGCTCGGCGACGACAGCGAATCCGCCCACCCCGAACGCGCCGAGGACGCCGCGGTCCAGTACGCCCTGCGCAAGGGCGCGGTGGTCGTCGCCTCCGCGGGCAACGGCGGGGAGAAGGGCGACCGCGCCTCCTACCCGGCCGCCTACCCCGGCGTGATCGCCGTGACCGCCGTGGACCGCTACGGCAGCCGCGCCGCGTTCTCCACCCGCCGCTGGTACGCCACCGTCTGCGCGCCCGGGGTCGACGTGGTCATCGCCGACCCCGACCGGCGCTACTACGAGGGCTGGGGCACCAGCGCCGCCGCCGCCTTCGTCTCCGGCTCCGTCGCCCTCGTCCGCTCCGCCCACCCCGGGCTGAGCCCGCGCCAGATCCGCCAACTGCTGGTCAGCACCGCACAGGACGGCCCCGAGGGCGGCCGCAGCGATGAACTCGGCGCGGGCATGGTGGACCCGGCGGCGGCCGTCGCGGCGGGGGGCAGGCTGACGCCGCGCGCCCAGGAGCCCACCGCCGCTGCCGCCGCGCACCGCTACTTCGGCTCCGGCCCCGGCCACGGCACGAGCCACCGGGAAGCGGACGGCCCGGGCCGTCCGGCGCTGTTCGCCGGACTCGCCGGAGCGGCCCTGGTGGTGGTCGCGGTCGCGCTGTGGCGGGGCTCAGGACCGCTGCGACTGCCGGGGCCGCGCGGGGCGTTCACCAGCCGCCGTCCCCGTTGAGGGCCGCGGTGGTCGCCTCGACGGCCCGTCGCGCCGCCTCCTCCACCAGCGCGACCCCGCTGTCCATACCGGCGCTGCCGTCGGAGAGCACGGCGACGAGGTAGCCGCGCCCGCCCGCCGTGATGTGACCGATGCTGTTGACGTCCCACAGACCGGTGGTACTGCGCGGCAGCCAGCCGTTCTTGAGCCGGAATCCGGTGCCGTCACCGTCGGCGGCGGCCGAGACGCCCCAGCTCTGCTCGTCGGCGGTGCGTCCCATCAGCGTGCCGATGTAGTCCCGGGCCCGCTCGCCCAGTGCCGAACCGTCCTCGAAGACCGCGCTCAGCAGCCGCAGTTGGTCCGCCGCGGTGGTGCGGGTCAGGCCCCACCTCCCGGCCTCGCCGCCGAACGTCTCCGTCAGCCCCAGCCGGCGGTGTGCCGCGTCGAGTCCTTCGGCGCCGCCGATCGCCCGCCAGAGCGCGTTCGCGGCGCCGTTGTCGCTGTGCTCGATCATCGCGGCGGCATGTGCGTGCTCCTCACCGCTCAGCTCCCGGCCCTCGTCCTGGGCGTCCAGCAGCAGGGCCGCGAGGATCCCGACCTTGACGATGCTCGCGGTGTCGTACCAGCCGCCGCCGTACACCCCGACCGCCCCGGACCGCAGGTCGCGCAGGCCGACGGAGAAGTACGCGCCGGAGCCTTCCGCCATCGGGGTGAGTGCCCGGGTGAGGGTGTCGCTGAGGGGGCGGGCCGGGGGCGGTGGCGCCGACCGCGGTGGCGCGGATGTCCGTGTTCCGTCGTCGCCTGCCGCAGCTCCTCCTCCGTCCATGTCCGCCGTCGGTCGCCCCGGGCCTCCGGCCGGCCGTTCGGGGCCGCCCGCCGGCCGGGCCGGTACGTCTCCGTCGGCCTGCCGGTCCCGTACCCCGGCGGTGCCGCAGCCGAGCAGGGACAGGGTCAGCGCCGCGACGACCGCGACCGCGGCGCTCGTGGTGACCCGGGCGGGGCGCCGGGTCGGTCGAGTGTCGTCGTATCCGTCCGAGGACGCCAGATGGCCTGCTTTCGTCCGTGATGAGGAAATGATCAACATCTCATCAGTAAAGACGGCTCCCCGGCGCGAGGCCGGTTGCCCCGCCCCCGATACCCTCGCCATGTGGCGTTCAAGAACATTCCCGACCCCGGCTTCTCCGGCGACGACGGCTCCGCCGACCCCCGCCTGACCGCGGCGCTCGCCGCCTGGGCCGATGACCGCTCCACCGAACCCGAGGTGCTGGCCGCGCTCGCCGGGGCCCGGCTCCTGGTGCCGGTGGTCGCCGTGCTCGGCGAGGTGGAGGAGGGGCCCGGGGGGCTGCGCCGCGAGAAGACCAGCGACATGGCGGTGCCGACGCTCCAGGCCCCGGACGGACGCCGCGCGCTGCCCGCCTTCACCTCGACCGAGACCCTGGCCCGCTGGCGTCCGGACGCGCGCCCGGTGGCCGTACCGCTGCGCCAGGCCCTGGAGGCCGCCGCGCACGAGAAGGCGGACACCCTGGTCCTGGATCTCGCCGGTCCGGTGCCCTACCAGCTGACCGGTCCCGCCCTGCTGGCCCTCGCCGAGGGCCGGACCAGCGCCGATCCGCTCGGCGACCCCGCGGTCACCGAGGCGGTGCGATCCGTGCTGGCCGCCGAGCCGGATGTGGTCCGAGCCCATCTGGGACCGGCCAAGGACGCCGACGGCATGCTCGCGCTCGCCCTGGCCCCGCACGCTCCGGCGCGCGAGACGGCGCAGCGCGTGGCGGGCGCCCTGGCCTCCGACGAGGTGCTGCGGGCCCGGCTGGTGCGCGGGCTGACGCTGGCACTGCTGCCGCCGGACGCCACGGTGTCCGGGGAGCCGCTCTTCCGCCGCTGAGCGGGACCCCGGAACGGGCGCGGGATCAGCCGCCCCGGCCTGCCCCGACCCCCTCTGACCCGGGCCGCAATCGAACCAACAGGCGAAATCTCCTGAATCGCCCCACAATGCATAGGGCAACTGGCGGTCCGATCGGTAATGAGGAGAGCGCCATGGAGACGAGAACGGTCGTAGCGGAATGCACGGGGACCGCGATGCTGGTCCTGTTCGGAGTCGGTTCCCTGGTCCTGGCCGGGGATTACATCAACGCCCTCGGCATCTCGCTCGCCTTCGGCTTCACGCTGATCGCGATCGCCTACGCGTTCGGGCGGATCTCGGGCTGCCACGTCAATCCGGCGATCACCCTCGGGGCGCTGCTCGCCAAACGCATCGACATCCGTCGGGCCGTGGAGTACTGGGTCGCGCAGCTGGTCGGCGCGATCATCGGCGCCGCGGTGCTCTTCCTGCTGGCCAAACAGGTGCCCAGGCTCCAGACCGACGGCGCGTTCGGCACCAACGGCTACGGCGGCCGGTCACCGGTGGGCCTGGGCGCGGGCGGTGCCTTCCTCGCCGAGGTGCTGCTCACCTTCCTGCTGGTCTTCGTGTTCCTCACGGTGACCCAGCGGGCGGACCGGAAGGCCGGCCAGGCCGGCGAGGGGGAGGGGGCGGAGGAGGAGCCGTCCGGCTTCGAGCCGATTCCGATCGGCCTCGCCTACGCCGCGGTCAACCTGATCGGCATCCCGCTGACCTGGGCATCGGTGAATCCGGCGCGCAGTCTGGGCCCGGCGCTGTTCGCGGGCGGCGCGGCGCTGTCGCAGCTGTGGCTGTTCCTGATCGCGCCGCTGGTCGGCGGAGTGCTGGCCGCGGTGGTGCACCGGTTCACCCATCAGCACCCGGTGGGCCAGGCCCAGCGGGAGCAGACGACCGGACAGCCCGCGGCCGGGCCGTGGGGCCGGATGCGCGGCGGGCACCGGCCCGAGGCGGGCGGCCCCGGGGCCAAGGGCTCCGAGGCGGCCTGAGCGACTGCGCCGGCGTCCGTTCCGCGGAACTCTCAGCTGAAGACGGGGCCGGTGAACTTCTCGCCCGGCCCCTGACCCGGTTCGTCCGGCACCACCGACGCCTCGCGGAACGCGAGCTGAAGCGACTTGAGGCCGTCCCGCAGCGGGGCGGCGTGGAAGGAGCTGATCTCCGTGGCACTCGCCGTCACCAGCCCCGCCAGCGCGTTGATCAGCTTCCGCGCCTCGTCCAGGTCCTTGGTCTGCGGACCCTCCTCGGCCAGCCCCAGGTTGACCGCGGCCGCGCTCATGAGGTGCACCGCGACCGTGGTGATCACCTCGACCGCGGGCACGTCCGCGATGTCACGGGTCATACGGTCGAAGTCGGGGGCCGGCTGCCCGGCGTTGGCGTCGCTCATGGTGGTCGGGGCTCACTTCCTGGAAGATGGGTGTCCCCAGCCTAGGGGGCCGCCCGGAACCGCTCGTACCGGGCGGGTGCCGGCCACCGGGCGGGCGGTGCGGTGAGCAACGCTCCGCGGTCCTGGTAAGCTAGGTGAACGACCGGCCGGTCACTCGCGTGCCCGGCCCACAAGTGGAGGCTCCACGCTCCCACCTTTCGGCCCTCGGTCGGCAGGTCATCGGTCAGGCTGCGCCCCGCGGTGATATCGCGGCGGTGCTCCCGGTCAATGAGGAGCCCCGCCTGTGCACCGCCAGGGGCGTTTTGTGCGTCCGGCGCGGTGGTCTCAACCGATACAGACGTTACGCGGCAGTCCGCCAGGCGGTCGCGTGGTGCAACCGAGGAGGATCCATCAGCGCCGAGCCCCGCATCAACGACCGGATTCGCGTCCCCGAGGTGCGACTCGTCGGTCCCAGTGGCGAGCAGGTCGGCATTGTGCCGCTTGCCAAGGCCCTGGAGCTTGCGCAGGAGTACGACCTCGACCTGGTCGAGGTGGCGGCGACCGCCCGTCCGCCGGTCTGCAAGCTCATGGACTACGGAAAGTTCAAGTACGAGTCGGCCATGAAGGCCCGTGAGGCGCGCAAGAACCAGGCGCACACGGTCATCAAGGAGATGAAGCTCCGGCCGAAGATCGACCCGCACGACTACGACACCAAGAAGGGTCACGTCGTCCGGTTCCTCAAGCAGGGTGACAAGGTCAAGATCACGATCATGTTCCGTGGCCGTGAGCAGTCCCGGCCCGAGCTCGGCTACCGGCTGTTGCAGCGGCTCGCGGAGGATGTCCAGGAGCTCGGCTTCGTGGAGTCCAACCCGAAGCAGGACGGCCGAAACATGATCATGGTCCTCGGTCCGCACAAGAAGAAGACCGAGGCGATGGCCGAAGCCCGCGAGGCCCAGGCCGCCCGCAAGGCGGAGCGCCAGGGCGGCACTGCCGCCGAGGAGCACGCCGAGGAGCCCGCCGAGGCGTGATCGCGAGGCGCGAGCCTCCATCGCCCAGCCGGGGCCGCAAGGCTCCGGAGACCAACCGAAATACCAGACGCTTCCGGACGCCGGACCGCGGTCACCGCCGTGCCCGCCCGGTACCGGACAGCGCCCCCGACGAGGAGTGAACGGCGACATGCCGAAGAACAAGACGCACAGCGGTGCCCGCAAGCGCTTCAAGCTCACCGGTTCCGGCAAGGTCATGCGCCAGCGCGCCGGTCGCCGCCACCTTCTCGAGCACAAGTCGTCCACGCTGACGCGCCGCCTGGCCGGCAAGACCGAGATGGCCCCGGCCGACGCCAAGAAGATCAAGAAGCTCCTCGGCAAGTGACGCCCCCGCCCCGCCGAGGCGGGGTGTGCGTCGAGCCGACCGGGACCTATTCGTTTCCGGGCCGTATGAGTCACCCGCGGCCCCGTACAAGGAGTTAAACAAGTGGCACGCGTCAAGCGGGCAGTCAACGCCCACAAGAAGCGCCGGGCGATCCTCGAGCAGGCCAGCGGCTACCGCGGCCAGCGGTCCCGCCTGTACCGCAAGGCCAAGGAGCAGGTCACCCACTCCCTGGTCTACAACTACAACGACCGCAAGAAGCGCAAGGGCGACTTCCGGCAGCTGTGGATCCAGCGCATCAACGCCGCTGCCCGCGCCAACGGCATGACGTACAACCGCTTCATCCAGGGTCTGAAGGCCGCCAACATCGAGGTGGACCGCAAGATCCTCGCCGACCTCGCGGTCAACGACGCCAACGCGTTCGCCGCGCTGGTCGAGGCGGCCCAGAAGGCGCTGCCGAGCGACGTCAACGCCCCGAAGGCGGCCTGACGCGTAACGCTGAGCCGTACCGGCGACGGACCCGCAGGTGATCACTCACCTGCGGGTCCGCGCGTGTCGGCGCCCCTGCCCCGTCACCCCGCATGAAAGAGCGCACCCCATGGCGGCCCCTGAGCTGACTTCCCTGAAATCGCCGCGTGTCACGGCGGCGCGACGGCTCGCCAAGCGCAGCTTCCGCGGCAAGGAGCGGCGGTTCCTCGTCGAGGGTCCGCAGGCCGTACGGGAGGCCGTCGCCCATCTCGTCGAGGTCTACGCGACCCCCGAGGCCGCCGGGCGCCACGCGGAGATCGTCGTCGCCGCGCGGGCCGCGGGCGTGCCGGTGCTCACCGCCTCCGACGAGGTCGTCGCGGAGATGTCGGACACCGTCACCCCGCAGGGCATCGTCGGGCTCTGCCGCTTCCTGGACTCGCCGTTCGAGGAGGTGCTGCGCGCCCGCCCGCGGCTCGTCGCCGTCCTCGCCAACGTCCGTGACCCCGGCAACGCCGGAACCGTGCTGCGCTGCGCGGACGCCGCCGGGGCGGACGCGGTGGTGCTCACCGACGCCTCGGTGGACCTGTACAACCCCAAGGCCGTCCGGGCCTCCGTGGGCTCCCTCTTCCACCTCCCGGTCGCCGTCGGGGTGCCCGTGGAGCGCGCGGTGAGCGGGCTGAAGGAGGCCGGCGCCCGGGTGCTGGCCGCCGACGGGGCGGGGGAGCGGGACCTGGACTCCGAGCTCGACGACGGCCTGCTGGGCGCCCCCACCGCCTGGATCTTCGGCAACGAGGCATGGGGACTGCCGGAGGAGACCCGCGCACTCGCCGACGAGGTGGTGCGCGTTCCGATCCACGGGAGGGCCGAGAGCCTCAACCTGGCCACGGCCGCCGCGGTGTGCCTCTACGCCTCGGCTCGTGCGCAGCGCGCTCCCGCGGGGTGCCGCTCCGTCACACCGACCTAGTAGGGTTGCCCCCTCTGGGGGCCCAGGAGGGGGTGTGGGGATGGACGTCAGGACCTCCGGTGCCAGGGCGGCCGACGCCTGCGCGCCCGGAGCGGGGCTGCCCGCCGCCGCGGACGGGCCGCCGGAGCCCGACGCCTTGGCGGCCGCGCTCGGCCTGCACCCCGACGATCTGCCCGACGGCCTGGTGGTGGCCGATGAGACCGGCCTCGTCACCTGCTTCAACGCCGCGGCGGCCCGGATCACCGCCACCCGGCCCGCGGACGCCGTCGGCGTTCCGATCGAACGCGCCCTGCCGTTAGAGGACCTGGACGGCCGCCGCTGGTGGACCCTGACCGATCCCTACGGCGGGCTGGCCACCCGGGTCGGGCAGCCGGAGCGCAATCTGCTGCTGCCCGGCGGCCGGGAGGTGCTGGTCTCCGCGCGGTACGTCCGTGACCACCCCACCGGACCGGTGCGCCGGCTGGTGGTCTCGCTGCGCGGCACCGAGGCGCGGCGCCGCACCGAGCGCAGTCACGCCGAGCTGATCGCGACCGTCGCCCATGAGCTGCGCTCCCCGCTGACCTCGGTCAAGGGGTTCACGGCCACCCTGCTCGCGAAGTGGGAGCGGTTCACCGACGACCAGAAGCGGCTGATGCTGGAGACCGTCGACGCCGACGCCAACCGGGTCACCCGGCTGATCGCCGAGCTGCTGGACATCTCCCGTATCGACTCCGGGCGGCTGGAGGTGCGCCGCCAGCCGGTGGACGTGGCCGCCGCCGTCCGCCGCCACGTCCAGGCGCTCACCGCCGCCGGACACTGTGCCGAGCGCTTCCTGATCCGGGTCAGGGGCCCGCTGCCGGATCTGTGGGCCGATCCCGACAAGATCGACCAGGTGCTGGGCAACCTGCTGGAAAACGCGGTGCGTCACGGCGAGGGAACTGTCACCATCGAGGTGGCATCCGCACCGGCCAGGCCCGCTGCGGACGGCCCGGCCGTGGAAGGCCCCGCAGTGGAGAGGACCGCCGTCACCGTGAGCGATGAGGGCCCCGGGATCCCCGAGGAGTCGATGAGCCGCGTCTTCACCCGCTTCTGGCGGGGCAGCAAGCGCGGCGGCACCGGCCTGGGCCTGTATATCGTCAAGGGCATCGTCGAGGCCCACGGCGGCACCATCACCGTCGGGCGGGCCCGCGGCGGCGGCGCCGAGTTCCGATTTACCCTGCCCGTGGGCACCCCGGCCTATCTGGTCTGAGTCCGCCCACGGGCTTCCCGCGGAACAGCAGAACCCGCGCGCCCCTTAGACTCGGGCCCTGGCACCTTTGGCGTCCCTTGTGGTCCCTGTGGTCGCAGCAGCCGTCGAGCGGGGTCGCGCAGCCAGGGGGCACCTCCCCAGCGGTAGCTGGGGAACAAACGGAAGCACGGGAAGAGATGTCGGCACCCAATAAGTCGTACGACCCTGTCGAGGTCGAGGCACTGAAACCGGAAGAGATCGCCCGGATGCGGGACGAGGCGCTCGCCGCCATCGCCGCCGCGGGTGACCTCGAGGCGCTGCGCGAGGTGAAGGTCGGCCACACCGGTGACCGTTCCCCGCTGGCCCTGGCCAACCGCGAGATCGGCGCCCTGCCACCGCACGCCAAGGCGGACGCGGGCAAGCGCGTCGGTCAGGCCCGCGGCCAGGTGAATCAGGCGCTCAAGGCCCGTCAGGAGGAGCTGGAGGCGGAGCGCGACGCCCGTGTGCTGGTCGAGGAGGCGGTGGACGTCACACTGCCCTACGACCGCATCCCGGCCGGCGCCCGCCACCCGATCACCACCCTCTCCGAGCGCATCGAGGACGTCTTCGTGGCCATGGGCTACGAGGTCGCCGAGGGCCCCGAGGTGGAGGCCGAGTGGTTCAATTTCGACGCGCTGAACTTCCCGCCCGACCACCCCGCCCGCGAGATGCAGGACACCTTCTTCGTGCGGGGCGCCCAGGGCGACGAGCCCTCGGGCGTGGTGCTGCGCACCCACACCTCGCCGGTGCAGATCCGGTCGATGATCGACCGCGAGCCGCCCATCTACGTCGTCTGCCCGGGCCGCACCTTCCGCACCGATGAGCTGGACGCCACCCACACCCCCGTCTTCCACCAGGTCGAGCTGCTGGCCGTGGACGAGGGGCTGACCATGGCCGACCTCAAGGGCACGCTCGACCACATGGTGCGGGCGCTGTTCGGCGAGGGCATGTCCACCCGGCTGCGGCCGAACTTCTTCCCGTTCACCGAGCCGTCCGCCGAGATGGACATGCTCTGCTACGTCTGCCGCGGTGAGTCGGTCGGCAACCCCGACCGCCCCTGCCGCACCTGCTCCAGCGAGGGCTGGATCGAGCTGGGCGGCTGCGGCATGGTCAACCCGCGGGTGCTGGTGGCCTGCGGTGTCGACCCGGAGAAGTACAGCGGGTTCGCCTTCGGCTTCGGCATCGAGCGGATGCTGATGTTCCGGCACAACGTGGAAGACATGCGAGACATGGTCGAGGGTGATGTGCGCTTCACCCGGCCCTTCGGGATGGAGATCTGATGCGGGTCCCGCTTTCTTGGCTGCGGGAGTACGTCGACCTGCCGGCCGGTGAGACCGGACGCGACGTACAGGCCAAACTCGTCGCCGCCGGGCTGGAGGTCGAGACCGTCGAGCAGCTCGGCGCCGGTCTCAAGGGCCCCCTGGTGGTGGGGCACGTCCTGGCCATCGAGGAGCTGGAGGGGTTCAAGAAGCCCATCCGCTACTGCCAGGTGGACGTCGGGCAGGCCAACGGCACCGGTGAGCAGCAGAACATCGTCTGCGGCGCCCGGAACTTCGCCGTCGGCGACAAGGTCGTCGTGGTGCTCCCCGGCGCCGAACTCCCCGGCGGTTTCGCGATCGCCGCGCGGAAGACCTACGGCAAGGTCTCCGAGGGCATGATCTGCTCCGCCAGTGAGCTGGGCATGTCCGACGACCACGACGGCATCATCGTGCTGCCGCCGGAGTACGAGCCCGGCACCGACGCCATCGAGCTGCTGGAACTGGTCGACGAGGTCCTGGACATCGCGGTCACCCCGGACCGGGGCTACTGCCTGTCGATGCGCGGTGTCGCCCGCGAGACCGCCACCGCCTACGGGCTGCCGCTGCGCGACCCGGCCCTGCTGGACGTGCCGTCGCCCAACAGCCACGGCTATCCGGTCACGGTGACCGATCCGGTCGGCTGTGATCGCTTCACCGCCCGGACCGTCACCGGGATCGACCCGCAGGCGCACTCCCCGATCTGGCTCCAGCGCCGGCTGCAGAAGGCCGGGATGCGCCCGGTCTCGCTGGCCGTCGACATCACCAACTACGTGATGCTCGAGCTCGGTCAGCCGCTGCACGCCTACGACCGCGCCCGGATCAACGGCACGATCGGGGTGCGCCGCGCCGAGCGGGGCGAGAAGTTCACCACCCTGGACGGCACCAAGCGGGTGCTGGACGCGGAGGACCTGGTCATCACCGATGAGAGCGGGCCGATCGGCCTCGCCGGGGTGATGGGCGGCGCCGACACCGAGATCGCGGACGCGGTGGCCGACCCCGCGACCGGGGAAGCGGGCGGCACCACCGAGGTCGTCATCGAGGCCGCCCACTTCGCACCGGTCTCGATCGCCCGCACCGCCCGCCGCCACAAGCTGTCCTCCGAGGCGTCGAAGCGGTTCGAGCGCGGCGTCGACCCGGAGGCCACCTCGGCCGCGGCCCAGCGCACCGTCGATCTGCTGGTGCTGCTCGCGGGCGGCACCGCCGAGGCGGGTGTCACCGAGATCATCTCGCCCGGCGCCCCGCACACCATCACCCTGCGCGCCGACCACCCGGACCGGGTGGCGGGCGTGGCGTACGGCCGCGAGACCGTGGTGCGCCGCCTCCAGCAGATCGGCTGCGACGTCTACGGCGCCGACGACCTCACCGTCACGGTGCCCAGCTGGCGGCCGGACCTCACCGACCCCAACGACCTGGCCGAGGAGGTCATCCGGCTCGAGGGGTACGAGAACCTCCCCGCGACGCTGCCCCAGCCGCCCGCCGGGCGCGGGCTGACCGAGCGCCAGCGGCTGCACCGCAGGGTGGGCCGGGCGCTGGCCGGTGCCGGGTACGTGGAGGCGCTCAACTACCCGTTCATCGGCGAGGAGGTGCTCGACCAGTTCGGACTGGCCTCCGACGACCCGCGCCGGGACCTCGTCACGCTGGTCAACCCGATCTCGGACACCGAGCCCGCGCTGCGCACCACCCTGCTGCCGGGGCTGCTCGCCGCGCTGCGCCGCAACAACGGCCGGGGTGAGCACGACCTCGCGCTCTTCGAGACCGGTCTGGTCTTCCGCGCCGGCGGTGCCCGGCAGACCGCGGTCACCCTGCCGGTGGACCACCGTCCGTCGGACGAGGAGATCGCCCTGCTGGACGCCGCACTGCCGCGTCAGCCACGCCGTGCCGCGGTCGTACTGACGGGCGCGCGCGAGCAGTCCGGATGGTGGGGCACCGCCACCCCGGCGACCTGGGCCGACGCGGTCGAGGCGGGCCGGACCGTGGCCCGTGAGGCGGGTGTCGAGCTGATCGTCCGCCAGGACCAGCAGGAGCCGTGGCACCCGGGCCGCTGCGCCGCGCTGCTGGCCGTCGTGGACGGCCAGGAGGTCCTGGTGGGCAACGCCGGCGAACTGCACCCGCGGGTCACCAAAGCCCTCGGCCTCCCCGAGCGCACCTGCGCCATGGAGATCGAGCTCGACCGTCTGGAGGAGGCCGGTTCCGGCTCCCTGGAGGCGCCGCGGGTGTCCACCTTCCCGGTGGCCACCCAGGACGTGGCGCTGGTCGTGGACACCGCGGTGGCCGCGGCCGATGTGGAGTCGGCACTGCGCGAGGGCGCGGGCGAACTGCTGGAGTCCCTGCGGCTGTTCGATGTGTTCACCGGTGAACAGCTCGGCGCGGGAAGGAAGTCGCTGGCCTACGCGCTGCGCTTCCGCGCCGCCGACCGCACGCTGACCGCCGACGAGATCGCCGCCGCCCGGGACGCGGCGGTGGCCCTCTCGGCCGAGCGCACCGGCGCCGTGCTCCGCGGCGCCTGACACCGGTCGTACGGCCCGACAGGGCGCGTCCCGCCTCGGCGGGGCGCGCCCTTCGCGTGCCGTTCGCTCTCCCGTCCGTGCCGCGGCGCGGTGTTCGGACGCCGCTCGAGGACGGCATCACACGATCGGGTGAGAATCGGAAGCTGCTGGTCCATTTGGCAGTGACTGTCGCGAGAATCGTCCCGGTCGCACGGCCCAGGTCAGGACCGAGTCAGAGCCGATCCCAGGGTCCCGCCGGCCGCCTCATTGGCTGTGAACGGGGGCGTCGCATGATCGGAAACAGGGCGGGAGGCGGGCCGCCGGGAACGGCCCCCCGATGCGGGCGGAGGGCTGCCGTCGCGCTGATGTGCGGATGGCTGCTCGGCATCGTCGTGTGGGAGCTGAGCTGTCCCTACGGCCCGCGGGTGATCCAGCTCCTGGCCGCGGCGCCCGCCATCGCCTGCGCCTTCACCGGCAGCAGACTGTGCATGGTGCTCGGCGGCGCGAGCGCGCTGTTCGCCCTCGTCCCGCTCGGCATCCCCGCCCCGGAGAGCTCCGCCGACGCCCTGGGGGCCCGGATCGGCGCCTGCGCGGCCATCCTCACCGTGGTCGCGGTCGGCTATCTCACCACCGGCCGGCACTCCCGGCTGGTCCGTGAACTCCACCGGGCCCGGGAGGTGGCGGCCGCCGCCCAGCAGGCTGTACTGCGCCCGCTGCCGCCCCGCCTGGAGGGCATCGAGCTGGCGGGCGGCCATCTGTCGGCCAGCCGCGGCGCGGCGGTCGGCGGCGACCTCTACGAGGTGCTGGCCACCCCGTACGGCGTCCGCGCCGTCATCGGGGACGCCCGCGGCCACGGCCTCGCCGCCATCGGCACCGTCGCCGCCGTCCTCGGCAGCTTCCGCGAGGCCGCCCACGAGGAACGCCGGCTCGCGGGTGTGCTGCGGCGGCTGGACCGCGCCCTGGAGCGGCACCTGCGCGAGCGCGCGGGCGGCGCGTACACCCCGGAGAGCCCCGAGGCCGAGGAGTTCGTGACCGTCCTGCTGCTGGAGGTGGGCCCGGACGGCGAGGTCACCGCGCTCAACTGCGGCCACCCCTGGCCGTACCGGCTCCTGGAGCAGCCGGTCGGCCCCGCCACCGCCCGGCAGACCGCGCCCGGTGAGGTGCTGCCCCCGCTCGGCCTCTTCCCGCTCCCCGCCGAACTCCCCCTGGCCCGCTGCGCGCCGCTGCCACCCGGGGACGCCCTGGTGCTGCACACCGACGGTGCCGAGGACGCCCGGGACGCGGCCGGCACCTTCTTCCCGCTGCGCCGTGCGCTCGCCGTGGCCGCGGGCCCCGGACCGATCGTCCCGGCAGCGGTGGTCGAGGGGGTGCGCGCGGCGGTACTGCGGCACACCGGCGGACGGCCGGCCGACGACATGGCGGTGGTGGCGCTGCGCAACGACCGCCGCCCGCTGTCCGCCACCTCCTCGCTCTCCGTCCCGGCCGGCGATGCCCGGCACCGTTGACCGCTGTCCCGTTCACACCCCGTGCGAATCCGTCTCCACTACGCTGGCGCCACCGAGGGCGTCGGGAGGGCGAGATGGAGCCCAACACACTGCTCGACTCCGTACTCGACGAGGCCGGGATCTCCCACGCGGGCCTGGCCGCGCACATCAACGAGGCGGGCCGGGCACGGGGTATGACACTGCGCTACGAACACACCGCGGTGGCGCGCTGGCTCAAGGGGCAGCGTCCGCGCGGCCAGGTGCCCGACCTGATCTGCGAGGTGCTCGGCGAACGGCTGCGCCGCGCCCTCACCCTCGACGACATCGGGCTCGGCACCCCCGGCAGTCCCCGCGCCCCCGCCACCCCGCTCTCCGGGTTCGTCGAGCGCGCCACCGCGCTGTGGCGCTCCGACGAGCAGCAGCGCCCGCATGTCATGGCCGCCCCCGCGGTCACCGGCACCTCCGCCGTCATCCCGGTGTGGGAGTGGGAGAACCCGCCCGAGGACGGCGATGTCTCCCGCAAGGGGCTGACCCGCGTCAACATGTCCGACATCGAGATGCTGCGCGCCGCCCGCGCCCACTACGAGCAGCTGTACCGCAAGGCCGGGGGAGTGGCGACCCGGGCCCGCGTCGTGGGCTTCCTCAACGCCGAGACCGCCCCGCTGCTGCGCGGCAGCTACCCCGACGACACCGGGCGCCAACTCCACCGCGCCACCGGCGGACTGGTGGCCATCGCCGGGATCTGCGCCTACGACTCCGACGCCCACGGCCTGGCCCAGCGCTACTTCCACCAGGCGCTGCGGCTGGCCAAGGCCAGCGGGGACCGCGGGCTGGGCGCCTATGTGATAGCGCTGCTGGTCAACCAGTCGCTGTTCATGGGGGAGTACCGGCAGGCGGTCGCCTTCGCCGAGTCCGCGCTGCGCGCCGCGGGCACCCAGATCACCCCCGCGCTCGCCGCCGATCTGTACGCCATGCAGGCCAAGGCGTACGCGCGGCTCGGCGACGGCGCCGGGGCGCTGGCCTGTATCCGGCGGGCCGAGACCGCCGCCGACCGGATCCGCCCGGGCCAGGAGCCCGAGGAGACCGGGTATGTCCAGCCGGGCCTGGTCAACGTCCAGGTGGCCGAGGCGCTGTTGAGCCTGGGCGACCTCGGGGCCGCCCGCGAACACGCCACCGCCGCCGCCGGCGCGCCCGCCCACGACCGGGGGCGGGTGCACCGGCTCGCCATGCTCACCCATATCGAGCTGCGCACCGGCGACGCGGACCGGGCGGGCGCCACCGCGGTGGAGATGACCGAGCGGGCCCGCGGGATGGAGTCCCAGCGGTTACGCGACCGGCTGCGGGCGGTCCGGGAACACCTCGCGGCCAGCGGGTGCGCCGCGACGAACGAGGCCGCGGAACTCATCGACGGGGCACTGCGCGTTCCTCTCTGAGCGCGGTCCGCACTCTCGTCAGCGGCTGGCCGGGGATTGCCATCTGTGCGGCGGAAGGTGTCCGGTAGTGCGGTGGAAGAACCTCAGGGAGCGGACCGTGTACGAGAACCGGTGGTTCCGGGTCAATCTCGCCGATGTCAGACTTCCCGACGGCCGCCATCTCGACCACTATCTGATCCGGCTGCGCCCGGTGGCCGTGGCCACCGTGGTCAACGCGGCCAATGAGGTGCTACTGCTGTGGCGGCACCGCTTCATCACCGATGCCTGGGGCTGGGAGCTGGCCGCCGGTGTCGTCGAGGACGGTGAGAGCGTCGAGGACGCCGCCGCGCGGGAGATGGAGGAGGAGACCGGCTGGCGCCCCGGGCCGCTGCGCCATCTGCTCTCCGTCGAACCGTCCAACGGGCTCACCGACGCCCGCCACCACATCTACTGGGCCGAGGAGGCCGCGTACGTCGGCCCGCCCGAGGACGACTTCGAGTCCGACCGCCGGGAGTGGGTACCGCTGAAGTCGGTGCCCGATCTGGTCGCGCGGGGCGAGGTGCCCGCGGCCAACATGGCGGCGGCGCTGCTGCTGCTCCACCACATCCGCCTCGGCTGACCGCGGGCCCCGGCGGGACGCTGCCGGTACGGCCTAGCGCCCCGCCACCTGCCACACCGCGAGCACCAGGGACAACAGGCCGGTCACGGCGGCGATGGAGGGCAGTGGCCAGCGCCCGTGCTCCAGGATCCTGATCCGACCGGCCAGTTGGCCGACGTCCTCCTCCGCCTGGTCCCCCCGGTGGTCGAGCAGGGCGAGCTGGCCGTCGACACGGGTGAAGCCCACGTCGACGGTGCGCCGGAGTTCCGCGAGCTCCACGGATAACGCGACGTGGTCGGGCTCGGTGGTCACGGGTTGATCCCCTTCCGGATGTACGTCCGTGCAGTGGTCACGTAGCCGAGTCAACCGCTTACCGGGGTCGCGCGGGAGAGTGTGCGGCGGGGGTGTGTGAGTCACCGGCGCACACCCCGTGCGAACGTCGGCGCGCTCCGGCCCCGCTCTTCCGTTTCCCCTTCCGGTTGGCACGTTTTCCGGCCGGTCCCTGGGTACTCGGGGCAGGCATGGGGTGGGCTTTACACAGAGTGAGCAGGGAGGGCTATCCGTGCACACGATCGCCGCCCCGCTGTGGGACTTCTCCGCCGACCAGGGGGCGCGGCAGTTCGCCGAGCTGGGCATCGCGCTGGTGCTCTCCACCCTGATCGGGCTGGAGCGGGCCGTCCAGCAGAAGAGCGCGGGGCTGCGCACCCACACCCTGGTCGGTGTGGGCAGTGCGCTGTTCATGCAGGTCTCGCAGTACGGCTTCGCCGATGTGCTGCTGCGCGACCACGTCACCCTGGACCCCTCCCGGGTGGCGGCGCAGATCGTTTCCGGGATCGGCTTCATCGGCGGTGGCCTGATCTTCGTCCGCCGGGACGCCGTCAAGGGGCTGACCACCGCGGCGACCATCTGGCTCACCTGTGCGGTGGGCATGGCCTGCGGCGGTGGGCTGGCGCTGCTGGCCACGGCGGCCACCGCGGTCCACTTCCTGGTGGTGCGCGGCTATCCGATGGTGACCCGCCACCTCCCGGCCGTCTGGGCGGAGGAGCAGGTGGAGGTGCAGCTCGCCTACCGGATCGGTGGCGGACTGCTGCCCCGGGTGCTGGAGCTGTGCACCGCCGCCGGGTTCCGGGTGCTGCGGGTGCGGGTGGACCGGGCCCCATGGAAAGGCCGGGACCGGCCGACCCGGACGGTGCGCGCCGAGGAGGAGCGCCGCCCGGACGACCAGGGCGTCGCCGAGGTGCTGGTGGCGCTGGAGGGCAGCGGTGATGTCCACCGGCTGGTCGGGGAGATCTCCGAGCTGGACGGGATCCTGGGCGCGGACGCCGGACAGGACCTGGACTCCTCCGACTGACCGCCGGCCCGCCCCCGCCCCGGAGGGAAGGGCACGGGCCCGTGGCGCGCGGCGGGATCAGTACAGGTAGAAGCCGGAGCCGGTCTTACGGCCCAGCCGTCCCGCGTCCACCATGCGCAGCAGCAGCGGGGGAGCGGCGTACAGCGGCTCCTTGTACTCGGCGTACATCGAGTCGGCGATGGCCGCGATGGTGTCCAGGCCGATCAGATCGGACAGCTTCAGCGGGCCCATGGGGTGGGCGCAGCCCAGCTCCATGCCGTTGTCGATGTCCTCACGGCTGGCGATCCCGGACTCGAACATCCGGATCGCGGACAGCAGATACGGGATGAGCAGTGCGTTGACCACGAAACCGGAGCGGTCCTGGGCCCGGATGGCGTGCTTGCCGAGTGCGTCGTGGACCAGCGCCTCGGCGCGCTTGAGGGTCTCCTCGCTGGTGGTCAGCGCCGGGATCAGCTCCACCAGCGCCTGCACCGGGGCCGGGTTGAAGAAGTGGATACCGATGACATGGTCCGGCCGCGAAGTGGCGACGGCCAGCTTGACCAGCGGGATCGAGGAGGTGTTGGAGGCCAGGATCGCGTCCGGGCGGGTCACCACCTGATCGAGCACCTGGAAGATCTCGGTCTTGACCTGCTCGTTCTCCACGACGGCCTCGATGACCAGATCGCGGTCGGCGAACTCCCCCAGATCGGTGGTGAAGCTCAGCCGGGCCAGCGTCGCGTCCCGCTCCTCCTCGGTGATCTTGCCGCGTTCGGCGGCCTTGCCGAGGGAGTTGGTCAGGCGGGTCCGCCCTATCTCCAGGGCCTCGCCGGTGGTCTCCGCGACCATGACGTCCAGGCCGGAACGGGCGCACACCTCCGCGATGCCCGCGCCCATCTGGCCGCAGCCCACCACTCCGACGCGTTCGATGTCGGTCACATCGTGCCTTTCGCTGATCACTGATCTGTCTGCCGGCTGTGTCGTCCCCCTGTCGCCCCAGACGTTACCTCCCGGTTATGGCCGGGGGACGGGGCGGGGCCGGATTCACCTGGGGCCCTCCGTCCCCGGTCACCCCTCCGTCACCACCCGTTTCCGCGCGGACGCGCGCGGCCGGGCGCCCGCGCGGGAAGAGTGAAGTCACCGGGGTGCGGCGACCGGCGGATCAGGCCATCGCGGGAACCGCGGGAGGCATTGCCTCCGGGCCCGCAACGGCCGCATCATCAGCGGGAGTTACGGGCGACAGCGGGAGTATCGGCGAGCGGCGAGCGAGGAGACGGCCATGGGGCGGATCACACGCAGAAGTCTGACGGTGGCGGCGGCCGGGACGCTCGCGGGCGCCACCACGGCGGGTGAGGCGCTGGCCGCCGGGCGGGCCGCGCGGCAGCGCCGTGAACTCCGCGGGATGTGGCTGGCCACCGTCGCCAACCGGGACTGGCCCTCCCGGCCCGGCCTCCCCGCCGAACAGCAGCGGGCGGAACTGCTCGCCTTCCTCGACACCGCCGTACGGCGCAGGCTCAACGCGGTGATCTTCCAGGTGCGGCCGACCGCCGACGCGCTGTGGCCCTCACCGTACGAGCCGTGGGCGGAGTACCTGACCGGCGCCCAGGGCCGGGACCCGGGCTGGGACCCGCTGGGGACCGCCGTGCGCGAGGCGCACCGGCGCGGTCTGGAGCTGCACGCCTGGTTCAATCCCTACCGCATCGCCAACCACACCGACCCCGGGCGGCTGGTCCCCACCCATCCCGCCCGGCGCCATCCCGAATGGGTCGTGCCCTATGGCGGGAAGCTCTACTACAACCCCGGACTGCCCGAGGTCCGCCGCTTCGTCCAGGACGCGATGCTGCACGCCGTCGTCCGCTACGACATCGACGCCGTCCACTGGGACGACTACTTCTACCCCTATCCCGTCGCGGGCCAGGTCTTCGACGACGACGACGCCTACGCGCGCCACGGCACGGGTTTCCCGGACCGGGCCGCCTGGCGCCGGGACAACATCGACCGCCTGGTCAGCGAGACGGCCGCGCGGATCAGGCGGCTGGGGCGCGGGGTGCGGTTCGGCATCAGCCCGTTCGCCGTCTGGCGCAACGCGGCCACCGATCCGCGCGGCTCGCAGACCACCGCCGGGGTGCAGACCTACGACGACCTCTACGCGGACACCCGCGGCTGGGTGCGGCGGGGCTGGCTGGACTACGTGGTGCCGCAGGTCTACTGGAACATCGGCTTCGCCGCCGCGGACTACGCCAAGCTGGTGCCGTGGTGGGCGGACGTGGTGCGCGGCACCGGGGTGCGGCTGTACATCGGCGAGGCGCTCTACAAGGCGGGTGATCCGGCGCAGCCCGCCCCCTGGCAGGACCCCGTGGAGCTGTCCCGCCATCTCACCTTCGACCGGGACTTCTCCCAGGTCCGCGGCAATGTCTTCTTCTCGGCCAAGGAAGTGGCCGCCGACCGCAACGGCGCCATGGCGCGTGTGGTCGCCGACCACTACGGGTGCCGGGTGCGCCCGCCCCGCTGAGCCGCTCCCGCCGAGCCGGTCCCGCGGCGGCCTAGCGCCGCGGTCCGGTGGACAGGTGGCGGACGATCGAATCCGGGCCGGGGGAGAACAGGCACTCGTGGCCGTCGTCCTCGTAGCGGACGCGGTAGGGCGGTTCGCCGTGGTCCCCGAGCACTTCGATGATTTCCGCGGTCCGGTCGTGAATGCCGACAACCCTGCCGTGCACCAGCAGTTTGTCGCCTACGGTGGCCTCCATCTGCATGACCTCCTACGGCTTTTCCGGAGGACAATCCCTGTGGCCAGTTTATGGCCGCTCCTCCGGGTTTGCGCCTGCCCGGATGCCGTGCCCTCCGGTCTTCTCCGTCATCCGGGCCCGCTGGGTCGCCCCGATGCACACCAGCACCGCGACCGCGGTGGCCGGGGCGGCGGGGGAGAGGTCCTCGTCGAGCAGCAGCACCGACCACACCAGGGTCAGCAGCGGCTGGGCCAGCTGCAGCTGGCTGGCGCGGGCCACCCCGATGGCGGCCATCCCGCGGTACCAGACCAGCAGCCCCAGGAACTGCGAGCCCACCGCGAGCCACAGCAGTCCGGCGACGGCGTGGAAACCGAGGTGGACCGGTTCGAACCGCAGGGACAGGGCCGCGCCCGCCACGGCGAGCGGCAGACATCCGACCAGGGCCCAGCCGATCACCTGCCAGCCGGGCATATGGGCGGCCAGCCGTCCGCCCTCGGTGTAGCCCGCTGCGCACACCAGCAGCGCGGCGAACAGATACAGATCGCCGGTGGTCGGGGCGCCGCCGCTCTGCTGCACCGCGAAGGCGATCACTACCGCGGCCCCGGCCAGTGCCGCCGTCCAGAACAGCCGGGACGGCCGCACCCCGGTGCGCACGGCGGAGAAGGCGGCGGTGGTCAGCGGCAGCAGTCCGACGACCACCGCCGCGTGGGAGGTGGTGGAGGTCTGCAGGGCCAGCGTGGTCAGCAGCGGGAAGCCCACCACCACCCCGGCGGCCACCACCGCGAGACCGGCCCAGTGGCGGCGGGGCGGCAGCGGTACCCGCAGCGCGAGCAGCGCGCCGCCCGCGACCAGCGCGGCGAGCACCATCCGGCAGGTGGTCACCGACCAGGGACCGAGTCCCTCCAGGCCCCAGGCGGTGGCGGGGAAGGTCAGGGAGAAGGCGGCCACGCCGAGCGCGGCGAGCAGGGTGCCGGTTCCGGAGCCCTCGGTGGGTGCGGTGCCGCCCGGCCGCGGACTGTCGCCCTGGTGCACCGCTATCGCGTGGGATGCGGTAGCGCTATCCTGTGCTGTCATGCATGAGCGTAGCAGTGTGACCGAGCTGGCCGAAACGTTGCGGAAAGAGCTGAACCGCTACTCGCCGGGCGAGAAACTGCCGTCCAGTCGGGCCCTGATGGAGCGCCATCGGGTGAGCCCGGTGACCGTCTCCCGCGCCCTCGCCGCCCTCGCCGCCGAGGGACTGGTGGTCACCCGCCCCGGCGCCGGTGCCTTCCGTGCCGTCCGTTCCGCTCCCGGGACCTCACGCCCCGGCGACACCTCCTGGCAGGAGATCGCCCTGAGCGTCGAGACGGCGGGCGAGTCCGTCCCCCGCTCGGTCGACGCCTCGGGGGTGCTCGCCACACTCGCCGCCCCGCCGCCCGGCATCCTGGAGCTCAACGGCGGCTATCTCCACCCCTCCCTCCAGCCCGAGCGCGCCCTGGCCGCAGCCCTCGCCCGCGCCGGACGGCGGCCCGGCGCCTGGGGCCGCCCGCCCATGGAGGGGCTCACCGAACTGCGGGACTGGTTCGCCCGGGAGATCGGCGGTCCGGCCGGCACCCTCGCCGCCGGCGATGTCCTGATCACCGCGGGCGGCCAGGCCGCGCTCACCTGCGCACTGCGTGCCCTCGCCCCGCCCGGCGCCCCGGTGCTCGTCGAGTCCCCCACCTACCCCGGCATGCTGGCCGCCGCCCGCGCCTCCGGACTCCGCCCGGTGCCGGTCCCGGTGGACAACGACGGGGTGCGCACCGATCTGCTCGCCGAGGCGCTGCGCGCCAGCGGCGCCCGGGTCTTCGTCTGCCAGCCGCTCTTCCAGAATCCGACCGGGGCGAGCCTGGCCGCCGGGCGGCGGGGCGAGGTGCTGCGCATCGCCCGCGAGGCGGGCGCCTTCGTGGTGGAGGACGACTTCGCCCGCTGTCTGGTCCACGAGGACTCCCCACCGCTGCCCGCCCCGCTCGCCGCGGACGACCCCGACGGGGTGGTGGTCCACGTCCGCTCGCTCACCAAGGCCACCT
Organism: Streptomyces sp. NPDC045899; assembly: GCF_056431485.1. Classification (NCBI taxonomy): domain Bacteria; kingdom Bacillati; phylum Actinomycetota; class Actinomycetes; order Kitasatosporales; family Streptomycetaceae; genus Streptomyces; species Streptomyces sp. NPDC045899. Next base: position 94,323 of record NZ_JBWKKP010000015.1, read on the forward strand.
CGCCCAGTCTGCGGGTCGGGGCGCTGGCCGCCCGTGGCCCCGCCTTCGAGCGGCTGCGCGCGATCCAGGTCGTCGACAGTTTCTTCGTTCCCCGGCCGTTGCAGGAAGCCGCCCTGGAACTGGTCGGCGCCCCCGCCTGGCCCCGTCATCTGCGGACCGTCGCCGGCGAGTTGCGGGCCCGGCGCCAGGCGATGGTCACCGCTCTCGGACAGGAGCTGCCCGGTCTCCACCTGGCGCACGTCCCGCCCGGCGGCTACCTCCTGTGGCTGCGGCTGCCCCAGCACACCGACGATGCCGCGCTGGCCGCCGCCGCGCTGCGCGCCGGGGTCGCCGTCGCCCACGGCCGCCCGTACTTCTGCGCCGAACCGCCCGCGCCCCATGTGCGGCTGAGCTTCGCCTCGGTGGCCGGGCCCGGTGAGCTCGCCGAGGGCGTCCGCAGGCTCCGTACCGCCTGTGCCGAGGTGCTCGGCTGAGCGGGCCGCCCGGGCCCGGCCACCCCCGGGGCCCGGGCGGCAATTCGGTCGCCGCGCCGCCCGGCGGCTGATAGGAACACCCCATGAACGACGGTTTCGAGATATCCACCGACCCGGCGCGGCTCGATCCGGCCCGGATCCATCACTGGCTGTCCACCGACGCCTACTGGGCGATCGGCCGCAGCCGGGAGACACAGGACCGGGCCATCGCGTCCTCGCTCAACTTCGGCGTCTACGACACCGCATCGGGCGCCCAGGTCGCCTACGCCCGCATCGTCACCGACTACGCCACCTTCTCCTGGCTGTGCGACGTCTACGTCGACCGCTCGGTGCGCGGCAAGGGAGTGGGCTCCGACCTGGTCACCGCCGTCCGCGACCACCTCGCGCCGTACGGGACCCGCCGAATCCTGCTGGCCACCGACGATGCCCACGGTGTCTACGCCAAGGTGGGCTTCGAACCGCTGGATGACCCCTCCCAGTGGATGAACCTCCTCTTCGCCCGGCAACCGTCCGCCCGCGCCGAGGGGTGAATACGATGCCGGGATGACGTTCCGGCTCACGCTGATCGCCGCCGCCCGCAGCTCCTCCCGGCTCGGTGAACGGTTCGAGGACGAGCGGCCCCTGGACGTGGAGGGCCGTATCGCCGTGGAGCGGGCCGCGCCCGCCCTGCTCCCGCTGGCCGCGGCGGAGCTGCGCTACTGCTCGCCCTCGCCGCGCAGCCGGGAGACCGGCGGCGCCCTCGGCTTCACCCCGCTCGTCCAGCTCGCCCTGCGCGACTGCGATATGGGCCGCTGGCGGGGCCGCACCCTGGCGGATGTGATGGCGCGCGAACCGGCAACGGTGGACGCCTGGCTCGCCGATCCGCGCTCCGCCCCGCACGGCGGTGAATCGCTGCTGGAATTCATCACCCGGGTCGGCGGCTGGCTGGACACCCGCCCGGCCGAGGAACACAGCAAGATGCTCGCCGTCGCCGACCCCGGGGTGATACGCGCGGCCATGATGTACGCCCTCAAGGCGCCCCCGCACTGCTACTGGAACGTCGACATCCAGCCACTGGCCACCCTCGTCCTCACGGGACGGCCGGGCCGGTGGCGGCTGCGGATGGACGCGGACGCCCTGCGCTGACCGGGCGCTCACGGGGCGGCCGTTCACCTGGATGATCTTGTCAGGTCGCCAGGGAGCGCGAACCGGGTGAGGCTGACGGCGGAGCCGGGTCCGCGGTCCGGCGTGGGGCCGGACCGAACGGCTCCCCAGACCTTACGGAGTCGTACGATGCGCCGCTTCGCCCCCCTCGCCCTGAGTGCCGCCGCGCTCATCACCACCCTCGTCCAGGCCGCCCCGGCGGTGGCCGCCGGTTCCGTTCCCGGCGGTGGCCATCCGGCGGGCGGTCACCGGACCGAAGTCCTCGAACTGGTCGCGCGGCAGACCCAGACCACCTTCATCGACCACGGCGACCCGGGTACGAGCCAGGGGGACGAACTCGTCCTGGCCGGGGACCTGCTGCGGGGGCCCGCCCTGTTCGGACGGTTCGGCGAGGTCTGCACCCTGACCCGGGTCGGCCCCGCGCCCGACTCCTTCGACCAGCAGTGCGTGGGAACCCTCACCCTCCCCGGTGGTGACCTCACCCTCCAGGGTCTGATCTCGGTCACCGCGGCCGGACCCGGTGAGATCACCGTCGCGATCACCGGGGGCACCGGGCGCTACCGCACGGCCCACGGCGTCATCGAGGCCGTCAACACCAGCGACACCGAGACCCGGCTCACCCTGCGCATCATCTTCTGACCGCGGCAGCCGCCCGCCCCCTGAGCACGCGGGGAAGAAGCGGCCGGTCCGGCGGTGACCCCGGCCGGGCCGGCCGCCCCGTGTCAGGGCGCGGAGGTGAAGACCAACGAGGCGTTGTGGCCGCCGAATCCGAAGGAGTTCGCCAGTGCCGCCGTCAGCGCGCCCCGCCGCGGTCCCTCCGCCACCACGTCGAGCCCCACCTCCGGGTCCAGCGTGTCCAGGTTGCGGGTCGGCGGGATGACGCCGTCACGTACCGCGAGGACCGCCGCCAGCGCGCCCACCGCCCCCGCCGCCCCGAAGAGATGGCCGGTCATCGACTTGGTCGCGGTGACGGCCGGATGTGTCCCGACGGCCTCGGTGACGGACCGCGCCTCGACCAGATCGCCCTTGGGGGTCGAGGTGGCATGGGCGTGGACGTGCCCGATGTCACGCGGGGAGAGCCCCGCCGCCCTCAGCGCCCCCCGCATCGCGCGCACCTGGCCCTCGGGGTGGCCCGCGGTGATGTGGTACGCGTCCGAGGTGACCCCCGCGCCCGCGAGCGCCGCATGGGCGCGGGCCGTCCGCGCCGCGGCGAACCCCGCGCGCTCCAGCACGACCACCGCCGCGCCCTCCCCGATGACGAAGCCATCGCGGTCCACATCGAACGGGCGGGAGGCCAGGGCGGGTTCGTCATTGCGTGTCGAATGTGCCCTGGCCTGGGCGAACCCCGCCATCGGCAGGGCGTGGACACAGGCTTCGGTGCCGCCCGCCACCACCACGTCGGCCCGGCCGAGACGGATCAGATCCAGTCCCATCGCGATGGCCTCGGCCCCCGACGCACAGGCGCTGACCGGAGTGTGGGCGCCCCCGCGCGCACCCAGCTCGATACTGACCCACGCCGCGGGACCGTTCGCCATCAGCATCGGCACGGTGTGCGGCGAGACCCGCCGCACACCGGACCGCTCCAGGACATCGTCCTGACCCAGCATGGTCAGCGCTCCGCCGGTGCCGGTCCCGATCACCACCGCCAGCCGCTCCGGATCGACCCCGGGCCGCCCCGCGTCCGCCCATGCCTCCCGCGCCGCGATCAGCGCGATCTGCTCACAGCGGTCCAGCCGCCGCGCCTGGATCCGGTCCATCACCTCGGTGGGCTCGACCGCGAGCCGGCCCGCGATCCGTACCGGCAGCCCGGCCGCCCACTCCTCCTCGATCGGGACGATCCCCGACCGCCCGGCCAGCATCGCCTCCCAGGTCGAGGTCACGTCCCCGCCCAGCGGTGTGGTGGCCCCCAGTCCGGTGACCAGCACCGGTTCCGCGTTCCCGGCCGTATGGGTGTGCGTTATGGACATTCAACAACCCCCTTTGTCGTAGTGACACAACCCCGCACATCGATGACGATGGCGGGGATCACGTCTCAACGGCCAATCTGCCAGGGGTATTGCATGTGATCACATGAGGTGCGGTGCCGAGACCGGCGCCGAAGATTTATAGGAATCTTCTAGGACAGCTGGTAGATCTGCCCAGTCTGGGCACCCTCCACGGACCGGATGTACGCCTGGGCCACCCGGGCCAGGCCGACCGGCTCCATCCCCGGGAAGAAGTCCCCGTAGTCCGCCAGGCTCTCGGTGAAGACCGTCGGGCTCACCGCGTTGATCCGCTGCGGGGCGATCTCGATGGCCGCCGCGCGGACGAACGCCTCCACCGCGCCGTTGGCCATGGACGCCGCACTGCCGGTCGGAATCGGCTCCCGGGCCAGCACTCCGGTGATCAGCGTGAACGATCCGCGGCCGGCGATCCGCGGCACACCCTGCCGCACCAGTTCGAGCTGGCTCAGCACTTTCCCCCGGAACGCCGACAGATAGTCCTCCGGCGCCATCTCCGTCACCGGCTTGTACGGCACGTCGCCCGCCGCGCTGACCACCGCGTCCAGCCGTCCGGCCCGCTCGTACAGCGCGGTGATCCGCTCCGGATCGGTGATGTCGTACCGCAGCTCACCACTGCCGCGCCCGGCGGTGAGCACCTCGTGGCCGCGCCCGGTCAGCGCCTCGGTGACGGCCGTGCCCAGCTTTCCGGCGGCCCCTATGACAAGAATCCTCATACCGGTGACGCTAGATCTCACCCGCGCACCCTGAGAAATACCGTTTGCGCTGCACTTATGCTGGGCGGTTATGAATGTGGAGCTGCGCCATCTGCGGGCCCTGGCGGCCATCGGCGACGAGGGCACCATCACCGGTGCCGCCTCCGCCCTGCACATCAGCCAGCCCGCGCTCTCCCGCACCCTGGACCAGCTGGAGAGCCGGACCGGCACCCGGCTGGTGGAGCGCACCACCCGGCGGCTGTCCCTCACCGACGCCGGGCGGCGGCTGTGGGAGCACTCCCACCGCATCCTCAACCAGCTCGACGAGGCGCTGGCCGAGGCCACCACCGCCGGGCCGCGGCCCCTGCGGATCGGCTTCGCCTGGGCCGCCCTCGGCCGTCACACCGTGCCCCTGCTGCGCACCTGGCGCGAGGACCACCCCGGCGTCCCGGTCCGGGTGCACCGCCGTGACGACCCCGAGGCCGCCCTGCGCCGCGGTGAGCTGGACGCCGCCTTCCTGCGCACCCCGCCCCCGGACGACGCCGGGCTGACCGCGCTCGCGCTGTACACCGAGCGGCGGTTCGCCGCCGTACCCGACGGCGGGCCGCTCGCCCGCCGCTCCGCGCTCCGGCTGGCCGATCTCGCCGGTGAACAGGTGGTCCTGTGCGCCACCGCGGCCACCTCCGGGGCCGGACTCTGGCCGGAGGGCAGCCGTCCGCACACCTTCGAGGTGGCCAACGTGGACGAATGGCTCACCGTGATCGCCACCGGGGAGGCCGTCGGTGTCACCGCCGAGGGCACCGGGCACAGCCATCCGCACCCCGGGATCCGCTATCTCCCGCTGGAGGACGCGGCCCCCGTCAGCGTGCACCTCGTCACCCCCCGCACCCCCACCCACCCCGCCACCGGCGCCTTCCGCGCACATGCGCGGCATCACACGGCCGATTCCCGAGGGCCCTTTCGAGAGGGGCCCGAACACGAGATATCTTGATGTCGAGCAATGTTGCAGACGTGGAGGAGCGGAGCACCCGGTGACTGACTCGACGATCATCTACACGCACACCGACGAGGCCCCGGCCCTCGCGACGTATTCCTTCCTGCCCGTGATCGAGGCCTACGCCTCGACCGCCGGGGTCACCGTCGAGCGCCGGGACATCTCCCTGGCCGGACGGATCATCGCTCAGTTCCCCGAGCGCCTCGAGGAGAGCCAGCGGATCCCCGACGCCCTCGCCGAACTGGGCGAACTCGCCAAGACGCCCGAGGCGAACATCATCAAGCTGCCGAACATCTCGGCGTCCATCCCGCAGCTGAAGGCCGCGGTCGCCGAGCTCCAGCAGCAGGGCTACGCGCTCCCGGACTACCCGGACGACCCCAGGACCGACGAGGAGCGCGACATCCGCGCCCGCTACGACAAGGTCAAGGGCAGCGCCGTCAACCCGGTGCTGCGCGAGGGCAACTCCGACCGCCGCGCCCCCGCCTCGGTCAAGAACTACGCCAAGGCGCACCCGCACCGCATGGGCGCCTGGACGGCCGACTCCAAGACCAATGTCGTCCACATGGACGGCGACGACTTCCGCTCCACCGAGAAGTCCGCCGTCATCGCCGAGGACGGCTCGCTGCGCATCGAGCTGACCGGCGACGACGGCTCCACCACCGTGCTGCGCGAGTCGGTACCGGTGCTCGCGGGCGAGGTCGTGGACGCCTCCGTGATGCGCGTGGCCGTGCTGCGGGAGTTCCTCGCCGCGCAGGTCGCCCGCGCCAAGTCCGAGGGTGTGCTGTTCTCGCTGCACCTGAAGGCCACGATGATGAAGGTCTCCGACCCGATCGTGTTCGGCCACGCGGTGCGCGCGTTCTTCCCGAAGACCTTCGCCGCCCACGGTGAGACCCTGGCCGCGGCCGGTCTGACCCCGAACGACGGCCTCGGCGGCATCCTCAAGGGCCTGGAGTCCCTCGCCGAGGGCCCGGCGATCAAGGCGTCCTTCGACGCCGAGCTGGCCGAGGGCCCGGAGCTGGCCATGGTCGACTCCGACCGCGGCATCACCAACCTGCACGTCCCGAGCGACGTCATCGTGGACGCCTCCATGCCCGCGATGATCCGCACCTCCGGCCACATGTGGGGCCCGGACGGCGAGGAGGCCGACACCCTCGCGGTCATCCCGGACAGCAGCTATGCCGGGATCTACCAGGTCGTCATCGACGACTGCCGCGCCAACGGCGCCTTCGACCCGGCCACCATGGGCTCGGTGCCCAACGTCGGTCTGATGGCGCAGAAGGCCGAGGAGTACGGCAGCCACGACAAGACCTTCGAGATCCCCACCACCGGCACCGTGCGCGTCCTGGACGGCGCCGGGAACGTGGTGCTGGAGCAGGTCGTCGGCGCCGGTGACATCTTCCGGATGTGCCAGACCAAGGACGTGCCGATCCGCGACTGGGTCAAGCTGGCCGTCACCCGCGCCCGCGCCACCGGCGACCCGGCCGTGTTCTGGCTGGACGAGGGCCGCGCCCACGACGCCAACCTCATCGAGAAGGTCAAGGCGTACCTGCCCGAGCACGACACCGAGGGCCTCGAGATCAAGATCCTGTCGCCGGTCGAGGCGATCACGTTCTCGCTCGAGCGCATCCGCCGCGGTGAGAACACCATCTCGGTCACCGGCAACGTCCTGCGTGACTACCTGACCGACCTGTTCCCGATCCTCGAGCTCGGCACCAGCGCCAAGATGCTCTCCGTGGTCCCGCTGATCAACGGCGGCGGGCTGTTCGAGACGGGCGCGGGCGGTTCGGCCCCCAAGCACGTCCAGCAGCTGGTCAAGGAGAACTACCTGCGCTGGGACAGCCTGGGTGAGTTCCTGGCCCTCGCGGTCAGCTTCGAGCACCTCGCGCAGAAGACGGGCAACGCGCGCGCCCAGGTGCTCGCCGACACCCTGGACCGCGCCACCGGCTCGTTCCTCAACGAGAACAAGTCGCCCAGCCGTCGCGTCGGCGGGATCGACAACCGCGGCAGCCACTTCTACCTGGCCCTCTACTGGGCCCAGGAGCTGGCCGGGCAGACCGATGACGCCGAGCTCGCGGGCGCGTTCGCGGCCCTGGCCAAGACGCTCACCGAGCAGGAGCAGACCATCGTCGACGAGCTGATCGCCGTTCAGGGATCGCCCGCCGAGATCGGTGGCTACTACCAGCCCGACGCGGCCAAGGCGTCGGCGGTCATGCGGCCGTCGGCCACGCTCAACCAGGCCCTCGCGACCCTCGGCTGACGCCGGCGTGAGCGCCCCGGCGACGTGACCCGCACCGCCCCGGCCGGATCTCCCGGCCGGGGCGGTCGTCGTTCGCCCCTGGTCAGTTGGAGAGCAGCCCGCCGGTGTACGGATCCTCGGCGAGCATCCGCCACGAATGGGCCGGGGTCCGGAACGCCTCCGGGTCCACCGCCTCCACCATCGTGTCGACCCGGCTGCTCAGCAGCGCGAACGGGTCGAAGACCCGCCAGGTCTCCGCGGCGGCGCCGTGGTCCCAGCGGTACCACTCCCTGCGCAGCCGCTCGTAGATCCACCAGGCGTACAGCAGCGCCGACAGATCCCGGTTGAGATAGGCCGCGGGTTCGCCCTCCCCGTACCAGTCCGGGAGCTCCAGCCGCCCGGTGGCGCCGTCGAGCGCGACCGCGAGATCGTGCGGCCACCAGCCGAGGGCGAGGAAGTCGCGCTGGTGAGCCCGGCCGGACGCCGCGTCGAAACCCTCTCCGTCCGCCGTCGCGAAGGTGTCCGGATGGGTTTCGGCCATGGTGCGCAGCGGTTCCTCCCCCACGCTGAACAGCTCGCCGCCGAGGGGCAGTCCGGCCTCGGTGAGCAGCCGCCGGGTCGGTTCGTGGGTGAGCCGGTCCGGCAGTTCCTCCGGGCGGTAGCGGCGCACCCGGTCATCACCGTCCAGCCGGGCGAGATCCCGCACCAGGTCCGGGCCGAAGGCGTACGCCAGCCCGTCCGCCGGACCGGGCCGGGCGCCCCAGGCCAGGGAGCGCACCAGCAGACAGGTGCGCCAGTGCGCGGGGGCGGCCCCGGCACCGAACAGCTCCGGATCGGCGGCGCGCAGCCGCCCCGAGGCGGCCTCGATCACCTCGGCCATGACATCCGGCCCGCGGCGCCCGCCGTACGCGTCGGCGTCCCGCGCGGTCTCCGACACCCCCTCACAGATGCCGATCAGCTCCACGAGGGCGGACAGGGAGGAGGCGAGCGGATCGTGGACGAGCTCCGCCTCCGCGCCTGCCTCCGCGTCCGGGTGGCGCGTACTCCCGGCCCACTCGGCCAGCATCACCGCGCCGGTGTCCCCGTCGAGCACCACCCGGCTGCCGCAGTAGTCGGTGGTGCCGAGCACCAACAGCCGTCCCTCACCGACCAGTCGGCCGCCACGGGTGGTGAAGGGCTCCAGGGTGCCCGTGCGCAGCGCGGTGAAGTCGAGGTCGGCGGCGGTTCCGGGCAGCCCGCACCCGGTCAGGAACGCCCGGCTCGGCCTGTGGCCCAGCCCCTCCGGCAGCGCCTCCGCGGCCAGCCGGCACCTGTGGCCGGCCGTCGCTCCGGTGTCCATGCTCGGCCTCCCCGAGATCAGCGAGGTGCCAGTATGACGTCATGCCGAACGCGTGAACGAGGAACGGGGATTCCCTGTACGAGGGTGAGTGCATCGTCCGGCCTGCTGTGCCGGGCGGCGCGTTGGGCGGCGATTCCGATACGCGCCACGGCGGCCCAGCAGCCCCGGTACCTCCTCGGCGGTTCCGAAGTGGTGGCGCACCAACCCACCCCGCCCGCCGAGGAGTCACCGCTTGATGCGGGGAGCAGAACCTAGCGGATCTTGAAGTAGGTGTAGCAGGTGTAGGCCAAGCCCAGCGTGAGGTGGGCGTTGGAGGCGCTGCCGGGTTTGACCCAACCGCTGGAGCGCTTGGAGCCGGCGATCTTCACCGAGGACGCGTGCCACTTCGACCCGTGCAAGTAGTTCGAGTAGCAGTACTTGCCGCTCGTCGTGGTCCTCCAGCCGTAGCACCACTTGCCGCCACTGGTGGGAACGCAGGCCTCCTGGTCCGGCCTGACGGAGTGCGCCGAACTGTTCACCTTGATCTTCGCCACACCCCATGCAGAGGGGTTCCCCAGCTCCGCGGGCGGCTTCGTGCCGTCACCGCGCTGATGGGTGGTGACCTGACCGACTTCAGAACCATCCGCGGTACCCGTCGCGGTCTGAGCGCCGTTTGCGGCGGCCGGCGCAACGAGGCTGCCTACCGCGAGTGCCGCGCTCGCGAAGCCGAGAGCCATCGATCTACCAGAAATCCTCATGTGCACACACGCCTCCCGTTTTTTCCGCATTCTGCGGTCCTTCATTCGATGTCTGCCCGGGGGCGTCGGCAGGCGCGCCGCTGCCGGATTTCCCGCGCGGCACGTCCCGCTCCGGGCAGCCCGGGGCGGCTGTGCTTCCAGCGCCTCGTGCTCCCGCCCCCCATTGGTCCGGCAGGTACATCGACAGACTGCCGGGTCCGCCACCGGGAGGGCGTTAGCGGTGAGTGCACAGGTGCTGCGCAATGCGTCTCGGACGGGGCGAGCATGCGGAACTCATTGCCCTCCACCGGACGCACGGAGCCCGGCCACCGCCCATTTGGCCCGGGTGGACAGCCGGCTGAGCTCCTTCGCCCAGCCCTTGCCGATCACCTTCAGCAGGAGTCGGCCGTGGGCCATCGTCGCGCGGGCCAGGTCCGCGTCGCCCGTCTCGACCGCGGCGAGCACCAGCTCCAGATGCTGTTCGGTGATCAGCCGGCCGAGCCCCCGGCGGTGCCACTCCTCGACCGTCCCGTCCGGCGGTGTGCCCCCGGCGCCGACCGCCGCCCTCGCCCGTTCCAGTGCACGGGCCGCCGCATCGAGGTCGCCCTTGCGGCGCTCCAGACGGGCCAGTACATACGCCTCCGAGGCCCGGCCGCGGGCGGTGTCCTGGAGCGAGAGGAGGCTGGTCTGGGCGCGGGCCGCCTGCGCGTGGTCGCCGAGGCGCTCCAGCGCTTCGCGCAGCCTCCGGAGCCGGTCCGCGTCCGGACCCGTGGCGTCCAGCAGGCGGATGAGCGCGACGCGGGCATGCTCGATGCGGCCCTGCCGGTGGGCCAGTTCGATCCAGGTGAACTCGCTCTCCGGGGCCACGGCCCGCGCGGCCCACTCCACCGCCTCCGCGGTGTCGGTGATCTGCCCGATGGTGGCCGACCGCAGCAGCGGAGCGTCCTCGTCCTGCCCGTGCGCGGCCACCAGCGCCGCGGCCAGCCACCGTTCCTCGTACCACTCGGACCGTTCCGCGGCCTCGCGTTCCAGCAGGAAGCGCAGCAGCGGCAGATCACCGTCACGGCGGTCGTACCGCGCCGCGCGCAGCACCCCCGCCCGCAAGCCCGGATCCCCGGCCGCCTCCTCCCGTGCGCCGGGATCGCCGGAGCGCAGCCGCTCCAGCACCTCCCGGCCGGGCTCGAGAACGATCTCGCGCAGCGGCTGCCGGAAGGCTGCGTCCAGCTGGTAGGCGCACAGATCCCGGGAGTCGAGCAGGACATGGTCCGGCTCGGTGCGCCGGCCGGCCGACTCCGACCGGGCGAGGAGTTCGACCAGCGGACGGTCCGGCAGGCCCAGTCCCTCGATCAGCGCTGCTCGCCGTGCGTCCAGGTCCGGGACGAACTCCTCCCGCGCCTCCTGGTCCGCCGCGCGTATCGCGGCCCGGAGCCCCTCCTCGTCCAGCCCGGTGGAGAGGTTCTCGCACCATCGGGGCAGCCGGACCAGGATCTCGAGCGCTTCACCCACATCGTCGGCGAACAGCGAGGCGGCCCCGTCGGAGGACGCGTGGAGCACGGCCGTTCCCCCGGACAGGAAGTGTGTGCCGCCGGATTCGTCACCGGCGATCGGCTCCAGTGACGCACCGGAAGCCAGATGCACCGCCTCTCCGTGGTACGCCCGGTTCAGGTCGAAGCCAAAGGGGAACGCGGCCAGTTCGGCCAGTTCCGGCCGGGCGCGCAACCGTTCCAGAACGCGGTCGGTCATACCGCGTTCCCGTGCGGGGGCCCGGACCGGTCGGCCAGGGCGGTGATGCCCGCCGCGGCGGCGGTGGCGAGGTCGGTGATCATCGCGTCGTCGACGGGCAGATCGAGGATGTACAGGCCGGACGCCAGGGAGCCGAGCAGCAGCAGATGGGCCATCGCGGGGTCGACGGTCCCGGCCAGTTCGCCGCGGGCCACGGCCTGTTCGATGATGCCGGCGAAGGCGGCCTGTTCGGTGGCCAGGAAGGTGTCCTGGAACCGGGCCCGCAGTTCGGGATTGACGGCGAGTTCGCCGATCAGCGCCGGTGCCAGCTGTCGGGCCGCCGGGGTGGCCATCCGGGCGTGGAACGCGCGGACCAGCGCCAGCAGATCCCCTCGCAGGGAGCCGGTACCGACCGGCGCGGGCAGCTGCCGCTCGTGCACGGTGGCGACGAACGCCATCTCGGCCTTGGAGGCGTAGCGGCGGTAGATCGCCGCCTTGCCCACCCCGGCGCGCGCCGCCACCCGGTCCACGGTCAGGGCCGGATAGCCGACCTCATCGAGCAGTTCACGCGTGGTCCGCAGGATCTCGTGGTCCACCCGACTGTCCCGGGGGCGGCCGCCCCGTTGCCTTCTCACGGTCATGCCCCCCATGATACGGAACGCGTGTATCGAAACTGCAGTATCGTAATTAGCTCCTTCACGGCGAGTGGGAACGGAGAACTCAGGTGATCAAGTGGGCTGGCTGGATCATCACGTTATGCGGCACCGCGCATACGATCGGTGCCCTGGCGGTGCAGAAGGCCGCGCGCCACGCAGGGGCGTGGTTCAGCGGCGGACTCTGGGACGAGGACCTCGCGGAGATGAGCCCGGCGGGCAGTGCGTACTGGCTGAGTCTGGCCAGCTTCGGCATACCGCTCATCCTCATCGGCCTGACGGTGCTGTGGCTGGACCGCCGTGACATCACCCCGCCGGCGTTCATCGCCTGGACGCTGGCGGCCTGGACCGCCGTCGACGCCGTGGTCCTCCCGTTCACGCCCTGGCCGCTCTTCGCCCTCGCGTGCGCCCTGCTGCTGACCGGGGCCCGCCGCGCCGATCGCGGCAACCCCGTGTGTGACAGGGCCTAGTGGGCGGATCGGGTCGGTGAGCGGCGTTCACCGCCGGGCGGCCAGCACTGCCGCGAGGCCCTCTCGCAGATCTTCGACGAAAGGCCCGGGAACCTCCAGCGACGGAAAATGTCCCCCGGTATCAGGCTCGGCCCATCGGACGATCTGCCGGTACCGCTCCTGTGCCCAGGGGCGCGGACACTTCTCGACGTCGCGGGGATACATGGTGATCGCTGACGGGACGTCGACCCGGAGTTCGGGATCGAGCGAGTCATGGCTTTCGTAGTAGATGCGGGCCGACGATGCGCCGGTCCGCGTCAGCCAGTACAGCGTGACGTTGTCGAGGACGCGGTCTCGGGAAATCCTTTCGAACGGGCTGTCCTCGGTGTCCGTCCACTCGGCGAACTTGTCGAGGATCCAGGCGAGAAGTCCGACCGGTGAGTCGACGAGCGAGTAGCCGATGGTCTGCGGCCGGGTCGCCTGCTGCTTCGCGTATGCCGCGTGGTGGCGCCAGAAATCGCGGTTCTCCTCGGCCCACTTGCGCTCGACCGCCGTCAGCCCGTCCATGGTCAATCCCGGCGGGCCCTCCGCGAACGTCGTGTGGATGCCGAGGACGTGCGCCGGGAACCTGCCGCCGAGAACCGTGGTGATATTTCCTCCCCAGTCGCCGCCGTGGGCCACGAACGTGCTGTAGCCGAGCCTTTCCATCAGTTCCACCCATGCGGCCGCGATCTTTTCGGTTCCCCATCCGGTGGTGGCCGGCTTGTCGCTGTAACCAAAGCCTGGAAGTGACGGAACCACGACGTGGAACGCCGGTGCGGCCGCGTCGTCCGGATCTGCCAGCTCGTCCACCACATCGATGAACCGGGCAATGCTGTCCGGCCATCCGTGCGTCAGGAGCAGAGGAGTGGCATCCGCGCGCGCGGACCGGCGGTGCAGGAAGTGGATTCCCAGATCGTCAATGGTCGTGCGGAACTGGCCGACACGGTTGAGGCGCTCTTCGAACGACCGCCAGTCGTACCCGGTGCGCCAGTAGTCCACGACTTCGACGAGGTCGGCGAGCGGAACGCCCTGGTCCCATCGGCGAGGACCGGGTGCGGCGCGATGGACCGTCTCGGCCTCCGGCAGCCGCGCCGCGGCCAGCCGAGCGCGCAGATCGTCGAGGTCGGCGTCAGTTGCGTGGGTTTCACATTTTTGGACGTCGCTGGTGGGGCGGGGCATGAGACCTCCTGGGCATCGTGGAACCGGCTAAGGCGGTTCTAGCAGCTCTCCGAGCGGCGCCGCAACCGGCTAAGGTGGTTCCATGTGCGCAGCGTTTCCTGATTTCCGCCTCGGCAAGGTGCTGGCGACCAGCTTCACGGGGACGCTCTCGGAGCGTTATGGCGACGCCGTGGAGCGCATTCCCGTGCCGCGGCGACTCGTCGACTGGCTGGCGGTGAGCGGCCTCGCCGTGGACTCCTGCACCACCGCCCAGCTCGACCTCGCCCGGGAGCTGAGGGAGTCGATCCACGCCGCCGCGACGGCGGCCGCGCTCCAGGACGCTCTCCCCGCGTCCGCCGTCCAGGTCATCAATGACTTCAGCGCCCGGGGCCGGGCCGCGGCGATCCTGACGCCCGAGGGCGAGCGGCGATGGCAGCTCAGCTCGGCTTCCTCCGTGGAAGATGCCCTCGGTGTGATCGCCGCCGACGCGGTCAGCATCATCGCGGGCGAACGAGACGGAAAACTGGCCTTGTGCGCGTCACCGACCTGTCAGGCCGCCTTCTTCGACGCCAGTCAGAGCCGCACCCGCAAATGGTGCGAGATGAACACCTGCGGGAATCGCCAGAAGAAGGCGCGCTTCCATGCCAATCAGCGCAGGAACCCCGGTTCGCCGGAGTGACCGGTTGGCGGGATACGCCAACCGAAGCGCGCTCCCATGGTCGGGGTCACATCCGGGGACTCCGGACGCGTCTCGGCTCGCCGACGACCCGGTTCACAGGAGCGTGCTTCCTGCCCGGGCAAGTGCCACTGCGGCACTGAGGAGGAGCGCGCCGAGAACGATCCTGTGGAAGCGTGCTCCGTCGAGGGAGCTCAGTACCCGGCTTCCGGTCCAGCCCCCGATGGCGCTGGCAAGCCCGCCGGCCAGGCACAGCTGCCAGGTGTTCCGGGTCGCCTCGCAGGACCAGAAGAACCCGGCGACGCCCAGTGCCCCGCTGAAGGTGAACACCGCCGCGAGGGTGGCCCGAAAGGCCCGCGGCTCCAGGCCGAACGCGCGCACGGCCGCCGCCAGGGGCGGACCGTAGGTACCGGTGGCGGTCAGGAGCAGGCCCGAAAGCGCTCCGACCGCGCCGACCCTCAGCGGTGTCGGCTCCAGCTGCCACCCGCGCCAGACGACGGCGGCGCAACCCGTCACCACCACAGCGATCAATGCCGTCAGCGTCGACGCGGACACCTCGGACAGGACGAGCAGCCCCAGGGGTATGCCGAGCAGGGCCGTCCCGGAGAACGCCAGCGCGACCGGCCAGCGCACATGGCGGTGGTCGGCCGTCGCGGTGACGGTGGTCAGGAGAAGGCTGACCTCCCCGACCGTGACCACGGCGGCCTTGGGATCAATGACCGATCCGAGCAGCGGAACGGCGGTCAGCGCGAATCCGAACCCGGTCACCGACTGCGCGAAGGCCGCCACGGCAAAGATCAGGAACACCGGAATCGTGGCCATTCCGCCTCCAGCCGCGCAGCCGAGTCCCCGCCGGTTCGGCGAAGTCCCGCCGGACGGCGGGCCCATTCGACGACCGAAGCGCTCGGTCACACCCGCTGAAAGGCTGGGCTCGCCATCCTTTGCATAAAACTGTCCTCGATCGTATAGTCATGCCATACCCGAGGAGGACAGCGATGGCGGTACGTGCTGCGGTGGCAGGGGCGAGCGGATACGCGGGCGGCGAGCTGCTGCGTCTGCTGCTGGCCCACCCCGAGATCGAGATCGGCGCCCTGACCGGCAACTCCAACGCCGGACAGCCGCTCGCCGCCCTCCAGCCGCATCTGCTCCCGCTCGCCGACCGGGTCCTCGAGCCGACCACCGCGGACGCCCTGACCGGGCATGACGTGGTCTTCCTCGCCCTGCCGCACGGCCAGTCCGCCGCCGTCGCCGAGCAGCTGGGGGACCAGGTCCTGGTGATCGACTGCGGTGCCGACTTCCGGCTCGCCGACGCGGCGGACTGGGAGCGGTTCTACGGTTCGCCGCACGCCGGTACCTGGCCGTACGGCCTCCCCGAGCTGCCCGGGGCCCGCGCCGCACTGGAAGGGTCCCGGCGCGTCGCGGTGCCCGGCTGCTACCCGACCGCCGTCTCGCTCGCGCTCTTCCCCGCGTACGCCGCCGGGCTCGTCGAGCCCGAGGCCGTGATCGTCGCCGCCTCCGGCACCTCCGGGGCGGGCAAGGCGCCCAAACCGCATCTGCTGGGCAGTGAGGTCATGGGCGCCATGAGCCCGTATGGTGTGGGCGGCGGCCACCGGCACACGCCCGAGATGATCCAGAACCTCTCCGCCGCCGCTGGTGAGCGCGTCTCCGTCTCCTTCACCCCGACCCTCGCGCCCATGCCCCGCGGCATCCTCGCCACCTGCAGCGCCAAGGTCAGGCCCGGGGTGACGGCGGAGGCGCTGCGCGCCGTGTACGACAAGGCGCTGCGCGACGAGCCGTTCGTCAGGCTGCTGCCCGAGGGGCAGTGGCCGTCCACCGCCGCCGTCCACGGATCCAACGCCGCGCTGCTCCAGGTGGCCCTGGACGAGGCGGCCGGCCGCGCCGTCGTGATCAGCGCCATCGACAACCTCACCAAGGGCACCGCGGGTGGCGCGGTGCAGAGCATGAACATCGCCCTCGGCCTCCCCGAGGAGCTGGGACTTTCCACGATCGGAGTCGCTCCATGAGCGTTACGGCCGCCAAGGGCTTCACCGCCTCCGGCGTCGCGGCAGGGATCAAGGAGAGCGGAGGCCCCGATCTCGCCCTTGTCGTCAACAACGGGCCGCGCCTCGCCGCCGCGGGCGTCTTCACCTCCAACCGCGTCAAGGCCGCCCCGGTGCTCTGGTCCGAGCAGGTGGTCAGGGGCGGACAGATCTCCGCGGTGGTCCTCAACTCCGGTGGCGCCAACGCCTGCACCGGTCCGCTCGGCTTCCAGGACACCCACGCGACCGCCGAGAAGGTCGCGGACGCCCTCGGACACAGCGCGGGCGAGGTGGCCGTCGCCTCCACCGGGCTCATCGGCATCCGGCTGCCGATGGACGCCCTGCTGCCCGGTGTCGACAAGGCCGCCGCCGCGCTCTCCCCGCACGGCGGTGAGAAGGCCGCCATCGCCATCAAGACCACCGACACCGTGCACAAGACGGCCGTCGTGCAGAGCCCGGACGGCGCCTGGACGGTCGGCGGCATGGCCAAGGGCGCGGGCATGCTGGCCCCGGGCCTCGCCACCATGCTCGTCGTCCTCACCACCGACGCCGATGTGGACACCCCCGGCCTCGACACCGCGCTGCGCGCCGCCACCCGCACCACCTTCGACCGGGTGGACTCCGACGGCTGTATGTCCACCAACGACACCGTGCTGCTGCTGGCCTCCGGCGCCTCCGGGGTCGCCCCCGGCCGGGCCGAGTTCGCCGAGGCGGTCCGCGCGGTCTGCGACGACCTCGCCCGTCAGCTGATCGGAGACGCCGAGGGCGCCTCCAAGGACATCCGGATCGAGGTCATCGGCGCGGCCACCGAGGACGACGCCGTCGAGGTGGGCCGCTCCATCGCCCGGAACAACCTCCTCAAGTGCGCCATCCACGGCGAGGACCCCAACTGGGGCCGGGTGCTCTCCGCGATCGGCACCACCTCCGCCGCCTTCGAGCCCGACCAGCTCAACGTCGCCATCAACGACGTATGGGTCTGCAAGAACGGTTCGGTCGGCGAGGACCGCGAACTGGTCGACATGCGCTACCGCGAGGTGCGGATCACCGCCGATCTGTCCGCGGGCAGTGCCTCGGCCGTCATCTGGGCCAATGACCTGACCGCCGACTACGTCCACGAGAACAGCGCCTACTCCTCATGACGCAGACGAATCCCGCCACCCCGGACGACACGACTCGTCCCACCGCCCGCAGGCACACCGCGCTGCCCAAGGCCCGCACCCTCATCGAGGCGCTGCCCTGGCTGACCCGCCACCACGGCAAGACCGTCGTGATCAAGTTCGGCGGCAACGCGATGGTCGACGAGGAGCTGAAGTCCGCCTTCGCCCAGGACGTGGTCTTCCTCCGGCACGCCGGACTGCGCCCCGTCGTGGTCCACGGCGGCGGCCCGCAGATCAGCGCCCAGCTCGACAAGCTGGGCCTGGTCTCGGAGTTCAAGGCCGGTCTGCGGGTCACCTCGCCCGAGGCCATGGACGTGGTGCGGATGGTGCTGGCCGGACAGGTCCAGCGCGAACTGGTCGGTCTGCTCAATCAGCACGGCCCGCTGGCCGTCGGTCTGACCGGCGAGGACGCCCACACCATGACCGCCACCAAGCGCTGGGCCGAGATCGACGGCGAACGCGTGGACATCGGCCGGGTCGGTGAGATCACCGAGATCGACGCGGGCGCGGTCCGGGCGCTGCTGGACGACGGCCGGATCCCGGTGGTCTCCTCGATCGCCCGCAGCGCCGACGACGGCCATGTCTACAACATCAACGCCGACACCGCCGCCGCCGCGCTGGCCGCCGCCCTCGGCGCCGAGACGCTGATGGTCCTCACCGACGTGGAGGGGCTGTACGCGGACTGGCCGGACAGCGACGAGGTGATCAGCCAGCTCACCGCGAGCGAGCTGGAGAAGCTGCTGCCGGAGCTGGCCAGCGGCATGGTGCCCAAGATGGAGGGCTGTCTGCACGCCGTGCGCAACGGCGTCACCACCGCCCGGGTGCTCGACGGCCGGGTCCAGCACTCCATCCTGCTGGAGATCTTCACCGACGAGGGCATCGGCACCATGATCGTTCCGGACCCGGCCGGCACGGCCCACGACGAGGGGGAGGACAGTTGAGCAACACCGGACTCGCACAGCGCTGGCAGGGGGCGCTGATGGACAACTACGGCACCCCCCGCCTCGCCCTCACCCACGGCGAGGGCGCCCGGCTGTGGGACGCCGACGGCAAGGAGTACCTGGATTTCGTCGGCGGCATCGCCGTCAACGCCCTGGGCCACGGCCACCCCGCCGTCGTCCGGGCGGTGTCCGACCAGATCGCCACCCTCGGCCATGTCTCCAACCTGTTCATGGCGGAACCGCCGGTGGCCCTCGCCGAGCGGCTGCTCCGGCTCTCCGGCCGCACCGGGCGGGTCTACTTCTCCAACTCCGGTGCGGAGGCGGTCGAGGCCGCGTTCAAGATCGGACGGCGTACCGGCCGAACCCACATGGTGGCCACCACCGGCGGTTTCCACGGCCGCACCATGGGCGCCCTGGCACTGACCGGCCAGCCCAGCAAGCAGGAACCTTTCCTTCCGCTGCCCGGCGAGGTCACCCACGTCCCCTACGGCGACACCGAGGCGCTGCGCGCGGCCGTCACCACCGACACCGCCTTCGTCATCGTCGAACCGGTCCAGGGCGAGAACGGCGTCGTGGTGCCGCCGACGGGCTATCTGGCCGCGGCCCGCGAGATCACCCGGGCCACCGGCACCCTGCTGGTGATCGACGAGATCCAGACCGGAATCGGCCGGACCGGCCACTGGTTCGAGCACCGGGCACAGGGTGTGGAGCCCGATGTGGTCACCCTCGCCAAGGGGCTCGGCGGTGGTCTGCCGATCGGCGCGACCCTCGCCTTCGGCCCCGCCGCCGATCTGTTGACCCCAGGTCAGCATGGATCCACCTTCGGCGGGAACCCCGTGGCGTGCGCCGCCGCGCTGGCCGTGCTGGACACCCTGGAGGCCGACGGGGCCCTGGACCGCGTCAAGCGCGTGGGGGAGCGGCTGCGTGACGGAATCGAGTCGCTCGGCCACCCGTTGATCAGCCAGGTCCGTGGTGCCGGGCTGCTGCTGGGTATCGTGCTCACAGAGTCCCTCGCGCCACAGGTGCAGCAGGCGGCTCAGGATGCGGGACTCCTGGTGAACGCGGTCGCTCCGGACGTGGTCCGGCTGGCCCCGCCACTCGTCGTCGCCGACGGCGAGGTGGACACCTTCCTTCGGGAGCTGCCCGCCGTCCTGGACGCCGCACACGGGGGCCACGGGGAACGACGATCCGGAGACTGACGAGACGATGACCGAGGCGCAGCACACCGAGGCCCAGGACGCCGGGACGAACCACAACGGACCGTCCGTGCCGCAGACCCGCACCGCCCGCCACCGCCGGATCGTGGACATCCTGAACCGGCAGCCGGTCCGCTCCCAGAGCCAGCTCGCGAAGCTGCTCGCCGACGACGGACTCTCCGTCACCCAGGCGACGCTCTCCCGCGACCTGGACGAACTGGGCGCGGTGAAGATCCGCAACACCGGCGGCGAGCTGATCTACGCGGTGCCCAGCGAGGGCGGCGACCGCACCCCGCGCGCCCCGCTCGGCGAGTCGGCGAGCGAGGCGCGGATGGCGCGGCTGGCGGGTGAACTCCTCATCTCCGCCGAGGCGTCGGCCAACCTCGTGGTGCTGCGCACCCCGCCCGGCGCCGCCCAGTTCCTGGCCTCGTCCATCGACTCGGCGGAGCTGCACGCCATCCTCGGCACCATCGCGGGCGATGACACGGTGCTGCTGATCAGCCGGGACCCGGCGGGCGGGCAGGCGCTCGCCGACCATCTGCTGAGGCTGGCCCAGAAGGCGCGCTGACCGCTCCGCGGGGCCGGCCCCTCAGGCCGGGCCCGGCGGAAGAGGCAGCGGCAGCCCCGGCAGCCCGTCGATGCTCCGCGCGATGTGCTCCTTCTTCCCGAAGTAGCGGCTGAGCGAGGCGTCGTCCTCCCGGTGGAAGCGGTCGCCATGCAGGGTGCGCTCCTCGCGGTAGTCCAGATACGGGACCGCGAAACCACAGGTGTCCCGGATCAGCTCGGCCGTCACCACGATGACCGCGCGCAGCCCGTGCGCGTCGATGTCCACCTCGGGGAACTGCTCCACCAGCCCGGCGAACCGCGGATCGTCACGGAACACCGGCTCCCCGCGGCCGTGCACCCGCACGATGTTCGGCGGGCCGGTGAAGGCGCACCACATCAGCGTGATGCGTCCGTTCTCCCGCAGATGGGCGATGGTCTCGGCGTTGCTCCCGGCGAAGTCCAGGTAGGCCACCGTCCGTTCGTCGAGCACGGCGAAGGAACCGGCCAGCCCCTTCGGCGAGAGGTTCACCGTCCCGTCGCCGTCCAGCGGGGCGGTGGCGGTGAAGAAGACCTTCTGCTGTTCGATAAAGGTCCGCAGCCTGCCGTCGATCCGTTCGTAAACCTTTCCCATGTGGCGCATTATCCGCCGGGGTCGTGGCCACGGGGATGGTTCCATGGGTGACATGGCCGACAGCACACGGCCCGGTGTCCGTGTCCGCCGGGTGTACGAGGCGCCGGAGCCGGAGGACGGCGCCCGCGTCCTGGTGGACCGCGTCTGGCCACGGGGCCTCACCAGGGACGACGCCCGGCTGGACGCATGGGCCAAGGCCGCCGCCCCCTCGACCGAGCTGCGCCGCTGGTTCGGCCACCAGCCCGAGCGCTACGCCGAGTTCGCCCGGCGCTACCGCGCCGAACTGGCCGACCCGGAGCGGGCCGAGGCCGTGGCGGAGCTGCGGGAGCGGGCCGCGGCCGGGCCGCTGACCCTCCTCACCGCCACCAGGGACCTCGACCATTCACACGCCCCGCTGCTCGCGGACGCCGTCCGCGGCCACCGCTGACGGCGTCCGCGCGCATCGGCTACACCCCGCACAGCCCCGCCGCGTACCGGGCGAAACCACTGGTCCGCCAGGTGCCGCCGCCCGCCGTGACCACGAACGCCTCGGCCCCGGCGAGCCGTTGCAGCCACGGCCGGGCCCGTTCGGCGCCCATCGCGCAGGCCGCCGTCGCCCAGGCGTCCGCGTCGGCCAGGCTGGTGGCGATCACGGTCACCGAGGCGAGGTCCTGCGCCGGGGGGAGGCCGGTGTGCGGATCCAGGATGTGGCAGCCCCGCTCGGCCGGGCCGGAGGTCGCCACCGCCAGTTCGCCCCGCGTCTCCACGACCGCGATCAGCTCACCGCGCCGGTGCGGATCGGCCACCCCGACCCGCCACGGTCCGCCGTGCACCTGTACGTCACCGCCGCCGTTGACACACACCGACCCGGCGCCCGCCGAGTCCAGCATCCGGGCGGCACGCTCCACCGCCCACCCCTTGACCAGCCCGGTGGGATCCGGCTGTCCGCCGGCGTAGCGGGCGCTGAACCAGCCACCGCTGCGGTACTCGGCGTCCTCGCACATCCGCAGGACGTCGCGGACGTCCGGATCGCACTGGGCGAGCGTGAGCTCACCGCGGGCCAGCCGGCTGATCTGGCTCTCCGGCCGGAAGGGGGAGAACAGCTCGTCCACCCGGTGGAGTCCGACCACGGCGCCGTCCAGCGCGGCCTGCACCCGCGGCCGGGCCGCGTCCGGCACCTCGCGCACATCGAAGGAGAAGACCGTGCCCATGACGTGTTCGACATGGCGCAGCGGTTCGAGTCCACAGCTCATTTCACACCTGCCTTGTCGAGGGCGCTCTGGAGCGAGGTGGCGTACCCCTGACTGGTGTAGGTGGCACCGGAGACGGTGTCCACCGTGGCCGCGGCCACCGCCTGCTGATTGAGCTTCGGCACCGCGTTCTTGGCGATCTGGACGCTCTGCGGCTCGGAGTCGGGCGTCTTGACCGCCTGCGCGGCGGTGATCTTCGTTCCGCTGACGGTGAGGCGGACCTGCACCGGTCCGTACTGGGTGCGGGCCTCGTCCCCGGTGACGGTCCGGGTGGCGGCGCCACCGCCGCCGCCCCCCTGGCCGTTCCCCGCGGCGCCGCCGCCGTCCGCCGGCGCGGTGGCCGCAGCCGGGGGAGCCTGCCCCGGCTGGGCGGCGGTCTCCCCGCCCGAACCGGGCTGCTTCAGCGCGAGCAGCGCCACCACACCGGCGACGGTCGCGGCCGTGCCCAGGATGATGCGGCGCAGCGGATGCTTCCTCTTCATGGCTTCACCTCGGTCACAGCGTTCGGATCGTCACAGCTCGAAGGATTCGTGGTGGATGCGGCGGTCCGGCACCCCGGCCTCGTGCAGCGCCTCGTAGGCGTGCTCGGCCAGTCCAGGCGGCCCGCACAGATAGACGTCGTGGTCCTCGACATCGGGCAGCAGCGACCGCAGCCGCTCCGCGGTGATCTCCGGACGGGCGCCGTCCGGGCCGTTCACCGCGTACAGCAGCCGGGCCCCGCGCTCGTTCGCGATCTGCTTCAGCTCCCCCCACAGCGCCAGATCGTCCACGCTCCGGGCCCGGTACAGCAGGGTGAGGTCGCCGCCCCGGCCGGGCAGCGTCTCGAACAGCGCCCGGATCGGGGTGATCCCGGCACCACCGGCGATCATCAGCACCTTGCCGCGGCTGCGCCGCGCCGCGGTCATCGCCCCGTACGGGCCCTCCGCCCACACCCGCGTACCGGGCTCCAGCGAGGCCAGCCCCGAGCTGTGCCCGCCCACCGCCTTCACGGTGATCCGCAGCAGTTCGGGGCGGGGCGGTGCGGACAGCGAGTACGGATGCGAACCCCAGCGCAGACCGGGCGCCAGGAAGCGCCACCGGAAGAACTGGCCCGCCTCGGCACCCAGCCGGTGCAGCCGCCGCCCCTTGATCAGCACCGACACCATCCCGGGCGCCTCCGGCACCACGGCCTCCACCCGCATCCGGTGCATCAGGTTCAGCCGCAGCGGCATCAGCAGCCGGTACCAGACGACCAGCGCGGTGACCGTCGCGTACAGCGCGTACCACGCGGTCTGCGCCGTCTCGTCCCCCACGAACTCCGCACCGGTCGACAGCTGGTGCCAGAAGGTCAGGAACACCGCGGCGTAGGTCAGCAGATGCAGGTAGTACCAGATCTCGTAGGAGATCCGGCGGCGTACCATCCCCGCCGAGATCAGCCCGATCACCACCAGGGTCACGGTGCCGATGGTGGCCTCGATCATGTCGGGGAAGTCCGTCACCACCGTCACGGCCTGTTCGACGAAGCCGGTGCCCGCCTGTTCGGCGTACCCGGCGACGATCAGTGCCATATGCGCCACGATCAGACACAGCGCGTACCGCCCGCTCATCGCGTGCCACCGCGCCACCCGGTCCGATCCCACCCGCCGCTCCAGCGCGGGAACCCGTGCCATCAGCAGCACCACCAGCGCCAGCACATATCCGCCGAGCAGCCCGCTGAGCCGTCCGGCGCCGGTGAGCCACTGGGTGGTGCCCTCGACGTTGGGGGTGTTACGCCACCACAACGACAGCACCGCCGCGGCCCCCGCCCAGGCGAGCACCAGCAGCGGTACGGCGGGCGAGCGGCGCGGCCGGATCCGGCGCATCGCCTGCCGCCGCCCGGCCCGGCTGTTCAGTAGCGTCGTCACGGCCTGTCCCCTTCGCATACGAGCTCCGGCGAACGGGGATACGGCTGCGGGTGCGAACTGTCTCAATGACCGCCGAGATTCACGGGTTGCGCTGCGCGTCGGAACTGTGTTGCCGGGACGGCCAGTCCTGCTTGTAGTGTTCATACCGACAAGTAGGGGGGCTGCATGTCGACGTCAAAGGGCAAGCAGGGATGGGACATTGATCCTGATGGAGTGCGGGGCGTTGTTCTGAACGTCGGGGTGGACGTGCGGAGCTTTCAGGATGACGTGAAATCGTTCGGTGATCACGTCGCCGATGCCGCCGAGTCCGCGGGTTCGCTGGGCGCGGGCAAGGACATACCTGAGCTGGGGCTGGTGGGCGCGGCGCTTGCGCTGTTCGCCCAGGCCGCCACCAAGAAGATCGCGTTCATGGGTGCGCGTACGGGCAAGTCCGTCAACGGTGCGGCGCAGGCAACGCAGGAATACCTGGACGGTGACCTGCGCATGGCTGCGAACGCGCAGCGGAAGGCGCTGAAGGCGCCGGAAGTACACGTCAAGGGGAAGCCCAAGCCCAAGGGCGAGGCCGGGAAGGGGGAGTCGCGCTCATGAAGATGATCAGCCCGAAGGACATCCCTCAGTTCACCGGCAACACCTCCCGATTAGAGGGGGCGGCAGAGGAGCTCACTGCGGACGCGCATCAGATCCGCAGGGCCGGTCAGACCATTCACGATCGCTTTCAGGGGCTGGCGGGGTACTACCACGCACCCGAGGCCGAGCAACTGTTCGCCACCACGAAGCCGGTGCGGGACACCGCCGACGAGGTCGCTGATGACGTCGAGACGGTCGCCCGGGCGCTGAACGCCTACGCGGCCGAGGTCCGTCCGATCGCCGAGAAGCTCGCCCGGCTCAAGCGGCAGGCCACGCGGTTCGTCGCGGACGTCGCCGACGATGACGACTGGGCCTACGACGGTGACAAGGTCAGCGAGCATCAGGATCTCCTGCACGACGTCAACGCCGCGGTGGCCGCCTTCTGGGAGGCGGAGCGCCGGGCGGCCAACACCATCACGGCTTTGTGTCACGGTCCGCACTACGTGGTCGACGACGGTTCCCACAAGCGGAACGCGTACGGCTACAGGGCGTCGGACCTCGACCATGCGGAGAGGACCCCTTGGGGTTCGCCGGTCCAGCAGAAGCACCACCCTTGGGACATCGGCCACTGGTTCAAGAGCTTTGTCTGGGACGGCTTCATCGTCGACGGCGTGTGGGGCACCCTCAAGGGGCTCGGACGGCTGGCCGGGTTCAACGGCTGGGACGAGGCGAAGGCCGCCTGGAAGAACCTGGGACGGGTCGCGGTCGGTGCGGGCGTCTTTCTGACGCCCTCCCTGAGAGGCAAGCCTGATTCCGAATTGCCTGAGTTCCTGCGGGAGAGCAAGGCGGCCGCGAAGGAGTCGGCCAAGGGCCTCGTCGCCTGGGACCAGTGGGACAAGAACCCGGCACGGGCGGCTGGCGCAGTCTCTTTCAACGTGGTCACCACCGTCGCCGGCGGCGGCACCGGTGCGGCGGCGAAGACCGGCGCGGTTTCAAAGGCGATCAGCACCGCAGGCAAGATCGGCCGCCTCGCTGACCCCACGACCTACCTGCTCAAAGGCGCGAGCCTCGCCAAAGTCAAGGTTGCGGATGTGATGGTGGGTCTGAAGCGCGTCTACTCCGGCCACGTGCTGGAACTCGCCGACGGTTCCCTGAAACTGCCCAACCACGCGGTCCTCCATCCAGACGGTCGGCTGAAGCTGCCGAGCGGTCAGTATCTCGACCGCCATGGCACGCTGTACGACGCGGATGGCATGCGCGTCGGCAAGGGCGAAGTTGAGCTCTCGGCAGCGGATAGGCAGGCGCTCAGCGACGTCCAGCACGCCGCCGAGAAGCCGGAGTCCGTCCGCACGGGCGGACACGGCTCCCATGTGGGCCACGGGGATTCCCATGCATCCGAGCACGGCACTCCGCAACACACCGGAGCTGTGGGCAGCGGTGGCGAGCATTCAGGAACGTCGCACGTCACTTCAAGCTCCATTGACGACCTATTCCCGGATGAGGGCCCGCGAGGTGAGAACGATCCGCTTCCTTCCCATGGGGAAGTCAAAGATGCCCTCATAGAACGCCGGCTTCAGCCTTCATCGCGGACCTATACGTCTGAGCAGGGGCACGGTTATGCGACACGAGTTTTCGCCGGGGGGCGCGCCGACGGAGAGACGGTATTCGCCGGGCACGGCTACCTTGAGCGGGGAGCAGACGAGATTACGGTGCCGCCGGGGACGACCATATCCTTCTATGTCCAGCATGGCGAGCGCATACCGGGGCTCAACGGACTCTCGGTAGAGGCTGGTGTCTATCCGAAAGGCGGCTATGTTGAGACTTTTCATCCCGGAGACGTAATCCCCGACTATACTCTTGCTGCACCCAGCGCGACCGGTGGAGGAGCTTTCAGTGTTATGGAGGACTCAGTAGCCGTCGCGCGACGTACACGACTGGGCGATCTCCTCAAGCGGGGCATGGGGCACGTGCATTGGGCTGCCTGCCGGGAACTCCGATGATCAGGATTCTGAGATGAAAGAGTACGTGGATGAGGGCGGTCCGTGGGTTCTGACGGACGCTTCTCTCACGGTTGAGAGTCCGGATCTTGATCCGGATGCGGTGACATCGCTGCTGGAGATCGAGCCAACGGGTAAACGCCTTCCTGGTCCCAGTCGCTGGCGCCCAGCGGATGACGTCAATGGGCTGTGGATTCTGAGCGCTGACGATCATGTGTCAAGGGATCTGCTGGAACAGCTCGATTGGCTGTTGTTGAAAATCGAGCACAGGGCGCCCGAACTGCAACGCCTGAAGGTGTCGGGATGTAAAGTGTATTTGCAGGTGTATGGCTTTGTGGGGTCCGGGGCAACTTTCCAGCTACCCGTCGACCTGGTCTCCAGGATTTCGCAACTTGGAGTTCCGTTTCAGGTGGTGACAAATACAAATGAGCGCTGATTGGGACTCCGTCACTGTTTCTCTCGTCGTCACCAAGGACGACCTGTCGCCGGCGAGTGTGAGTGAGAGATTGAGGCTGGAACCGACCGCCACCCGCGAGCCCGGGGCGGAGGTAGATATTCGGGCGGGCTCGGGATGCTGGATTTTGACGGCGGGCAATGCTGGAAATCTCCAGACGCAGTTGATCAATCTCTGCCGTCTGCTGATGACTCGCCGTTGCGAACTGGATGAACTTCGAACACGGGGCTGCGCTGTGTACCTCGACATCGCTGGAGCCGTAGAAACCAACTCCAAACTGCTCTTGGCGCCGGAGGCCCTTGCCCAGGTCGCCGAATTGGGCATCCCGATCTCCTTCACTACTCGATGCGCGGCAGTGCGTGACGATCTTGACTGGCTTCCGTCTCCCGAGGGTGTGGAGCCGAGCCAGGATTGAAGCCATTCGCCATGCCGTGTGGTACCCGACGAGGTGTTTCAGTCCTGGCGAGGGGCCCGACCGGCCACGGTCTCCTCCGTCCTGGCCCGGGCCCGGCCGAGGAACCACGCGGTCAGGCCCGTCAGCACGGCCACCCCGATCGCGTAGACCGGCAGCCATCGGGTCGTCGTGGAGGCCAGGCAGTCGGCCACGGCGGCTTGGCTCTGGGCTTCCACGGCGTGCGCCATGGCCGTACGGTCATGGCCGGCCAGGTGAGGCAGCGCGGCCTCCGCGTGGATGCCCTCGTACCTGCCCAGCTCAGGACAGGCGCTACGGGTGCCGGGCATCGGGAACAGCCACGCCCAGCGCTGGAGCGCCGGGGCCAGTGTGATCGCCACGCACAGGCCGACGACAAGCGAGTACGCCATCAGATTCCGCAGGTACACGGAGCTGGGGCGGCCAGGTGTCCATGACGGCAGTCGGTAGAAGGCGAAGATCAGCGCCAGCAGCGTCGCCCCGAGGTAGGCGGAGAACCATTGCCAGGAACCCTGCGCGAACGCGACTGCCAGCACAGCACCGAGGACAATACCGATGACCCCCGGACCGGGAGTGTCATGGCCCGCGCCGGTGGTCGCCGATTTCCCGGCTCCTTGAGGGCTGGCGTTGTCCACGGTCTCTCCTGCGTGGCTTGGATGCCGTCAGCATCCAGCCACACGGGGCCGTCGGCCCGGCACCATGCCGGACCCGGCCCGAAATCCCGCTCGGTTGGACCTTGCGGCCTTCCTACGCGCGCTTCGCGTAGGAGACGAACGCGGTCCACGCGGTGGGGGAGAAGGCGAGCTGGGGCCCCTGGGTGTCCTTGGAGTCGCGTACGTGGACGGCGTCGGGGCAGGTGGCGATCTCGACGCAGGCGTCGCGGTCGCCATCGCTGTGCGTGGACTTGCGCCAGGGGAGAGCGACTTCGACACATTCGTCGCCGTCGCCTCCGCTGTAACTGCTCTTGAACCAGGCCAGCTCGCTGTTCATAGCGCTCCTCTGATCTGCCGCAGCAGGCTCGCCGAATCCTCGGGGGTCAGAGCCTGTGAGCGCAGTTTGGCATACCGCATCTGGAGCACGCTGATGTCTTTCCGGTCACAGATCAACTGACCACTGCGTTGGCCCTCGGAGTAGCCGAACCACTGATGGTCAGGGGTCTCAAGCAACCGGATGGGCCCCTCCATCCCGGCATGCCACTCTTGCTCGAGCGGCATGATCTGCAACTCGACATTGCGTGCCTCGGCGCACGTCAGCACATGCCCGATGAGTTCTCGCATCGCGTCCGTGCCCCCTGTGCGACGCCGGAAGAGCGCCTCCTCAACGATGAAACTGAACGCCGTGTTGGGTCGGTCCCTGAGCAGGCGTTGCCGCTCCTGTCGGGCGGCGAGCTGGGTCTCGATCTGCTCGTCGGTCAGGGGCGGCACCCTGTTGTGGAACACGGCCCGCGCGTACGCCTCGGTCTGTAACAGCCCCGGAACCGCCCGACACTCGTACATGCAGACGCTGACCGCCCGCTCCTCCAGCCCCGCCCACTGCCGGAACCACGACGCCAATCCCTTCCGCCGCGCCAAGTACTTCGCCGCCGCCCGCAGCACACCGAACGCGTCCAGGACATCTTCCGCGCGCTCGATGAAGTCCTGCTGCGGAAACCGTCGGCCTTGCTCGATCGAGGCGACGGTCTGCGGTGAGTACCGCACCAGCGGGGCCAGTTCCTCCTGGGTGAGGCCCGCCCGTTCGCGGAAGACCTTGACCACGGCCCCGAATGCCCGCAGGCCGTCCGAAGGCTCCGGTTCGTTGTTGTTCGCGCTCTCCGCCATACCTGTTCAACGCGCCCAGGGGCAGGGTCGGTTACGCGTACGGTCCGACCGGCCGTACCCGTACGCCCGCTCCCCGTACGGGCCGCTGACCTGGTTCGACCCATCGGGCAACCGGAACGGTGGCCGCATGTCAGCCCAAGCACGGCCGGAAGCCCAAGCCCCCGCCACCGTACGCACCTTCACCCGCCGACTGAGCCCCACCCGGAGGGGAGCCAGGCTCGCCCGGCTGCTCGTGGTCCGGCAGCTGAACGCATGGGAGTGCCCGACCGAACCGAACGCTGACGCCGCCGCGATCGTCGCCGAACTCGCGGCAAACGCCGTCACGCACGGCCGGGTGGCCGGGCGGGACTTCGAGGTGGGGCTCGTCCTCACCGGGCCGACGCTACGGATCGAGGTCGCCGACACCCGTGCCGAACGACGCCCGTCCGTCGTCGCCGACCCGGACCCGGACTGCGAGAGCGGCCGTGGACTGCTCCTGGTGTCGGCCCTCGCCACCCGCTGGGGCGTCGCCGAGCGGCGCGGCCCGGGGAAGACGGTCTGGGCCGAGATCGACCTCAGCGGTGGTGGCGTTTGATCGGATAGGAGACGTCGGAGCGCGGCTCCCGCTCGGACTTCTTCCGGTCGTGGTGGCGAAACTTGATCGGGTAGGACACCGTCGAGCGCGGCTCGGGCCGCTTCTTGCCGCTCGCCTTGCCCTCCTTCTTGTCTTTCCCGTCGTCCTTCTGGACGTGGTACCGCCCCGTCTCACGCGGCCCGGGAGACTTCCCGTCGCCGTGGTCGCCGTCGCCCTGGCTGTTGATCCACAGCACCCCCACCACGATCACACCGAGCACCATCGTCTGGTTCATCTTGACCGGCACCGACTCCCCCTCGGTCCACAGCTGCGCATACCCCCGCACCGCGCATGGTCCCATCCACCGCGGGGTGGCGCACCGGGGCACCGCCCCCCGCCGGGCCGGTGCGGCTCGCTTTGACGAAACATACGGCCCAATGCATACTTATGCCAGTCAGTGCATGGAGCGTAAGGAGATACCCGTGACCGAGCGCGTCGTACTCGCCTACTCGGGCGGTCTGGACACCTCCGTCGCCATCGGCTGGATCGCCGAGGAGACGAACGCCGAGGTCATCGCGGTCGCCGTGGATGTCGGCCAGGGCGGCGAGGACCTGGACGTCATCCGCAAGCGCGCGCTCGCCTGCGGGGCCGTCGAGGCCGAGGTCGCGGACGCCAAGGACGAATTCGCCGAGGAGTACTGCCTCCCGGCGATCAAGGCCAACGCACTGTACATGGACCGCTACCCGCTGGTGTCGGCCCTCTCCCGTCCGGCCATCGTCAAGCACCTGGTCGCGGCGGCGAAGAAGCACGGCGCCTCCACCGTGGCCCACGGCTGCACCGGCAAGGGCAACGACCAGGTGCGGTTCGAGGCGGGCATCTCCTCCCTCGCGCCGGAGCTGAAGTGCATCGCGCCGGTCCGGGACTACGCCATGACCCGGGACAAGTGCATCGCCTTCTGCGAGGAGAAGAACCTCCCGATCGCGACCACCAAGAAGTCCCCCTACTCGATCGACCAGAACGTCTTCGGGCGGGCCGTGGAGACCGGCTTCCTGGAGGACATCTGGAACGCGCCGATCGAGGACGTCTACGAGTACACCTCCGACCCGGCCGAGCCGCGCGAGGCCGACGAGGTCGTCATCACCTTCAAGGAGGGCGTCCCGGTCGCGCTCGACGGCCGGCCGGTGACCGTCCTCCAGGCGATCCAGCAGCTCAACGAGCGGGCGGGCGCCCAGGGTGTCGGCCGGATCGACATGGTCGAGGACCGGCTCGTCGGCATCAAGTCCCGGGAGGTCTACGAGGCCCCCGGCGCCATCGCGCTGATCACCGCCCACCAGGAGCTGGAGAGCGTCACCGTCGAGCGCGAGCTCGCCCGGTACAAGCGGCAGGTCGAGCAGCGGTGGGGCGAGCTGGTCTACGACGGTCTGTGGTTCTCGCCGTTGAAGCGGGCCCTGGACGGTTTCCTCCACGAGGCCAACCAGCAGGTCTCCGGTGATATCCGGATGACCCTGCACGGCGGCCGGGCCGTGGTCACCGGACGCCGGTCCGAGCAGTCGCTCTACGACTTCAACCTGGCGACCTACGACACCGGCGACACCTTCGACCAGTCCCTCTCCAAGGGCTTCATCGAGATCTTCGGCATGTCCAGCAAGATCGCCGCCAAGCGGGACCTCCAGCAGTAGCCTCGGACCCGGCACCGACGCAACGAGCCGCCTCCCCGCCCCGACCGGGGGGAGGCGGTCGCACACCCACAGCCTTGAGGAGCAACAGCGTGAGCAACGGCAACAGCGGTGACGTCCGGCTCTGGGGCGGCCGCTTCGCCGACGGGCCGTCCGAGGCACTGGAGAAGCTCAGCGCCTCCGTGCACTTCGACTGGCGCCTGGCGCCGTACGACATCGCCGGTTCCCGCGCCCACGCGCGGGTCCTCC
Organism: Streptomyces sp. NPDC045899; assembly: GCF_056431485.1. Taxonomy (NCBI): domain Bacteria; kingdom Bacillati; phylum Actinomycetota; class Actinomycetes; order Kitasatosporales; family Streptomycetaceae; genus Streptomyces; species Streptomyces sp. NPDC045899. Next base: position 125,984 of record NZ_JBWKKP010000015.1, read on the forward strand.
ACACCGCCGGGCTGCTCACCGCGGACGAGCTGGAGCGGATGCTCGAAGGGCTCGACCGGCTGGAGGCCGATGTCGCCTCCGGCGCGTTCACCGGCACCATCGCCGACGAGGACGTGCACACCGCCCTGGAGCGCGGACTGCTGGAGCGGCTGGGCCCCGACCTCGGCGGCAAACTGCGCGCCGGACGGTCCCGCAACGACCAGATCGCCACCCTCTTCCGGATGTACCTGCGGGACCACGCCCGGATCATCGGCAAGCTGATCGCCGACCTCCAGAGCGCCCTGGTCGGCCTGGCCGAGGCGCACCCGGACGTGGCGATGCCCGGCCGCACCCACCTCCAGCACGCCCAGCCGGTGCTCTTCGCCCACCACGTCCTCGCGCACGTCCAGGCGCTCTCCCGGGACGCCGAACGGCTGCGCCAGTGGGACGAGCGGACCGCGGTCTCGCCCTACGGCTCCGGCGCGCTGGCCGGATCGTCCCTCGGGCTCGACCCGCAGGCGGTCGCCGCCGACCTCGGCTTCGAGCGCGGCTCGTCCGCCAACTCGCTGGACGGCACCGCCTCCCGGGACTTCGTCGCCGAGTTCGCGTTCATCACCGCGATGATCGGTGTGGACCTCTCCCGGATCGCGGAGGAGATCATCATCTGGAACACGAAGGAGTTCTCCTTCGTGACCCTCCACGACGCCTTCTCCACCGGCTCCTCGATCATGCCGCAGAAGAAGAACCCGGACATCGCCGAGCTGGCGCGCGGCAAGTCCGGGCGGCTGATCGGCAACCTCACCGGGCTGCTCGCCACCCTCAAGGCGCTGCCGCTCGCGTACAACCGCGACCTCCAGGAGGACAAGGAGCCGGTCTTCGACTCCTGCGACCAGCTCGAGGTCCTGCTCCCCGCCTTCACCGGCATGATGGCCACGCTCACCGTCCACCGGGAGCGGATGGAGGAGCTGGCCCCCGCCGGGTTCTCGCTCGCCACCGACATCGCCGAATGGCTGGTCCGGCAGGGCGTGCCGTTCCGGGTGGCGCACGAGGTCGCCGGCGCCTGCGTCAAGGAGTGCGAGCTCACCGGTATCGAGCTGGACCAGCTGACCGACGAGCAGTTCGCCAAGATCTCGCCGCATCTGACGCCGGAGGTCCGCTCGGTCCTCGATGTGCCCGGCGCGCTCGCCTCGCGCAGCGGCCGCGGCGGTACCGCCCCCTCGGCGGTGGCCGTCCAGCTCGCGGAGGTCAAGACCGACCTCACCGCCCAGTACGAGTGGGCCGACGCCAAGGCTTGAGCGCACAATGGGGCCCATGGGCTTCTCGCGTCTGGCGGAGATCACCGCCCCCGCGGCCAGGATCGGACTCGGCCTGGCCGCGGTCGGCCGTCCCGCCTACATCACCCTGGGCCGGGACCGTGACCTCCCGGCCGAGCGCACCGTCGAGGCGATGCGGCGGCGCAGCGAGGAGCTGCTGGACACCGCCTACGCCCACGGGGTGCGCTATCTGGACGCCGCACGGTCCTACGGCCGGGCGGAGGAGTTCCTCGCCGGCTGGCTGGCGGGCCACCCGGACGCCCGGGATGTGGTGGTCGGCAGCAAATGGGGCTACACCTACGTCGCGGACTGGTCCCTGGACGCCACCACCCACGAGGTCAAGGACCACAGCGCCGCCGCCTACGAACGGCAGCGCGGACTGACCGACGCCCTGCTCGGCGACCGGCTCGACCTCTACCAGATCCACTCGCTCACCCCCGACAGCCCCGCCCTCACCGACCGCGCGCTCCACGAGCGGCTGGCCGCGCTCGCCGCCGAGGGCGTCACGATCGGCGTGTCCACCAGCGGACCGCACCAGGCCGACACCATCCGCGCCGCGCTCACCGTGGAGACCGGCGGGGTCCCGCTGTTCCGCACCGTCCAGACCACCTTCAATCTGCTGGAGACCTCGGCCGGGAGCGCGCTCGCCGAAGCCCGGACCGCGGGACGGTCGGTCATCGTCAAGGAGGCCGTGGCCAACGGCCTGCTGGCCGTGCCCGAGGCCGCGCCGCCCGCGCTGCGCCAGGTCGCCGAGGAGACCGGGGCCACCCCGGACGCCGTCGCGCTGGCCGCCGTACTGCACCGGCCGTGGGCGGATGTGGTGCTGTCGGGCGCGGCCACCACCGCCCAGCTGCGCTCCAACCTCGCCGCGGCCACCCTCCGGCTGAACGAACGCCAGCTCACGCTGCTGGACGGGCTGGCCCAGGAGCCGGAGGAGTACTGGCGCCACCGCGCGGAGCTGCCCTGGGCGTGACCCCCGGGCATGACCGGGCCGCCCGCAGGCCGCCCTGAGAGATGGGCCCGCGGAGCGGGCGGTCAGAGCGTGGCGAGGAAGGCGCCCACCGCCCGCGCGTATGCCTCCGGCGCGTCGTCGTGGATCCAGTGGCCGCACCCCGCGAACTCCCGCAGCCTGGTGTGCGGACGGCGGTCCGCCATCTCGCGGGCGTGTCCGGGCGGCAGCAGCGAGCTGTGCTCACCGCGCATCAGCAGCGCGGGACAGGACGACCCCAGCCACTCGTCCCAGAAGTCACCGCACATGGCCCGCTGGGACGCCATCATGTGGGCGGGCTGGAACAGCAGTCGCCAGCCGCCCGCCGCACGGTCCGGCTCCGCGCTGTCCAGGAAGTACGTGGCGTCGGGGATGCCCCGGTCCTCGATCCCGGCGCGCAGCCCTTCCAGATCGGCGGCCCAGGTCGGCCAGGAGGACACATCCAGCACCGGATGGGCCACCACCGGACGGTCGGTCACCGCGCCCACGTCCTCCACGACCAGCGCGGCCACCCTCTCCGGATGGCGCGCGGCCAGCGCGTACGCCGCGACCGCGCCGGTGGAGTGGGCGACCACCGGGACCGGTCCGAGGTCCAGCTCGGCCAGCAGCGCCGCCGCGTCGGCCACGTACTCGTCCAGGGTGAACGGACCACCGCCCCCGGTGAGCCCGTGCCCCCGCTGGTCCAGCGCGATCACCCGCCGGTCGGGCGCGAGCGCGGCGGCCAGCGGCGCGTACATCCTGCCGCGGCCGAAGTGACCGTGGAGGGCGAGCACCGGGGTGCCCGGCCCGCCGAAATCGGTCACGGCGAAGCGCCGGCCGCGCAGCGGGACAAACGCGGGGGAGGGCACGGTGGAGGTGGTCATCGGCGCACCCTAGTTGCCGGACCCATACGGTGGCCAGGGGCTTTGCCCCCGGCATCACTGTCGGTCGGCGGTGCCCGTCAGGCGGCGGCCTTGGCCTTGGTGGCGTACATGTCCACGTACTCCTGGCCGGAGAGCCGCATGACCTCGCTCATCACCTCGTCGGTCACCGCCCGCAGCACGTACCGGTCGCGGTCCATGCCCTCGTAGCGGGCGAAGTCCAGCGGCTCGCCGAAGCGGACCTCCACCCGGCCCGGCCGCGGCAGTCCCTTGCCGCCCGGCTGGATCCGGTCGGTGCCGATCATCGCGAACGGCACCACCGGGGCACCGGTCATCAGCGCGAGCCGGGCGATACCGGTCCGGCCGCGGTAGAGGCGGCCGTCGGGGGAGCGGGTGCCCTCGGGGTAGATGCCGAAGACCCTGCCCTCGTCCAGCACCCGGCGGCCGGTCATCAGCGCGGCCACTCCGCCGTGGCCGCCGTCCCGGTCCACCGGGATCATGCCGACACCGGTGAAGAACCAGGCCATCAGGCGGCCCTTGAGCCCCTTGCCGGTCACATACGCGTCCTTGCCGATGAAGACGACCTGACGGTCACAGACCAGCGGCAGGATCATCGAGTCGATGAAGGTGAGGTGATTGCCGGCGAGGATCACCGGGCCCGAGCCGGGGATGCGCTCCGCCCCCTCGACCCGTGGGCGGAACATCAGGCGCATCAGCGGACCGAGTACTGCCTTCAGAAACGCGAATCGGGACAACGGGTCCTCCGGTCGGGGTCATGTCCGGCGCGTCCGGCGTACGGTCCGTTCTCGCACCGCACACCCGCGCCGCCTTAGGACGATACTCGCCGGTCGCGCTCCCGCGCACACCGGGTTCACCCACCTGATACGCGGTGTTGACACACGTTTCCCACGCGTTTCCGCCGACGTCTCCCGTTCACAAGGTGCGCCCGCCTACCATCGGCCCGTTCTCTGACAGGTCATCCACAGGTGTGTTGGACACCAGAGCGAGGAGTGCTCATGGAGCGGGAGCAACAGCCCGGACGCCGCGCCCTCCTGGGGGCCGCGGCCCTCGGTGCGGGAGCGGTGGCGCTCGGCGGGGCGGGTACGGCCGAGGCCTCCGGGGCCACCGACGGGGCGGGTACGGACGCGGCGGCGGACGCGGCGAACTCCGGCCGTGCGCACGGGCTGCCGGTGCCCACCGTCATCGGCCACCGCGGAGCCAGCGGCTACCGGCCGGAACACACCCTCGGCTCGTACCAGCTCGCCCTGGACATGGGCGCGGACGTCATCGAGCAGGACCTCGTCCCCACCAAGGACGGCCATCTGGTCTGCCGTCATGAAAACGACATCACGGCCACCACGGATGTCTCGGACCATCCAGAATTCGCGGGGCGCAAGACCACCAAAACCGTGGACGGGACAAAGTTCACCGGCTGGTTCACCGAGGACTTCACCCTCGCCGAGCTGAAGACGCTGCGCGCCAAGGAGCGCATCCCCGGCACCCGTCAGCGCAACACGCTCTACGACGGCCGCTGGGAGGTGCCCACCTTCGAGGAGGTGCTCCGGTGGGCCGAGCGGGCGGGCCGCAAGCGCGGCCGCCCGGTCTGGCTGCACGTGGAGACCAAGCACCCCACCTACTTCCGCAAGCTGGGGCTGGGCCTGGAGGAGCGGATCGCCCCGCTGCTGCGCCGGTACGGCCGTCACAAGAAGGACTCCCCGCAGTTCCTCCAGTCCTTCGAGCCCAGCAGCATCCAGCGGCTGCGCAAGCTGGTGGACACGCGCTCGGTGGTGCTGCTGTCCACCCTCACCAGCCGCCCCTGGGACTTCACCGAGGCGGGCGATCCGCGCACGGTGGCCGATCTGGTCAAGCCCGAGGGGCTCGCGTGGATGGCGCGCTTCGCCCAGGGCATCGGCCCCGATCTGTCGGTGATCATTCCGCGCACCGCCGACGGCAAGCTGGGCACCCCTACCAGCGTGGTCAAGGACGCGCACGCGGCCGGGCTGTTCCTGCACCCCTACACCATGCGCAACGAGAACAGCTTCCTGCCCGCCGACTTCCGCCGGGGCACCGACCCCAACGCCTACGGTGACGCCTTCGGCGCGTTCAAGGCGTACTTCGCCACCGGTATCGACGGCATCTTCTCCGACAACGCCGACACCGCCCTCCTCGCGCGGGCGGACTTCCTCGGCGAGGACTGACCGGACGGCGCGGTGACGGCCGCCGGGACCCCGGGCGTCAAGTCCGGTCCCGGCGGCTACCCGGTCGGGTGAGACCGCGGCCCACCGGCAACCGCACCGCGCCCGGTCCACGTCCCGCCCGGCATGGACCTAGTGGAGGAACTGCGCCCGCTGCTGGCCGCCGAGGCGGCGGCCGAGGCGTACGCCGCCGGTGTCGAACCCGATGAGCTGGAACAGGCCGTCTGGCTGCGGCTGCTGGAGCGCACCCGGGACACCGGCCCGCCACCGGAACCGGCCCGCTGGCTGCGCGGTGCCGTCCGCGCCGAGGTGCGCGGCGCCCGTCGCCGGGCCCGCCGCGAGGTGCCCTACGACCCGGTGGACGATCGACTGCCGGAGGGGCCCGAGCCACGCCCCGCGGAACAGGCCGTGCTGACCGCCGAGACCCGCCGGGTGCTGCGCGCGGCGGTGCGCAGACTGCCCGGCCGCTGCCCACGGCTGCTGGGCGCGATGCTGTCCCGTTCGGACCCGACGTACCGGGAGATCGCGGGCGAGTTGGGAATGTCACAGGGCAGTCTGGGGCCCGTGCGTTCCCGATGTCTGGGTTGCCTGCGCAGAATGCTCACGGCGGAGATTGCGGCTCCCGAACCCTGGGGAAAGGAGCGTTAGACAATCGGCGCCCGGGAAGCGGACGCACCACCGCGCGGCGCTTCCACCCAGGGCCATGAACCCCGGCCGCACACCCACCCTCACCGCGGCCGGGAGGACCGAGACAAGGGGAGGCATGCGCACATGGGCATGAGCGTGACCATCTCCGCGGCGACCGCGGACGACGCCGAGCAGATCCTCAAGCTCCAGTATCTGTGCTACCAGGGCGAGGCCGAGCTGTACGGGGACTACTCCATCGAGCCGCTGACGCAGACGCTGGACGATCTGCGGGCCGAACTCGGCGAGGGGTGCGTGCTCGTGGCCCGGCTGGGCGCCGAGGTCGTCGGCTCGGTCCGCGGCGCGGTCGACGACAAGGGCACCGCCGCCATCGGCAAGCTCATCGTCCACCCCCGGATGCAGCGCCACGGCCTGGGCGGCCGGCTGCTCGCGGCCATCGAGGGGCGGCTGGCCGAGGAGCGGGCCGCCAAGCGCTACCGCCTCTTCACCGGACACCGCAGCGACGGCAATCTGCGGCTGTACCGCCGTAACGGCTATGCCCAGGTGGGCACCGAGGAGGTCAGCCGGCGGCTCAGTGTGGTCACGCTGGAGAAGGACGCCTCGGCGTCGGCCTTCGCCGCCAGCGCCTAGCGCTCCGCGGGACGTGCCGCGAGGTGCCGTCGTTCGTCCGTGGCCGCGTCGTGGCTGGTCGCGCCCACGCGGCGGAGCCGCACATGACACAGCCCCGCACCCCATCACCAACATGCCGGACGGACCGGGCGGGACACCGCTCGGTCCGCCTCGGCTTCAGTCCTTGCGGCGCAGCCAGAGCAGACCGGTGACCGGCAGGAAGATCGGGATGAAGAGATAGCCCATCCCGTAGTCGGACCACACCGTCTGGTCGGGGAAGGCGGAGGGGTCGGCCAGCGTCCAGGTGCCGATGGTGAGCACCCCGATCAGCTCCAGCGCACAGCAGACCATCGCCGCGCGGCGCGCTCCCTCGCCGCCGCGCACCAGCGAGATGGTGATGAACGCGTACACCGCCGCCGAGACCGCCGAGAGGATGTAGGCCAGCGGCGCCTCGTGGTACTGGGCGATGAGCTGGTAGATCGAACGGGATGCCGCCGCGACGGTGAACACTCCGTAGAGCAGCACCAGCAGCCGGCCCGGCCCCTGTCCGAGACCGGTCCGCCGGGCCACGCGGCCCGGCGTCTCGTCGGTCCGCGCGGAGGCGGACCGCGAGGATTCCGTGGACTCAGCCACCGACGCCTCCCCAGATGTCGTACAGCCGCACTTCGAGCACGGCCAGCACCACGGCCGCGGCCGCGACCGTCGCCGAACCCCAGCGGGTCCGCTCGGCCAGCGACATGAACGCCGCGACCGGCACGGCGAGCGCGGAGCCGATGAGATAGGCCACGAAGATCGCCAAGCCCTGGTCCGGGTCGTCCCCGCCCGCCAGCCGGACGATCCCGACGACCAGCTGGACGATCGCCAGCAGGGTCACCACGGCCATACCGATGAAGTGCCAGTCCTTGGTGGGCTGGTCGCGATAGGCGGCCCAGCCGCACCAGGCGGCGAGCAGGAGCGCGGTCACACCGAGCGCGACCGTCAGCGCCGCGATCAACGGGACCTCCGTGCGGTGTGATGGCGCACACAGGGGGTGACAAGCATGGGACGACTGTAATCGCCCCTGATGACCGCGTTGTCATCGGCCCCGGGCCCGGGGCCGATGCGGTGGCCGGGCCCGGGGAGGCGCCCACGTACGCTGCGCGCCATGAGGATCTCCGCTGACGCCCTGCTGTTCGACAACGACGGAACCCTGGTCTCCTCCATGGAGTCGGTCGTGCGCTGCTGGACCCGGTGGGCGGGGGAGTACGGCGTGTCGGAGGAGGAGTTCGCGGCCGTCGAACTGCACGGCCGCCCGGCGGACGACATCATCGGCGATCTGCTGCCCGCCGAGCGGATAGCCGGTGCCCGCGCCCGTATCGACGCGCTGGAGCTGGCGGACGTCCCCGGCGGGGTCAAGCTGCTGCCCGGCACCGCGGAACTGCTGACCGGGCTGCCCGCCGCCCGCTGGGCCGTGGTGACCTCGGCGAACGCACAGCTGGCCGCTGCCCGGCTGACCGAGGTGGGGCTGCGCCCGGGGACGCTGATCACCGCGGACGACATCACCCGCGGCAAGCCCGACCCCGAGCCGTTCCTGCTGGCCGCCGAGCGGCTGGGGGTGGACCCGGCCCGCTGCGTGGCCTTCGAGGACGCCCCGGCCGGGCTCGCCTCGGCCCGCGCGGCCGGGATGCGGACCGTGGCGTTGACCACAACGGTTCCCCGGGCCGAGCTGATCGCCGACTGGGTGGTGGAGGACCTCTCGGCCGTGTCGGCCCAGGCCACCGACGGGGGAGTGGAACTCACCGTACGGATCTGAATGACCGCTTCCGCTTGTCCACGGACTGGTCAGCGATGTCCGCTATACGGACATGGTTGATCGGTCCGTCCTGCTCTCTGCTTTACTTGCGGCCATGACCACGACGAGCATCCGCATCCCCGCGACCGAGGCGTTCACCGCGCCCGGTGCTCGTTGTCGGTGTCGAATGTGTGACTGCTGAGGGCCCCTGTCCGTGCCTCGCGCCCCGAAGCGAGACCGCTGAGCCGGATGCCGCGCGCCCATAACGCGCCGGACCGAGCTGCCCCGCGTCACCGGAACCCGTAGCCGCGCCACGACGTCCCGCCGTCGTGCCCGCTGGGATCCCCCTGCCGCGTTCCGTAATGAACGAACCGTGCCCGGCGCACCCCCGCCGCGCACTCAACAGTGACGGAAACCCTGTGATCACCACCACGGACCTGACCAAGGTCTACCGCTCACGAGGCCGCGAGGTCACCGCCCTCGACGGCGTCGATCTGCACGTCCGCGAGGGTGAGGTGTACGGCGTCGTCGGCCAGAGCGGCGCCGGGAAGTCCACCCTCATCCGCTGCGTCAACCTCTTGGAGCGCCCCACCTCCGGCACCATCGCCGTCGCCGGTCAGGACCTCACCGCGCTCGCCGGGCGCGGGCCGCGCGCCGGATCCGCGCTGCGCCAGGCCCGCAGCCGGATCGGCATGGTCTTCCAGCACTTCAACCTGCTGTCCTCGCGCACCGTGCGGGACAACGTCGAACTGCCGCTGGAGATCCTCGGGGTCTCCGGCCGGGAGCGCACCCGCAAGGCGCTGGAACTGCTCGAACTGGTCGGTCTCGGCGACAAGGCCAAGGCGTACCCGGCCCAGCTCTCCGGTGGCCAGAAACAGCGGGTCGGTATCGCCCGTGCGCTCGCGGGTGACCCCAAGGTGCTGCTGTCGGACGAGGCCACCTCGGCGCTCGACCCCGAGACCACCCGCTCGATCCTCCAGCTGCTGCGCGACCTCAACCGCCAGCTGGGGCTGACCGTACTGCTGATCACCCATGAGATGGACGTGGTCAAGACGATCTGCGACTCGGCCGCGCTGATGCGCGGCGGGCGGATCGTGGAGTCCGGCCGGGTCACCGATCTGCTGGCCACTCCGGGGTCCGAGCTGGCCCATGAGCTGTTCCCGGTCGGCGGCGAGCCCTCGGCCGCGGACCGCACGGTCGTGGACGTCACCTTCCAGGGCGAGGCCGCCACCAAGCCGGTCATCTCCCAGCTGTCCCGCACCTACAACATCGACATCTCGATCCTCGGCGCCGCGATGGACACCGTCGGCGGCAACCAGGTCGGCCGGATGCGCATCGAACTGCCCGGCCGGTTCGAGGAGAACGTCGTCCCGATCGGCTTCCTGCGCGAGCAGGGGCTCCAGGTCGACGTGGCGGCGATCGCCGACGGCCCGCGGGCCGCCGCACCCACCCCCCAGCTGCTCAAGGAGGGCGCCAAGTGACCTGGTCCGAGATGGAGCCCCTGCTGGAGCAGGCCTGTTGGGACACCCTCTACATGGTCGGCTGGTCCGGACTGATCGCGGTCGTCGGCGGACTGCCGCTCGGAGTGCTGCTGGTCCTCACCGACCGTGGCGGGGTTCTTCAGAATGTGGTTGTCAACAAGGTTCTCGGCCAGATCGTGAACGTCGCCCGCTCGATGCCGTTCGTCATCCTGCTGGCGGCCCTGATCCCCTTCACCCGTCTGGTCGTGGGCACCACCATCGGACCCGAGGCCGCGGTCGTGCCCCTGGCGATCGGCGCCATCCCCTTCTTCGCCCGGCTGGTGGAGACCTCGGTGCGCGAGGTGGACGGCGGACTCGTCGAGGCCGTGCAGTCGATGGGCGGCTCCACCTGGACCGTGGTCCGCAAGGTTCTGCTGCCCGAGGCGCTGCCCTCGCTGATCTCCAGCGCCACCACGACCGTCGTGGCACTGCTGGGCTACTCGGCGATGGCCGGCACGGTCGGCGCCGGCGGACTGGGCGACCTCGCCATCCGCTACGGCTACCAGCGGTTCGAGACCGATCTGATGTGGATCACCGTCGCCATCCTCGCCGTGGTGATCTCCGTCATCCAGTTCGTGGGCGACTTCGCGGCACGCTTCCTCGCGCACCGCGGCCGTTCCTCGTCCGTCCCCCGTCTGGTGCTGCTGCGCCCCGCCAGGAGCGCCCGGTCCGCCCCGGCCGCCACCGGGGCCGCCGCGGCCACCGGTGAACCGGCCGGTGCGGAGCCCGCGGACACCGAGCCCGCCAAGGTTCCCTGAGCCGCCGCCCCCTCCGACCACACTCCCACCTCCCCCCCACAGCCCCACCCCTCGCACGGTGCCTCCGCACCCGCGGTGGCACCGTGCGCCCCAGAAGAAAGGCACTTTTCGTGCGTAACACCACCAAGACCGTCACCATCGCCCTCACCGCCGGAGCGCTCGCCCTCGGCCTGTCCGCCTGCGGCACCGAGAACGCCGCGAGCAAGGACGGCCCGCTCATCGTCGCCGCGAGCCCGGTCCCGCACGCGGAGATACTCACCTACGTCAAGGACCACCTGGCCAAGAAGAACGGCCTCGAGCTCGAGGTCAAGGAGTTCACCGACTACAACACGCCGAACCTCTCCACCCAGGACGGCTCGGTCGGTGCCAACTACTTCCAGAACCAGCCGTTCCTGGACGACTTCAACAAGAAGAAGGGCACCGACATCGTGCCCGTCGTCACGGTGCACCTCGAGCCGCTCGGCCTCTACTCCGACGGGGCGAAGAAGGTCGGGGACATCAAGAAGGGCGCCACCGTCGCCATCCCGAACGACACGGTCAACGAGGCCCGCGCGCTGAAGCTGCTGGACGCCAACAAGGTCATCGAGCTCAAGGACGGCGTCGGCACCGAGGCCACCCCGAAGGACATCGCGGCCAACCCCAAGGGCCTGAAGTTCAAGGAGCTCGAGGCCGCCCAGCTGACGCGTGCGCTCGGCGACGTGGACGCCGCGGTGATCAACGGCAACTTCGCCATCGCGGCCGACCTCAAGCCCGCGAAGGACGCCCTGATCCTGGAGTCCCCCGACAAGAACCCCTACGGCAACTTCCTCGCCGTGAAGAAGGGCAACGAGGACGACCCGCGGGTGAAGAAGCTGGCCAAGCTGCTCACCTCGCCCGAGGTGAAGAAGTTCATCAAGGACGAGTACGCCGGCTCCGTCCTCCCCTCGTTCTGACCGGCCCGCGCGTCACCGCACCGAAGGAAGCGACATCATGCGCCAGATCGCCCTCCCCGTCGCCGCGGTGGTACTCACCCTCGGGCTGACCGGGTGCGGGGCGGGCTCCGCCGGTGGCTCCGACGACGGCACCCTCGTCGTCGGGGCGACCGCCGTCCCGGCCGGTGAAGTGCTCGCCCACATCGAGAAGAACCTGGCGGAGAAGGCCGGGCTCTCGCTGGAGGTCAAGGAGTTCACGGACTACGTCCTGCCGAACACCGCCCTCCAGGAGGGTTCGCTCGACGCCAACCTGTACCAGAACGCCCCGTTCCTGGATAACTTCAACCAGACCGAGGGCACCGATCTGGTGGCCGTCACGGACGCCTATCTGCCCCCGATGGGCGCGTACTCCAAGCGCGTCAAGGACATCTCCGCGCTGTCCGAGGGCGCGACCGTCGCCGTGCCCAATGAACTCACCAACGAGGGGCGGGCGCTGCAGCTCCTCGCGGCCAAGGGCGTCATCGGGCTGAAGAAGGACGCCGGACCCACCGCGAGCCCGGCCGACATCACCTCCAACCCGAAGAAGCTGACGTTCAAGGAGCTGGAACCCGCCCAGCTGCCCCGCTCCCTCGACGATGTGGACGCGGCCGTCATCAACAGCAATTACGCGCTCGACGCCGGACTCGACCCGGCCAAGGACGCGATACTGCTGGAGTCGGTGAAGGGAAATGAATACGCCAATGTCCTCGCCGTGAAGAAGGGCAATGAGGGCGATCCGCGGGTGAAGAAGCTGGCCAAGCTGCTCACCTCCCCCGAAGTGCGGAAATTCATCCAGCACAAGTACCGCGGTTCGGTGCTGCCGGTCACCGCGGGTTAGCCGACGACAAGCCCAGGGCTCCGCATTCCGGCACACAACCGGATGCGGAGCCTTCCGCTTGGCCACCCCGTGCTGCGTTTCCCCTGGCCGATGCTGCATGCTGGGCACTCTTGACGGCTACGGAAAACGACCCCCGGTTACGGAGCGGCGCATGACATCCACCTTCCCGGACATCTCCATCAGCACCGAACGCCTGGTGCTGCGCCCGTTCGAGGAAGCGGACGTACCCGCGCTCGCGGAGATGATGACCGACGAGCTCGTGGTCACCTGGACCAGGGGGCCCCTCCCGTACACCCAGCGCGACGCCCGCGACCAGGCGCTGCGGCTCGCCCCGGCGGAACGCACCACCGGCCGTGGAATCGTCTTCGCCGTCGCCGAGTTCCTCACCCAGCGACTGGTGGGACTGGTCCATCTGCGCAACACCGACTGGCGGGTCCTGGGCGCCGAGGTCAGCTACATCACCGCCCCCTGGGCGCGCGGTGAGGGCTATGCCTCGGAATCGGTGCTCGCCGTCGCCCGCTGGCTCTTCCAGGACCAGAAGTTCGAGCGGCTGGAGCTGCGCACCGCCGCCGACAACACCGCCGCCCAGCAGGTGGCCCAGAAGGTCGGCTGCATCAGCGAGGGCGTGCTGCGCAACGCGGGGATAGCCCGCACCCAGACGGAGGACGGCGGCTGGACGGATCTGCGCACCGACCTCATCGTGTGGAGCCTGCTCGCCGAGGACCTCGACGGGATCCCCGAGTCCATGGCCGGATCGGACGCCTTCGGCGGCTATTCCGACTGGGGCTGACCCCGGGGACGCGCGCCCCCGCGCCCCCGGCGCACCACCCCGGCCGCCGCCCCCGCTCCGGCGGTCCGGACCAGGCGGGGTAATCTGCCCGAGCCCGCGTACCGCGTACTCACGTACCGGCCCGCCCGCGCCGCACCGCGCCATCCGGCGGCCGCGTCCGCGGCGCACCCGCGAACCCTCGCGAGCACACCCCGCGGCACCCGCCGCACCCGGCACACCTGCGGTACCCCGCACGGCGACCCGACCGACCGAACGACACCCGGGGAGACAGACGACGATGGCCGACCGCGTCACGGTGATCGGCTGGGACGGCTCACCGCTCACCGACGTGGCCCGTTCCGCCCTCGGCGCGGCCACCCTCGTGGCCGGAGCCGCCCACCATCTGGCGTTGCCCGAAGTGCCACCGGGCGCCGAGCGGATCCGGCTGGGCAGTGTGGACCTCGCCGCCCGCCGCATCGCCCAGCACCGCGGCTCACCCGTGGTCCTCGCCGACGGCGACCCCGGCTTCTTCGGTGTCGTCCGGGCCCTGCGCGCCCCCGAGCACGGGCTCGAGGTCGAGGTCGTCCCCGCCGTCTCCTCCGTCGCCACCGCCTTCGCCCGCGCCGGAATGCCCTGGGACGACGCCCAGGTCGTGGTGGTCGCGCACAGCCGCGATCTGCGCCGCGCCGTCAACGTCTGCCGTGCCCACACCAAAGTCGCCGTCCTCACCTCGCCCGGCGCCGGGCCCGCCGAACTCGCACTGCTCCTCGGCCCGGTGCACCGCACCTTCGTCATCTGCGAGGCCCTGGGCACGGAACGCGAGCAGGTGACCGTCCTGACCTCGGAGAAGGCCGCCGACCACGTCTGGCGCGACCCCAATGTCGTCATCGTCATCGGCGGCTCGGGCACCACCGCCCCGCCCGCCGGGCGGCCCACCGGAACCGCGCGCGGCGCCCTGCACGGCGGCTGGATCGCCGGACGGGACCCCGGCTTCCCGGGCGCCGTCCGCGGCTGGGCGCTGCCCGCCCCCGCCTACGCGACCGTGCTGGGCGAGAGCGAATCCCAGCAGTTGCGCGCCCTCCAACTGGCCCGGATCGGACCCCGGGTGGGCGACCTGGTCTGGGACATCGGCGCGGGCAGCGGCGCGGCCGCGGTGGAGACCGCCGGGTTCGGCGCCGCCGTGATCGCCGTGGACCGGCACGCGGACGCCTGTGAGCGCACCGCGACACTCGCCCGCCGGTTCGGCGTCCAGCTCCAGGTCGTCCAGGGCACCGCCCCCGACGTCCTGGAGGACCTCCCGGAACCGGATGTGGTGCGCATCGGTGGCGGGGGCGCGTCCGTGGTCGCCGCGTGCGCTGCACGCCGCCCCGAGCGCATCGTCACCCACGCCACCACCCGGGACGAGGCGGAAGCCGTGGGGCGGGCGCTGGAGGACGGTGGCTACGCCGTCGAGTGCGTCCTGCTGCAGTCCGTCGAGTTGGACACGCGGGGGTGGACCGAACGCGAGCGCGCGGTCGCCTTCCTGGTCTGCGGCCACCGCCCGCACCAGTGATTTTGTCCCTGTGACGTTCGCCCCGTGCATCGCCCCGGTGACCTTCCCGCGGGCTCGCGCGGGGTAGGCTGGCGGATCGTTGTACTGCCTGTGCCGCTGCCCGGTGTTCGGCGCTTTATCGGTCAATGGCCGGAATATGTGCCTCCCTTGATGGGGCCGCGGCAGGCAAGCCTCGGGCGTGCTACGTGCCGCGCACGGCGCACGCTCGTTCTTGCTCACGGGGCTTGCTCTCGGCGGTAGGCGGTTGGAAGGAGCACTAGCGATGGGCGAGGGGTACGCATGACCGACACCGGCCAGGTCCCGGGTGAGGGACAGCCGGAGAACGCAGGCGGACGACTCGGACACCCGCACCCGGCGGATGTCCACTCCCCGCCCGCCGACGCCGGTTACACCGAGCAGCCGCAGCCCGGTGCCGCTCCCTACCCCTACCTCGAACCGCACGAGACCGGCGGCGAGGAGGACGACCTGCTGCTGATGCCCGGCGCCCAGGGCGCCTGGAGCGAGCAGCAGGCCCAGTACCAGCAGCCGTCGGCCGGAACGCCGCCGCACGGCACCTACGCGGACGGGGTGCCGGACCCGGCCGCCGCCGAGTACGCCGGAGCGCAGCCGGCCGCGGCCCCGCAGGCCCCCGAAGCGCAGCCGCAGCCCCTTCAGCAGCCGCTGTCCCAGCCGCAGCCGCTCCACCAGTCCCCGCCGCAGCCCGCGCGGCGGCCGTTGCACATGGGTCCGCCGCTGCCCGACGCCTCCAATGGCGTGGTGCGGTCACTGGCCGACCGGGGACCGGCCGCCGCCCGGCACGCCGGGACCGCCCCGCATGTCGAGCCCCCGGTCGTGGAACCGGAGGCCGAGGCGGAGCCGCAGGGCGTCCTCGCCGAGCCAGGACCCGAGCCCGAGCCCGTGTCCCAGCCGGAACCGCAGCCCCAGCCCGAGTACGTGGTGGAGCCGGAGCCGGAGCAGTCGGCCGGCGGCGAGTTCGTGGTGGGCGCGCAGGGCGCGGACTACGCCACCGCGCCGGAGTACGCGGCGGGGCCGCAGTACTTCGCCGCCCCGCCCGAGGACGCGGCGCCGCTCCCCGGCCCGCAGCTCGCGGACATTCCGCAGCCGGGCGAGGCGTGGGACTCCGCGCCGCCGCAGGCGCAGCCCGCACCGCAGGTCCAGCCGGAGCCCGTGCGGGAGCCCGAGGCCGAACCCGTGCCCGAGGCCGAGGCCGAGCCCATGCACGCAGAAGCGGTCGGTCGTGCGGAGGCGGTCGCGGCACCGGAGGACACCGGGGTGTCCGAGCCGGTCCAGGATGCCGACGTGCCCTCGGCTCCCCTGCCCGCGGAACACACCGGACCGTCGGAGCCCGTGGAGCCGGAGTCCGCCGAGACGCCCCCGGCTGCCGCGACCATCCCGGCCCAGGGCGGTGAACCCGTCATGGAGCCCGCCCATGTGCCCGCGCCCCACGCGGCGGCCGCGCAGGGTGCGGACGCCACGATGGCCGAGGAGCCGGTGATCGGTATCCCGGCCCAGGTCCAGCCCGCTCTCGCTCCCGAGCAGCTCGACGCACGGTCCGCCCCGTACCCCGGCCCCGTACCGGAGATCCCGGCGCAGCTGGCGCACGAGGCCGTGACCACACCGGCCGACCCGGCCCCGGCGGAGGAGGACGCCCCGCAGGCGGAGGACGCCCCGCAGGTGGAGGACGCCCCGGTGGCGGAGGCGGCCCTGCCGGCGGAGCAGCCCCCGGCCGTGGAGGAGGCCATGACGTCGGAGGAGGAGACGCCGTGGCCCGCGGAGGAGCAGGGCGCTCACCCCGCGGAGCCGGTCGCGGTCGACCCCGGTCACTCGATAGTCACTGACGATCAGTCCCAGCCCGCCGAGGCCGAGGCCGAGGTCGTGGCCGAGGTCCCGGTACCCGAGGCGGACGCGGCAGCGGAGGCCCCCGCGGAGGAGCAGGTCGAACTCCCGGGGGCGGAGGCCGTCGAGGAGGAGCCCCCGCAGCAGGACGCCGTACCGGAGGAGCTCGCCGGGGTGGAGACATCCGAGGCCGGGCCCGCGGTCATGGAGGCCGCCGAGCCGGTTGAACCCGTCGAGGCCGTCGAGGCCGCCGAGGCCGCCGGGGAAGAGACCCCCGAGCCCGTCGTCCAGGAGCCGGCCGCCGAGGAGACTCCCGAGGCCCCCGCGACCGAGGCTCCCGCCGACGCGACCGAGGCCCCCGAGGCCGAGACCGTGGAGGCCGTGACCCCCGAGGCCGTGACCCCCGAGGCGGTGGCCGCCGAAGCCGAGGCCGAGGAGGCGAGCGAGGCCGAGGACATGGCCGAAGCCGGGGAGCCCGTCCCGGCCGTGGCACCCGACGCCGTCGCCGAGGACACGGCCCCCGCCGACACGGCTCCGGAGGGCGCCGACGCCGAGGCCACCGAAGAGCCCGAGCCCGAGGCCGAGCCGGAGCCCGAACTCGAACGTGAACCCGAGCCGGAGCCCGAGCCGCTCGGCCCGCCCGCCGAGGGCTACGCCGAGGCCGAGCGCGCCGCCGTGCACCGCGTGATGCGCGAGCGCCGCGACATCCGCAACGGCTTCCGCTCCGACCCCATCCCGCACGAGGTGCTGCTGCGCGTCCTCGAAGCCGCGCACACCGCGCCCAGCGTCGGCCACTCCCAGCCGTGGGACTTCGTGGTCATCCGCTCCGAGGAGACCCGGCGCACCATGCACGAGCTGGCCACCCGCCAGCGCGAGGCGTACGCCAAGTCCCTCCCCAAGGGCCGGGCCAAGCAGTTCAAGGAACTGAAGATCGAGGCGATCCTCGAGACCCCGGTCAACATCGTCGTCACCGCCGACCCGACCCGCGGCGGCCGTCACACCCTGGGCCGTCACACCCAGCCCCAGATGGCGCCGTACTCCTCCGCGCTCGCCGTGGAGAACCTCTGGCTCGCGGCCCGCGCCGAGGGCCTGGGCGTCGGCTGGGTCAGCTTCTTCGACGAGCGCGAGATGGTGCGGTCACTCGGGCTGCCCGAGCACCTGGAGGCCGTGGCCTACCTGTGCGTCGGCTACGTCGACGAGTTCCCGGAGGAGCCGGAGCTGATGCGGGCCGGGTGGTCCAAGCGCCGCCCGCTGTCCTGGGTCGTCCACGAGGAGACGTACGGCCGCCGCGCGTTGCCCGGCGAGGACCCGCACAACCTGCTCCAGGAGACCCTCCAGGGCATCCGCCCGCTGGACGCCAAGGCGCTCGGCGAGGCGTGGGAGCGGCAGAAGCGGATGACCAAGCCGTCCGGTGCGCTCGGCATGCTGGAGATCATCTCCGCGCAGCTGAGCGGACTGTCGCGGCAGTGCCCGCCGCCGATCCCGGAGCCCGCCGCCGTGGCGATCTTCGCGGGTGACCACGGGGTGCACGCCCAGGGCGTCACCGCCTGGCCGCAGGAGGTCACCGCCCAGATGGTGGCCAACTTCCTGGGCGGCGGTGCGGTCTGCAACGCGTTCGCCAGCCAGGTCGGCGCCGAGGTGTGCGTGGTGGACGTGGGCGTGGCGAGCGATCTGCCGAGCACCCCCGGTCTGCTTCCGCGCAAGGTGCGGGCAGGCACCGGTGACTTCACCACCGGACCCGCGCTGAGCCGCGAGGACGTGCTGCGCGCCCTGGAGGTGGGCATCGAGACCGCCCGCGATCTGGTGGCCGCCGGGAACAAGGCGCTGCTCACCGGTGAGATGGGCATCGCCAACACCACCGTCTCGGCCGCCCTGGTCTCGGTGTACACGGGTGTGGACCCCTCCGAGGTGACCGGGCGCGGCACCGGTATCAACGACGAGATGCACGCGCGCAAGATCGACGTCGTACGGCGCGGTCTGGAGCTGCACCAGCCCGATCCGGCGGATCCGATCGGGGTGCTGGCCGCGTTCGGTGGTCTGGAACACGCCGCGATGGCCGGTCTGCTGCTGGGCGGCGCCTCGCTGCGCACACCCGTCATCCTGGACGGGGTGAGCGCGGGGGCGGCGGCCCTGGTGGCACGGGCCATCGCACCCGAGGTGCTGGCCGCGTGCATCGCCGGGCACCGCAGCGCCGAGCCGGGTCATGTCGCGGCCCTCAACAAGCTGGGTCTGCGTCCCCTGGTCGATCTGGATCTGCGGCTCGGTGAGGGGACGGGCGCGCTGCTCGCCCTCCCGGTGGTGCAGAGTGCCGCGCGCGCGATGCACGAGGTGGCCACGTTCGACTCCGCCGGGGTCACGGAGAAGAACTGAGGCGAGCCCCCGCGACGTAAGGTGTCCGCGGGGGCCACGCCCCACTGTTGATCAGCCGCTCCAGTGCCGCAGCGGCAGGCATTCGCACGAGGAGAGCCGCACCGCATGTCCGAGAACTTCGCCTACCCCGTCGGACTGCGCCTTGCCGGGCGGCGCGTCGTCGTGCTCGGAGCGGGCCAGGTCGCCCAGCGCCGGCTGCCCGCGCTGATCGCGGCGGGTGCGGACGTCCTGCTGATCTCCCCGTCGGCCACCGCCTCGGTGGAGGCGATGGCCGAGGCGGGCGAGGTGCGCTGGGAGCGCCGCCGGTACCGTGCGGGCGACTTCGAGGGCGCCTGGTACGCCCTGATCACCACGGATGACCCGGAGGCCAACGCCGCCGCCTCCGCGGAGGCCGAGGAGCGCCGGGTGTGGTGTGTGCGCAGCGACGACGCCGCGGCCGCCTCGGCCTGGACCCCGGCCACCGGGCGCAGCGAGGGCGTCACCGTGGCCGTGCTCACCGGACAGGACCCGCGCCGTTCGGCGGCGGTACGCGACGCGGTGGTCGAGGGGCTCCGTGACGGTACGCTCGCCGCGCCCCGGCACCGGGCCCGCGGTCCGCGGGTGTCCCTGGTGGGCGGCGGCCCCGGCGATCCGGACCTGATCACCGTGCGCGGCCGTCGGCTGCTGGCCGAGGCGGACGTGGTGGTGGCCGACCGGCTGGGTCCCCGCGATCTGCTCGATGAACTCCCGCCGCACGTCGAGGTGATCGACGCCGCGAAGATCCCGTACGGGCGTTTCATGGCGCAGGAGGCGATCAACAACGCGCTGATCGAGCACGCCAAGGCGGGCAAGTCGGTCGTCCGGCTCAAGGGCGGCGATCCGTTCGTCTTCGGCCGCGGGATGGAGGAGGCGCAGGCCCTGGCCGAGGCCGGGATCCCGTGCACCGTGGTGCCCGGGGTGACCAGCGCCATCAGCGTGCCGGGCGTGGCCGGGATCCCGGTCACCCACCGCGGGGTGGCCCATGAGTTCACGGTGGTCAGCGGACATGTGGCGCCCGAGGACCCCAGCTCGCTGGTGGACTGGTCCGCGCTCGCCCGGCTGCGCGGCACGCTGGTGCTGCTGATGGCCGTCGAGAAGATAGGGGCCATCGCCACCGCGCTCATCGGACACGGCCGGGCCGCGGACACCCCGGTCGCGGTGGTCCAGGAGGGCACCACCGCCGCCCAGCGGAGGGTGGACGCCACGCTCGCCACGGTGGCGGAGACGGTGGCCGCCGAAGGTGTGCGGCCGCCCGCGATCGTGGTGATCGGTGACGTCGTCACTGTCGCCTCCCCCGACCACACCTGACCCGGCCGCCCGTGGCGTAACCGCGGGTAACGCAAATCGCGTCTGCCGCATTGGCACCGCAACCAGGACAAGGCAGTATCACTCAAGTGGCTGATCTCATCACCGTCGATGATCCCGACGACCCGCGGCTGAGCGACTACACGGGTCTGACCGATGTGGAGCTACGGCGTAAGCGGGAGCCCGCCGAGGGCCTGTTCATCGCCGAGGGCGAGAAGGTGATCCGGCGCGCCCGGCAGGCCGGTTACGAGATGCGCTCGATGTTGCTGTCGTCGAAGTGGGTCGATGTCATGCGCGATGTCATCGAGGACGTCCCGGCACCGGTCTACGCGGTCAGCCCCGAGCTGGCCGAGCGGGTGACGGGCTATCACGTCCACCGCGGCGCCCTCGCCTCCATGCAGCGCACCCCGCTGCCCGAGGCCGGGGAACTGCTCGCCGGAGCCCGGCGCGTCGCCATCATGGAGTCCGTCAACGACCACACGAACATAGGGGCGATCTTCCGCAGCGCGGCGGCCCTCGGCATGGACGCCGTCCTGCTCTCCCCGGACTGCGCCGATCCGCTCTACCGGCGCTCGGTCAAGGTCTCGATGGGTGCCGTCTTCTCCGTCCCCTACGCCCGGCTCGAGACCTGGCCGCGCGGACTGGAGACGGTCCGTGACGCGGGGTTCACCATCCTCGCCCTGACCCCCGACGAGAAGGCCACCAGCATCGACGACGCGGCGCCGCACCGGCTGGACCGCGTCGCCCTGATGCTGGGCGCCGAGGGCGACGGCCTCTCCGCGCAGGCGCTGATGGCCGCGGACGAGTGGGTCCGCATCCCGATGGCCCACGGCGTGGACTCGCTCAACGTGGGCGCGGCCGCGGCGGTGGCCTTCTACGCGGTGACCGCGGGCCGCCCCCAGCACTGAACCGACCGGCGGACCGGGCCCCCGGACCGTCCTAACGCCATCCGCCGTGCTGCACGGCCGTCGACGGGGCACCGGGCACCGACGCCGGCGTGCCGAGTCCGTTCGACGGGCCCTCACAGCCCTGCGCCGCGGCGATCCCCAGCGCCACCAGCAGCGTCACCACCACGAACACCGTCAGCCGCTGCCGCAGCAGCCGGGGGTTCGGACCGCCGGGCCGCCGTCCGTTCGGCGTCGTGCGCACCGTGCGTGCGGGCGGGCCGGGGCGGCGGCGCGGCGCGCCCTGGCGCGCCGGGGTGTTGCGCCCCGGCGCACGGCCCGCGCCCGTACCGGACCCCTGCCGGGACGACGCACCGCGCGGGGCGGCCCCCCGGGACGGGTGCGAGGCGCCCCGGGGCGGCGGAGTGCCTCCGGGCCGCCGCTCGGTGTGCTGCTCCGCGTACTGATCGGCACGTCGCCCGGTGGGCCGGGACTCGGACGTGCCGTACGGCGCCCCGCCGTACGGCTGCCCCGGACCCTGCTCATGGCCGTGTCCGTGGCCCTGTCCGTGGGCTTCGCGCGCCGCGATCTCCTTGAGCCGCAGCGACAGCTGGAGGGTGCTGGGCCGGTCCTCCGGATCCTTCGCCAGACAGGCGTGGAGCAGTGGCGCCAGCGCGTCCGGCACCCCGATCAGCTGGGGCTCCTCGTGCACCACCCGGTAGAGCATCACCTCCGAACTCCCGTGCCCGAAGGGGGAGTCCGCCGTCGACGCGTAGGCGAGCGTGGCGCCCAGCGCGAAGACGTCGGTCGCCGGGGTCACCGTCGCGCCCCGCACCTGCTCGGGCGCGAGGAAACCGGGCGAGCCGACCGCCGTGCCGACATGGGTCAGCGTGCTGGCCCCGGTCGCCCAGGCGATACCGAAGTCGATGATCCGCGGGCCCTTGGGGGAGAGCAGGATGTTCGACGGCTTGAGGTCGCGGTGGACCACTCCGGCCTCATGGACCGCCAACAGCCCCTCGGCCAGGGCCGACCCGATCGAAGCGACCTGCGCCGCGGGCAGCGGGCCCTCCTCGTTCACCTTGTCGTGCAGGGAGGGGCCGGGTACGTACTGGGTGGCGAACCACGGGCGGTCGGCCTCGAGGTCGGCGGCCACCAGCCGCGCCGTACAGCCGCCGCGGATCCGGCGGGCGGCCGACACCTCGCGGGCGAACCGGGAGCGGAACTCACGGTCCTCGGCCAGGTCCGGCCGGATCACCTTGAGCGCCACGCGCTGTCCGCGCCGGTCGGAGCCGAGGTAGACCACCCCCATACCGCCTGCGCCGAGCCGCCGGTGAAGGCGGAAGGAACCGACGACACGCGGGTCCTCGCGCCGGAGCCGCATCATCGCCATGTCCGTCCCCTGCCTCCGGTGGGGCGGGCCCGTCCGGGCCCCGGTGTGAGCCCTGGAGGGGAGCCCCATCCGCTGCCGTCCACTGCTGTCCGTCTGACGTGCACAGCTTACGGATTGACGGCCCCGCGCGCTGAGAGGCCGCGCATGCGTCGGCCGACGGATTGTCAGTCCCCCCTGGGATCCTGGAGATGTGGGCCGGAAACGTGGCAATCCGTGCCCGTGCTCAGGCATGCGTGATCTCAAGGGGCCGTCCCAGAAGGGGGATTGAGAGCGTGAAGGGTGACCGTGTGGAGATAGTGGTGGATGCCGGGGACACGACCCGGACGTACGAAGTCACGGCGAGCAGGGCGGGCCGCCGGGTGGAGACGGCGGTCCGGCGCGGGGTGGTGGAAGTGAGCGAAGTCACCCGTAATGGGTCCGTCGTCCGCACTGCGCGGTTCATGGCCACCCGGGTGCTCGCGCTGGTGGAGCAGCCGGTGCCGCGCAGCGGTGTGGACGAGGGCGAGGACGAGGCGGCGTAGCGGGGGAGGAGCGGGCCGGGTGAGGGGGCCGTTCCGGTGTCCCCTCACCCGGCCCTTCCGGGATGACCCCGGCTCCGGGAGCGGAGTCTCCACCCAGGGGAGTACGCACGGTGGTCCGGGGTCATCCTCCGGGAGGCCCGTCAAGCGGTACGAAGGCATGACGCCGAGCGCGGGGTGCGCGCCTAATGTTGTCGTCAAGCGGCGGGCGCAGCACTCGTCCCCCGAGGTCAGACGCTCGCCGCCCCAGATGTGAAGGAGGAGGGACGATGGCGCACACGGCTGGAGGTTCGGTCATCCGAGTGCGGCGGCGCCGGATCGCCGAAGCGTTCGCCGGCTCCGAGCCGGGCACCCGTCATCCCTTGGTCGCGGTGGCCATGGTGCTGCCGCTGGCCGTCCTGCTGAGCATCGCCTTCGGCGGCTGGGAAGCCGTCGTCACACAAGCGTCGTCCGTGGCGGGAATGCTGGGGCGCTGAGCGCCCCGGGTCCAGGAGAGCGGCCTGGGCCGGGGACTTCCTGTCATCAGCCCCGTGGGGACGGGGGTGCGGCGGACGGCACGAATGCCCGGACAGCTGGGGAGCTGTCCGGGCATCGCGCCGTCCAGGGCCGTCTGTCGGATCACACACGCGGCCGCGACCCCGTGGCGGGGTCGCCGGGGCCGGTCACGCTCCGGGCCGGGATCGTCCGCGTGCCGGGAGCGCGGCGCCTGCCCAAGGCCGTGACGTTGCACGTACCGCGCGGGTGCGGCGACGTGTCGGCGCGGGCTTCGTCCGCATCGGCGACATCGTCCCCCGCTTCATCGGCCACGGCCTGACCACCCTCCAGGAGAGCTGAGAGGTCATGGATCGGGCGTATGGCACGGGCCCCTGGCCGGCCCGCCGGGGTACGCCGCGCGGGGCCACCGCAGCGGGTGCGGCGCGGGTCCACCCCCCTCGGCCTGCCGAGGGGGAAGGAACCGGGCCCAAGGCCACGACGCCAGACGTACCGCACGGGACCATGGCCGGCCCCGCCGGGCGTATCGCCCGGGCCCGGCCGTCGTTCTGCGCGTCGGTCCGCCGTGGCGCCCAGCCCCGGTCCGGCCGCTGTCGCGGCGTTCATCCAGGGCCCCGCCCCTGCCGCGCTCGCTGGTGGTTAGGATCCCGACGACATCGTTCTTGAGGGGGAGCCGTGGGCACGACGCGGGCATTGCTGGCCGATGCCGTCCGGGGAATCCGGCCAGGCGCCCGTGACGAGGCCGTCGTCCTCGCCGACCGCCCCGACGGGACCGTCGTCCGCTGCGGCCCGGTCGTCGCCAAGGCCCATGCCCCGGACGCCGATCCGGCCGCGCTGGCCGCCAGGCTGGAGGTCGCCGCGCATCCCCGCTGTGCCGGGGCCCTGCTCGCCCCGCTCGCGGAGGCCGGGGCGCTGCCCGACGGACGGCGGATCACCCTGTGGCCCTACGGGGAGCCGGTCGCGCCGGACGAGCCCGGCGCGGCGCCCTGGGCGGAGGCGGGGACACTGCTCGCGCGGCTGCACACCGTGCCGCCCGCCGCGCTCCCCGGGCCGCTGCCGCCGATGCGCGGTCCCGCCAAGGCGGCCCGCGCCCTCGACCGGCTCCGGGCGGTTGCCACCACCGCCCCGGGGCTCCCTCCCCGGCTGGCCGCCGCCGCGCATGCGGTGGAGCGGGCCTGGGCGGGGTTGCCCGGGTGGGCGCGCTCGGCGCCCGGCGAGGGACCGGCCGGATCCGGCCCCGGCGCGCTCTGCCACGGAGACTTCCACCTCGGCCAACTCGTCGGGCACCAGGGCCGCTGGCTGCTGATCGACGTCGATGACCTCGGTCTGGGCGACCCGGGCTGGGACCTGGCGCGCCCCGCGGCCTGGTACGCGGCCGGGCTGCTCGCACCCGCGGACTGGGCGGCGTTCCTCGGGGCGTATCGCGCCGCGGGCGGTACGGCGGCGGGGCCGGACGATCCGTGGCCGCGCCTCGACGTACCGGCGCGCGCGCTCACCGTGCAGACCGCCGCGCTCGCCCTGGCCAAGGCGGCCGCCGCGGAGCGGGCGTTGGACGAGGCGGAGGAGGCCATGGTCGACGCCTGTGTCCGCGTCGCCCGGCTCAGCGAGGCCGTAGGGTGAACTCACCACGGCTGGACGGACGTTCCGGCGGTGTGTTTTGTCCGTAGTTGAGGGAGATGAGCGGACCATGCAGTGTCCCAAGTGTCATGCGCCGATGCACACGTACAACCGCAATGGCGTGCAGATAGAGCAGTGCAGCGGCTGCCGGGGGATCTTTCTGGACTACGGGGAGCTCGAGTCGCTGACCCGGCTGGAGGCGCAGTGGACCCAGCAGGCTCCGCCCGCGCCCCCGGCTCCGCCCGCTCCCGGCGCTCCGCAGGCGTACCCGGCCGGGCCCGCGTGGGGCGCGCCGCAGCACGGCCACCACGGTCATCACGGCCACCACAAGCACCACCGGGGCTTCGGCCACATGCTCTTCTCCTCGTGACCATGGCACGATCCTGAAGGCGTAGCAGCCTGAAACGGCGGAGGGCCGGAGCTGATCGCTCCGGCCCTCCGCCGATCGGTGTGGACGATACTGGGATTGAACCAGTGACCTCTTCCGTGTCAGGGAAGCGCTCTCCCGCTGAGCTAATCGTCCTCGGGACTGCGTGCGCGATACTGGGATTGAACCAGTGACCTCTTCCGTGTCAGGGAAGCGCTCTCCCGCTGAGCTAATCGCGCGAGAAGGGCCCGTGAAGGCCCCAGTGGACGATACTGGGATTGAACCAGTGACCTCTTCCGTGTCAGGGAAGCGCTCTCCCGCTGAGCTAATCGTCCGAGGTGGAGACGGGATTTGAACCCGTGTAGACGGCTTTGCAGGCCGTTGCCTCGCCTCTCGGCCACTCCACCAGGCGCGGGGACTCTGAAACCCCCACTCCGAGCGGACGACGAGATTCGAACTCGCGACCCTCACCTTGGCAAGGTGATGCTCTACCAACTGAGCCACGTCCGCAGGTGTC
The DNA here is from genome assembly GCF_056431485.1 of Streptomyces sp. NPDC045899. Lineage (NCBI taxonomy): Bacteria > Bacillati > Actinomycetota > Actinomycetes > Kitasatosporales > Streptomycetaceae > Streptomyces > Streptomyces sp. NPDC045899. The sequence goes on from NZ_JBWKKP010000015.1 coordinate 152,045, forward strand.
GTTTTCCCGGGGCGCTTCCGCGTCCCGGCGACGTGTTGAACTCTAGCGGATTCCCCGGCCAGCTCAAATTCCGTTTCCGCAGCGTGCTGCGCTGCTCGCACGGCGGGGCCCGGTCCCCACCGCCGCTCCCGTCCCCTGCGAAGCCCCTGTGACCAGGGCGCCATAGACTCACAACCGTGCACAACCTGCCCCCTCTCGCCCGCTTCGGCGGCCTGCTCGCCACTGATCTCCGTGATGTGACCAGTGACCCCGCAGCCCTGGACTCCCGGGGTTTCTGGGCCGTTGTCGCGGACTTCGAGGGCGGTACGGTCTGCGCCCGCTTCGGCGACGTACGGTCCGCGCCCGTGCCCGCCCCGGTGCCCGGCGCCTGGCGGGGACCCGCGCCGGAGGACTGGGACTCCTCGCTGGACCGGGCCGCCTACACCGAGGGCGTACGGCGCATACGGCGCCATATCGCCGCCGGAGAGGTCTACCAGGTCAATCTCTGCCGGGTGCTGTCCGCGCCGCTGCCCGATCCGGACGCCGCCGACGTGGACGCGCTCACCGCGCTGCTGGCCCGGGGCAACCCGGCCCCGTACGCGGGTACGGTCCGGCTGCCCGCCCACGGGGTGGAGGTGGCCACCGCCTCGCCCGAGCTGTTCCTGCGCCGCACCGGCCGCACCGTGGAGTCCGGGCCGATCAAGGGCACCGGCCGCAGCGCCGCGGACCTGCTGGAGAAGGACCACGCCGAGAACGTGATGATCGTGGACCTGGTCCGCAACGACCTGGGGAGGGTCTGTGAGACCGGTTCGGTGACCGTCCCCGCGCTCTGCGCGATCGAGCCGCACCCGGGACTGGTCCACCTCGTCTCCACGGTCCGCGGTGAGCTGGCCGCCGGGGCGGGCTGGCCGGAACTGCTGGCCGCGTCGTTCCCGCCCGGCTCGGTCAGCGGTGCGCCCAAGTCCAGTGCGCTGCGCGTCATAGAGCGGCTGGAGACCGCGCCCCGCGGTCCGTACTGCGGTGCGGTCGGCTGGGTGGACGCCGACCGGGGCACCGCCGAGCTGGCCGTCGGGATCCGGACGTTCTGGATAGACCGGGCGCCGCCCGGCCCGGCCGGTGGCGGCGCCGTGCTGCGCTTCGGGACCGGGGCCGGGATCACCTGGGGCTCCGACCCGGAGGACGAATGGGAGGAAACCGAACTCAAGGCGTCGCGGCTGCTCGCGGTAGCGTCGGAAGTACAGCAGCCGACGGGAAGGGCGACACGATGACGACGCTCACGATCTGGCTCGACGGATCCCTGCACGAGGCCGACACCGCCCGGGTGTCGGTGTTCGATCATGGACTGACGGTCGGCGACGGTGTCTTCGAGACGATCAAGGCTGTCGAGGGACGCCCCTTCGCGCTCACCCGCCATCTGCGGCGGCTGGCCCGCTCCGCACACGGTCTGGGTCTGCCCGAGCCGGACCAGGACGAGGTGCGGCATGCCTGCGAGGCGGTCCTCAAGGCCAACCCCATGGCGCTCGGACGGCTGCGGATCACCTACACCGGAGGGTTCTCCCCGCTGGGCTCGGACCGGGGCACCGAGGGCCCCACGCTGGTGGTCGCCATCGTCGAGACCCACCGGCGGCCGGACACCACGGCCGTGGTCACCGTGGACTGGGCGCGCAACGAGCGCGGGGCGCTCACGGGTCTGAAGACCACCTCCTACGGCGAGAACGTGGTCGCCCTCGCCCGCGCCCGGGAACACGGCGCCAGCGAGGCGCTGTTCGGCAACACGGTCGGCGCCCTGTGCGAGGGCACCGGCTCCAATGTCTTCGTGGCCCTCGACGGCGAGCTGTACACCCCGCCGCTCACCTCCGGCTGCCTCGCGGGCATCACCCGCGCCCTGGTCCTGGACTGGGTGGGCGCGCGGGAGGCCGATCTGCCGCTGGACGTGGTGGAGCGGGCCGAGGAGGTCTTCCTGACCTCCACCACGCGTGATGTGCAGGCCGTGCACCGGGTGGACGAGCGCGCCGTGCCCGGCGCCCCCGGCCCCGTCACCGCCAAGGCCATGCGGATCTTCACCGAGCGGGCGGCGGCGGACATCGACCCGTGACGGCCGCCCGGCCGCGTACCGGACCGCGGGGCGCAGGACCCGGCCGGATGGGCCGGGTCCCCGAAGATCCGTCGAAAAGCTGATGACGAGCGCGCGGCGGGCCGGTACAACACCAGGGTGACCACCACCCTGCGGCCCACCGAGCCGGAGCAGCGCACCGAGGGCGGCGGACGCGCCCGCTCGTACGAGGTGTGCGTCAACAGCCGCCCCGTCGGCACCATCCGCCTCACCACGGACGCCCGGCTCGGCCCGGCGGCCGGACGTGTCGAGCACCTCCGGGTCGACGAGGCGGACCGGCACCGGGGCCGCGGCACCGTCGCCGCCCTCGCCGCCGAGGAGGTGCTCCGAGGCTGGGGGTGCACCCAGGTCGTGGCGAGCGTGCCCGCGTCGGCCACCACCGCGCTGGGGCTGGCCACCGCCCTCGGCTACCGCGAGCGCGGCCGCAACATGGTCAAGCCGCTCACCGGGGCGCCCGCGCTCCCCGACGGCAGCGCGATCCGGCCGCTGACCGAGGCCGAGTACCCGGCCTGGTACGCCCATGAGCGGGCCGACTACGTCAAGGATCTGGTCCAGCGCGGACTGAGCGGACCCCAGGCCGAGGCCAAGGCCGACCGTGACTACGAGACATTGCTTCCCCACGGCCGGGACACCGTGGGCGCCTGGCTGCGCGTCCTGGTCCACGACGGCGCCGAGGTGGGCACCCTGTGGGTCGCGCTGCGCGAGGGGGAGGCCGACGCCGCCGTGATGGGGGAGGCGTACGTCTTCTCCGTCGAGGTGGCCGAGGAGCACCGCGGCCGGGGCCACGGCCGCACCCTGATGCTCGCCGCCGAGGGCGACGCACTGGCGGGCGGGGCGCACAGCCTGGGACTGCACGTCTTCGGGGGCAACACCCCCGCGCTGCGCCTGTACGAGTCGCTCGGCTACGAGCCGGTCGAGTACCAGCTGTTCAAACCGCTGCTGTAGGGCGGCCGACGGGGCCGCCCCACGCCGTCAGGCAGGTTCGGCCAGCAGCCGCGCGACGATCTCCTCGATCCGCTCCCGCAGCCCCTCCTGGCTCTTGCCGCCGTCCAGCCGCTCGCCGCCGATCACATAGGTGGGGGTGCCGGTCACTCCGATCGCCTTGCCCTCGGCCTGGTCCGCGTCCACGATCAGGATGTGCCGCCCGTCGATCAGCGCGGTGTCCATCTCCTCGGCGTCCAGGCCCAGTTCACGGGCGATCTCGACGAGCAGCAGCTCACCCCGCTCGGCCAGCTCCCCGGTACGCGCCAGCACCGCCTCGGTGTACGGCCAGCCCTGCCCCTGGGCGAGGGCCTCCTCGGCCGCCTGGGCCGCGGCGTGGGCGTGACGGTGGCGCTCCAGCGGGAAGTGCCGCAGCCGGATCTCCAGGGCGTCCCCGAAGCGGTCGCGCAGCGCGCTGAGATCCGCCAGCGCCGTACGGCAGTCGGGGCACTGCAATTCGCACCACACATCGAGTACGGGACGTGCGGGATCGGTGTCGCTCATGGGGCCAGTCTTCCAGCCCGCCGCGGTCGCGAGGCACCCGGAGGGCGTTCGGCCCCGGGGAGGAGACGGTCCCCGGAGATGTCCCTGATCCCGCGCCCCGGCCGTGGCCCCTTCCGCCCCCGGGGGTGCAGGATGGAGGGACCGGACATCCGTCCCGGTATCCACCGGCAGGAGGACCCGATGCTGACCGACACCGTCTGCGCAGCGCTCTCCGCGGCCGGACTGGGCATCGCCGGTGTGACCGCTTACCGCAAGCGGTTCCTGGCCGCGGCCCGGATCGCCGCCTACGCGCTGGTGCCGCTGGGCCTGGCGATGACCGGGATCCTGGACTGGCTCACCGACCTGGTCTTCAAGCCGACCGTCTGGGCGGGCTTCGCCGTGCTGGGGCTCTCCTGGGCGCTGTTCATGGTGACCCGGGCCGTCGAGCGCCGCCGGGGCGGCACCCGCGAGGAGCGCCGTGCCGCCGCCGCGGCCGGGCAGGGTGGCGCGTCGGCTCCCGCGGCCTCCGACCCCGCCCTCGGCGCGTCCGGTGCCAAGGCGGCCCGGACGGGCCGTTCCGGCAAGGCGTCCGGGGCGTCGAAGAGCAAGGCCGGAACCAGCTCGGACACAGAAGACTTCTCAGACATCGAAGCGATTCTCAAAAAGCACGGAATCTGACGAACTACCGGTCAAAATCGGCACGATGGTCGTAACCGGGGTTTGCGCTGCGCCATGATCTGCCGCGAGATGCTGCAAACACCCGGGGAGCAGTCCCCCATCGAAGGCCCCCCTGTGCCCCCGAGCGAGGAGACCCGTGGCTGTCTCTTCGCCCTCTCCCAGCCGCCGCTGATGTTCTTCCTGGCGGTCATAGGCACCCTGCTCTTCATCACCGCCCTGCACGACCTCCACCGCTGGTGACGGGGGACCCGGCCCCGGCTCAGCCGGCGGCCTCCCGGCGACGCGCCCGGTAGGCGGCGACATGCAGCCGGTTCCCGCAGGTGCGGCTGTCGCAGTAGCGGCGGGAGCGGTTGCGGGACAGATCCACGAAGGCGTGGCGGCAGTCCGGGGCCTCACAGCGCCGCAGCCGCTCGCGCTCGCCCGCCACCACCAGGAACGCCAGCGCCATACCGCCGTCGGCCGCGAGGTGGTCGGCGACCGACGCGCCCGGCGCGAAGTAGTGCACATGCCAGTCGTAGCCGTCGTGGTCGGTGAGCCGTGGAGTGGTCCCGGCCGCGGCGATCATCGCGTTGAGCAGTTCGGCCGCGCGCGGGGTGCCACCGGCGTCCTCGGCCGCGCCGAAGACCTCGGCGAACCGGGAGCGGACGGCCCGTACCGCGGTCAGATCGCGGTCACCGAGCGTGCCGATGTCGCTGATCGCATGGCGCTCGACGAATCCCCGCAGGGCGTCGACATCGGTGAGACCGTCCGTGTCCGTGCCCTCGGGCGCGGTGTTCACCAGATCGACGACCACGTCGAGCGCGCACCGGGTGTCGTGATTGATCAGCACCATTGGCTCCCTGACCGGCCGGGTCGGAGGCTGCTTCTGGACCGCCCCTCGGTCCGACCGACTCTAGCGGCGCGCGGAGCGCGGTGTGACACCGCGTGCCCCCGTGGGGTCACACACGGTGGTGGGGGGGGGGGGGGGGGGGGGGGGGGGGGGGGGTGGGGGAGGGGGGGGGGGGGGGGGGGGGGGGGGGGGGGGGAG
>NZ_JBWKKP010000015.1:157314-192206 GCF_056431485.1 Streptomyces sp. NPDC045899
GCCCCCCCTGTTTCCCACACCGCTGTGGGCGTGCGGGAAAGCGCGGGATACCCTGCCCCCCCCTTTTGGGTCCCCGCGTGGTTTCCCCTCCCTCCCCCCCCCCCCCCCCCCCCCGGCACCGTCGCCTGCGCTGTGTCGTGTGGGAATGCCATGATCGGGATGTCACTACCGGAAATGTGGTCTCCCGGCTCGCGCCGTCTCCCCGAGTCGGACGGTCGCGCGCTCAGCTCTCGCCGGGTCTCAGCTCTCCGCCAGGATGTGGGAGAGCTCTGTGTCGAGATCGAAGTGGCGGTGTTCGGTGCCGGGTGGCACCGCGGCGTCGGTCCGCTTCAGGAACGACTCCAGGGCCCGCGCCGGGGCCTCGAGCAGGGCCTCTCCCTCCGGGGAGCTCAGGGCGATGCAGACGACGCCCTGACCGTGGCTGCGGGACGGCCACACCCGGACATCGCCGGTACCGGTGGGCCGGTGCAGGCCCTCGGCGAGAAGATCGCGGGCGAACACCCATTCGACCGTCTCTTCGGCTCCGGTGTGGAAGGTGGCGTGCACGGCGTAAGGGTCGGCCGTGTCATACCGCAGTCCCGCGGGTACAGGCAGTGAGGACTCGCTCGACACAACGAGGCGCAGGTGCAGCTCGCAGCTGACCGTGGTGTTCATAAGCGCCAGGGCCTTTCGCTCAGTGTGCGCTCGGGGATTCGCACGTCGGCGAAATCGACATGCCACCTACGGTGCCGTTGTAAACCCCTCTGACCGTTTTGCGGCTCTTCTGGTAGCTCGGGCGGCCCAGCTCCGGGGCGGCCGGTACCACCATTCCGGTGACTTGAAACGATCAGGTAAGTTGGTTCACATGAATGCGGAGAGTGACGAGCGACAGGGGGCCGTCGCGCCTGCGACGACCGATGTCGCGACGGGGGACGATGCGCAGGGCAAGGGGCCGGTCTTCGGCTCCCGGGCGCCGCAGTTCATTCAGCGGTCCCGCACCCTGCACCTCAGCTGGCAGGTCGGCGTCTTCATCGTGGGCCTCGCGGTCGTGGTCGCGGGGATCATCATGCTGCCGCTGCCCGGCCCCGGATGGCTGGTGATCTTCGGCGGTATGGCGATCTGGGCGACCGAGTTCGTCTGGGCGCAGCTGGTGCTGCGCTGGACCAAGCGCAAGGTCACCGAGGCCGCGCAGCGCGCGCTGGATCCGAAGGTCCGCAAGCGCAATCTCATCCTCACCACCATCGGCCTGATCATCTGCGCCGCGGCGATCACGGTGTACGTGTGGAAGTTCGGCATCGTCATGCCCTGGAAGATCAAGGAGTGACGGTCGGGCCGGTCACCGGGGCCGCGCGGCCCCGGTGAGTGGTCATGAGCACGGTCCGGCATGCGCTAATGTTGGCCGTGCGCCAGGGCGATTAGCTCAGTGGGAGAGCGCTTCGTTCACACCGAAGAGGTCACTGGTTCGAACCCAGTATCGCCCACCCTGGACCGAGGGCCCGTACGGCTGACCGCCGTACGGGCCCTCGGCGTTGTGCTTGCCGGCGCCCCCGCCCGCGCCAACCGGCGGACCCCGGCGGCCCCTTGGGCCCGGTCGCGCACCGGCCGGTGTGGGTGTGCGGCCGCCGCCGCGGCGCACACTGGCCCCATGGACTGGTGCCGCTACCGCTTCCGCAGCCGATGGGACCTCGACGCCCTGCCCGCCGACGTCTTCGCGGTCCTGGCCGAGGGCGACCGCTACCCGCGCTGGTGGCCACAGGTCCGCGAGGCCCGCCGGATCGACGGCCGGACCGGTACCGCCCGCTTCCGCTCACTCATCCCGTACGACCTCGAGGTCACCGTCCGTGAGGCCCGCCAGGACCCGGTGGCCGGAGTCCTGGAGATCATGTTCTCCGGTGACTTGGACGGCTGGGCGCGCTGGACCGTCACCGCGCGTGACGGTGGCACCCGCGCCCTCTTCGAGCAGGAGGTGGTGGCCCGCAAGCCCCTGCTGCGCTGGTTCGCCCTTCCCGGGCGGCCCGTCTTCCGCCTCAACCACGCCCTGATGATGCGCGCGGGGTGCCGTGGGCTGCGGGCCCACCTGGACGCCGTACGCGCCGGGCGGTCCGGGACGCCACCGGCTCCCGGCGGGAATCCGGTTTGAACCAAACCCTTCGCGACCTGTATTGTTCAGGTCGTTCCACCGGGGGAGACCCCAACCGGACACCCCGGGCGATTAGCTCAGTGGGAGAGCGCTTCGTTCACACCGAAGAGGTCACTGGTTCGAACCCAGTATCGCCCACCCCGTGAGGCCGGGCCGCCACAGGCGGCCCGGCCTCAACTGTATGCGCTTGTACGACCGATGCCCGGGTATCCGGATAGAACTTCCACGGTTGAACATCGGAGGGGAACCCATGGCCGTCGCGACCACAGCCGTTCTGTCCCTGGACTGCGCCGAACCCGAGGAGCTGGCCGAGTTCTACGCCGAGGTGCTCGGCGCGGAGATCCTCGCGATCACCAACGCCGACCGCATCGAGCTCGCGGCGCCCGGAGGGTCCCGGATGGCCTTCCTCCGCGACCACGGCTACGCCCCGCCGAGCTGGCCGCGTCCGGACGACTCCCAGCAGGCCCATCTGGAACTGCTGGTGGAGGACATCGACGCGGCCGAACGCAAAGTGGTGGACCTCGGCGCCCGGCCACTGGAGACACGGTTCAACGGCGGTCCGCGCGACGTCCGGATCTACTCCGACCCGGCAGGGCACCCCTTCGTACTCCGCCTCGGCTGAGACCCTCCCTGCGCGCCCGGGTCCCACGGGGGGACGGTGCGGGGCCGCGGGCGCCGCCGTCAGGCCGCGGCCGGCAGATCCGGCCGCAGCGGCCAGGCCGGATCGCACACCTCGTCCGAGCCGTTGAGCGCGAACCACGCCTGGAGACCGCGTGCCTGGGCCGCGTACCAGACGGTCTGCCGGGCGTGCAGCTCGGCGGGGGACAGGGTCTCCAGACGGGAGGCGAACCGACGGCCGACCGCCCGCACGACCTCCAGGGCGGCCAGCGCGTCCGCCGCCGCGTCATGCGCCCCGGTGAGCTCCACACCGTAGTGCTCGCACAGATCGGTGAGCGTACGACGCCCCTTGCGGTAGCGGTCCACATGTTTGTCCAGCACCCGGGGATCGAGCACACACAGCGAACGCAGCGACAGATAGCCGGACAGGCTGGAGTTGCGGTGCCGCTTCAACTCGCGGTCCAGCAGCGTGAGATCGAACGGAGCGTTCATCACCACCAGGGGGGTGCCCCGCGCGCTCTGCTCCGCGATGCCCCGCGCCACCTCCTCCATCACCGGCGCGGGCCAGCGGCCGTGGCGCTGGAGATGGGTATCCGTCAGCCCGTGTATCTCGGTGGCCTCCGGCGGCACCGGTATCCCCGGACTCACCAGCCAGCGGCGGATTTCCGGCAGACATCCGGTCCCGCGCTGGACGACCAGAGCAGCCGACACGATCCGGTCGCCCTCGACATCGACACCGGTGGTCTCGGTGTCGAACGCGGCGAGCGGCCCCTCGAACCAGGACGGCATGGCCTCAACTCCTCGTGCATGATCGTGCGATGACACCTTCAACCCGCCCCGACCAGGTGATACCCGGAGGGAGGTGGTCGAACCACCGCCGTTTGACACGGACCTGACGGGGAGACAACACAGGTGTACGGACCGGCGACGACCGGAAGGCGTCAACAGCCATGGCGCTCGCGCAGCCCGACCCGGCCCCGGCGGCGAGCGGTCTGCTGTCCGAGCGGATCGCGCCCCCACGTGGCCATATCGCCACCACCGCCTGTATGGAGACCCTTCAGGTGGGCTATCTGCACGCCGTCGCGGCGGCGGCCGGCTGCTCACTGGCGCAGCCCTTCCCCGACCACGGCATCGACTGGCACGTCAGCCACAGCGCGCCCGGCCACGCCGTGGACGACGAGGTCACCATCAAGGTGCAGTTGAAGGCCACGTACCAACTGCCGCCGCGGCCGCGCGGACCGACCTTCGGCTTCACCCTGGACAACGACCACCTGGTGAAGCTGGCCCGTACCCCGGTCTCCGTGCACAAGATCCTCGTCGTGATGATCGTGCCCCGCAGCCAGGACGACTGGCTGCGGGCCGGACACGACCGACTCGCTCTGCGGCACTGCTGCTACTGGACCAATCTGGCGGGCCACCCGGTCACGGGCCGCCGCCGGACCACCGTGCGGATCCCGACCTCGCGGGTCTTCGACGACCGCGCGCTCTGCGAGATCATGACCCGGGTCGGGGCGGGAGGGAGACCGTGATGGACCGGTACCGACCCGGGGGAGAGTCCGCCCCCGCCACCCCGTACCCCGATGACGTCGATCCGGCCGTCCTCGGCGCCCTGCTCACCCGGCACGGCTGGCGCCGCCGCGGGGGCGCGCCGGGGCAGTACGCCCGCTGGACCCCGCCGGGACAGCTCGCGGGCGGCACCAGCCTGCTGGTGCCCGAGACCCGGCAGTTCCCCGACAGCGGCGATCTGCTCGCCGAGGCCCTGATGGCGCTGGCCCGCAGCGCCGCCCCGTCCGCCCGTGAGGTGCTCACCGGTCTCGCCGTGCCCAGCGACGAGATCCGCTGGCGGCGCGAGGTGCCCGAGTCCCCCGGCGGCACCGCCGCCTGGACCGCCCAGGACCGGCTGCGCTCCGCGGCCCGCGGCATGCTGCTGGCCGCCGCGCTCGCCGCCCGGGGCCGCGCGGGCTACTACGGCGCCCGGCACCGCCGCGCCGCCGAGGAGTTCATGGAGCGGGTGCTCACCGGCCCGGCGGGACCCGCCTCCGGGGGCCGGGCGCTGACCGTGTTCGTCCCCGTCGAGGAGGGCCGCACCGCCACCGCCACCCTGCTGCGCGCACTGCACGCCCTCCGGGACGCCGTCGACTACCAGCGCGCCACCGGCGGGATGGAGGCGTTCGACGCGGCCGTCGAGGCGGGGGTGAGCCGGGAGCTGACCGAGGCCGTCGTCGCCCTGGTCCAGGGCACCGAGGGGGCGCGGGTGGCCCTGGAGTGGTCCCCGGCCGCCGGTGCGCCACCGGGCTTCCCCCTCCGTCCCGAGCCGGTGGAGTTCTCCCCGGGCGACCTCCCCGGGCTCCGCGAGGCGGGCGCCCGCTACGTACGGGACGAGCCGTCCGTGGCCGTGCGGGTCACCGGAGTGGTGCTGCGGCTGCGCCGCACCGGCCCCGGCGGACCCGGCGCGGTGCGGCTGCGGGTGCTGGCCGGAGCCGATGTGGCCCAGGTGCGCATCGTGCTGGAGGAGGACGACTACCGGGTGGCCGGCCATGCCCATCTGGTGGGGCTGCCGATCCGGGTCAGCGGACGGCTGGAGAGCCGGGGCGGCTTCCGGCGGCTGACCGGGGCCACCGGCGTCACCCCGGTCCAGGTCGACGAGGCGGAGCGGGACCGGCTGCTCAAATCGCTCCAGGAGCACCTGGACTTCTTCGAGGAGGCGTGCGGCGGGCCCTGACCGCCGGGCTCACCGCGGCGCGCCGGGCGGCCGGCCGGGCCGCCGGGGAGAGGAGCACGGTGCGGGCGGTGCGCGCGCTCCCCGCCGTTTCGCGGTCGGACCGGTCGGCTCGGTACGATTCACGCTGCGCGGCATTCGCCGCGGTGAGCCACCCATCAGTCAGGAGAGACCGGTGTCAGACGTCCGTGTGATCATCCAGCGCGATTCCGAGCGGGAAGAACGCGTGGTGGCCACGGGCACTACGGCCGCGGAGCTCTTCACCGGGGAGCGCTCGATCGTCGCCGCGCGCGTCGGCGGTGAGCTGAAGGACCTGGCCTACGTCCCGGCCGACGGCGAGGAGATCGAGCCGGTCGAGATCACCAGCCAGGACGGTCTGGACATCCTGCGCCACTCCACCGCGCATGTCATGGCGCAGGCCGTGCAGGAGCTGTTCCCGGAGGCCAAGCTGGGTATCGGCCCGCCGATCAAGGACGGCTTCTACTACGACTTCGATGTCGAGACCCCCTTCCATCCGGACGATCTCAAGCGCATCGAGAAGAAGATGCAGGAGATCCAGAAGCGGGGACAGAAGTTCTCGCGCCGCGCGGTGACCGACGAAGCCGCCCGCGAGGAGCTGGCGGGCGAGCCGTACAAGCTGGAGCTGATCGGTCTCAAGGGTTCCGCCGCGGACGCCGCCGAGGGCGCCTCGGCCGAGGTCGGCGCGGGCGAGCTGACCATCTATGACAACCTCGATGCCAAGACCGGCGAGCTGTGCTGGAAGGACCTCTGCCGCGGTCCGCACCTGCCCAGCACCCGCAACATCCCGGCCTTCAAGCTGATGCGCAGCGCCGCCGCGTACTGGCGGGGCAGCGAGAAGAACCCGCAGCTCCAGCGGATCTACGGCACCGCCTGGCCGACCAAGGACGAGCTGAAGGCCCATCTGGACTTTCTCGCCGAGGCCGAGAAGCGCGACCACCGCAAGCTGGGCTCCGAGCTCGACCTGTTCTCCTTCCCCGATGAGCTCGGCTCCGGCCTCGCGGTCTTCCACCCCAAGGGCGGGGTGATCCGCAAGGAGATGGAGGAGTACTCGCGCAAGCGCCACGAAGAGGCGGACTACGAGTTCGTCAACACGCCGCACATCACCAAGGCGCGCCTCTTCGAGACCTCCGGCCACCTCCCGCACTACATGGACGGCATGTTCCCGCCCATGGAGTTCGAGGGCCAGGACTACTACCTCAAGGCCATGAACTGCCCGATGCACAACCTGGTGTTCCGGGCGCGCGGGCGGTCCTACCGCGAGCTGCCGCTGCGGCTCTTCGAGTTCGGCACGGTCTACCGCTACGAGAAGTCCGGTGTCGTCCACGGCCTGACCCGGGCCCGGGGGTTCACCCAGGACGACTCGCACATCTACTGCACCAAGGAGCAGATGGCCGATGAGCTCGACAATCTGCTGACCTTCGTGCTGAACCTGCTCCGGGACTACGGTCTGAGCGACTTCTACCTGGAGCTGTCCACGCGGGACGACTCGGACAAGTTCATGGGCAGCGAAGACCAGTGGGTCGAGGCCACCGAGGAGCTGCGCAAGGCCGCCGAGAAGCAGGGTCTGGACCTGGTCATGGACCCGGGCGGCGCCGCCTTCTACGGTCCGAAGATCTCCGTCCAGGCCAAGGACGCCATCGGCCGTACCTGGCAGATGTCGACGATCCAGGTCGACTTCAACCAGCCGGCCCGGTTCCAGCTCGAGTACACGGCGGCGGACGGCTCGCGCCAGCAGCCGGTCATGATCCACCGGGCGCTGTTCGGGTCGATCGAGCGGTTCTTCGCGGTGCTGCTGGAGCACTACGCGGGCGCGTTCCCGGTGTGGCTGGCCCCGGTGCAGGCGGTCGGTATCCCGATCGGTGACACCCATGTGCCGTACCTGGAGGAGTTCGCGGCCAAGGCCAAGGCCAAGGGGCTGCGGATGGAGGTCGACTCCTCCTCGGACCGGATGCAGAAGAAGATCCGCAACGCCCAGAAGTCCAAGATCCCGTTCATGATCATCGCCGGTGACGACGATGTGACGGCCGGAGCGGTCAGCTTCCGCTACCGCGACGGTTCGCAGAAGAACGGCATCCCGGTCGACGAGGCGCTGGCCGAGATCGTGGACGCGGTGGAGCGGCGCGTCCAGGTGTGATGGGTTTCCCGCGTGAGCGGGGGTGAGGGCGGTCCCGACGGGGGCCGCCCCTCACCGCTTCCCCACCCTTCCTGGGCGAATATGCTGGCCCGCATGACGAGTGAGCCGGAGCAGCAGTTCGGAGTGGGGACGCCCGACGCGTTCCAGCGCCTGTGGACGCCCCACCGGATGGCGTACATCCAGGGGGAGAACAAGCCCACCGGCCCGGGGGCCGGTGATGGCTGCCCGTTCTGCACCATCCCGGAGAAGTCCGACGAGGACGGCCTGATCATCGCGCGCGGGGAGCACGTGTACGCGGTGCTCAACCTGTACCCGTACAACGGCGGCCACCTCATGGTCGTGCCGTTCCGCCACATCGCCGACTACACCGAGCTGGACGCCGGGGAGACGGTGGAGCTGGCCGAGTTCACCAAGGCCGCGATGACGACGCTGCGTACCGCCTCCGGTGCGCACGGTTTCAACATCGGGCTCAACCAGGGCTCGGTGGCGGGTGCCGGGATCGCCGCCCATCTGCATCAGCACGTGGTGCCGCGCTGGGGCGGCGACACCAACTTCATGCCGGTGATCGGCAACACCAAGGTGCTGCCGCAACTGCTCGCCGACACCCGCCGGATGCTCGCCGACGCCTGGCCGCATCCGTAGGCCGTTCCCGCCGTGCGCCACGGCCCCGGACCGGGTCCCGTCCGGCCGGGGCGCGGCTTCACCGGTCGGCTCAGACGTCGTACAGATCGGCCTTCTTGGGGGACGCCTCCTGGACCTGGCCGCTGAGCGCCAGTGACCGGTTGCCGAAGCGCTCGGTGTCCACACCGTGGTGCTTGAGCACCCCGATCGCCGCCTCGTGGACCACCCGCAGCACGGGCGTGGCCGCCCGCAGGGCGTCGTCCGCCATGAAGCGGTGACGCCAGGGCTTGTCCGCCCAGGCGTGGCGCAGTCCGAACGGCTCGGGCAGCACCAGCTTGCCGCCCAGGTGGTCCAGGACCGGCGGATACCAGGTGAAGGGGGCGCGCGCGGTCAGCCGCACCACTTCCTTGGCGTCCACCAGCGGCAGCGGAACCGATTTGGTCTCCCAGAACCGGAAGGTCTTGCTCACCGTCTTGGACGGCGCGGACGGCTTGCTGGTGAACAGCGGGTGCACCGGCCCCAGGGCATGTCCGGTGACCTCGATCCGCAGCGTCTTGTGCAGCAGGGTCACGGTGATCAGCAGTGTGATCACCAACTGGCCGTCCCACAGCACGAACTGCACACCCAGATAGTGCCGGTCACCGGCGCCGAACTGCTGCTGGTCGCAGATCCGCTGGAGCTCGACGCCCTTTATCTGGAAGCCCTCCTCCTCGGAGGTGCCGCCGCGCTCGACCGCCTTGGCCCCTTCCCCGATGGGCGAGACCACCCAGTGGCGCACCGAGGGGGTGGGGAAGCCGCCGGTGTGCAGCGGGGTGCGCTCCAGCATCCGCAGCTGGTCATGGACCGCCCGTATCACGTCCCAGCTGCGGAAGGGGTCGATCTCCTTGTCCGGGTCGGCGGAGACCAGGTCCTCGGCCAGCTGCCAGCTGCCCCAGCGGGTGCCCATGCCCAATATGCCCTTGGGGCCGGCGTAGAAGACCACGTTGCTGTACTGCTCGGCGGTGAGCTTGTGCAGTGCCTTGCGCAGCTCCTCGGCGGAGGTCTGGCCCGGGTGGTTGGGCACCGTCTCGGGCACCTTGGCGCCCACGCCGCCGCCCGCGAGCAGCCCGCCCCAGGAGTCCCGCAGGTCCCTGGCGGTGCGCTCACAGATCTGCTTGGCGATGTACCAGCCGATCACCGGGGCCACCACCACCCCGCGCAGATAGATGCCCCAGAAGCCGCCGAACGGCAGCTTGATCAGGAAGATGAGGGTGATCACGGTCAGCGCGACCAGCAGCGCCGTGCCCAGCGCTCCCATCCGCTTGTCCTGGGAACCGGCCACCGAGCGCCGCAACTGGAAGGCGCCCAGCCACAGCAGCACTCCGGGGAGGAAGAGCAGTCCGAAGACCACCATGACGACGGTGAGCCGGGCGTCCCGGGTCTTGCGGATGCGGTTGGCGGCGAGGCAGTGCTCCACGACCGTCTGCGGCTCGGTCCCGAAGGACTGGATCACCTGGCCCCGGCCGCCGCCGAGCATCCGCGTCTGGACCGCGCGGGAGAACGCCTCGCCCAGGTTCGGCTCGAACAGCGATATCTTCGGCGCCTTGACCTCGGAGACCGTCCACTCCGAATTGGCGTCCAGCAGCTTGGCCGCGGGGCCGTCACGGTAGGCGGCCGAGGCGAGTGCCTGGGTCGCCGCCGTCTGCCCCGCAGCCCCCGACAGAGGCACCTGCGCCCCGGGACTGAAATCGAATCCGTCCGTCACCAACGCCCCCAATACCGCACGCCGCTTGCGCTGCGACCTCAGCGTATCGGGGGTGTGCACCACCTGTCGCCAGGGCGTGGTGACCTGTGGACAACCGTGCGTGCGAACAGCCGCCCGCCCCGCTGGAGTCGGGGCGGGCGGTGCGGCGGGTGCGCGGCAACTACGCCTCCGCGTACGTCCCTTCACGGATCCGCTCGGCCAGCTGCTGCGGCATCGGCTCGTGCCGGGCGTAGGAGCGGCTGAACCGCCCGGTGCCATGGGACAGCGAACGCAGATCGACGGCGTACCGCCCGATCTCGATCTCCGGCACATCGGCCTTGATCAGGGTCTGGCCGCCGCCCGACTGCTCGGTGCCCACCACCCGGCCGCGGCGGCCGGACAGATCGCTCATCACCGCGCCCACGTAGTCGTCCGAGATCAGGACCGACACCTCGACCACCGGCTCCAGCAGGTCGATCCGGGCGTCGGCGGCCGCCTCGCGCAGCGCGAGCGCCCCGGCCGTCTGGAACGCGGCGTCGGAGGAGTCCACCGAGTGCGCCTTGCCGTCCAGCAGCGTGATCCGCACATCGACCAGCGGGTAGCCCGCGGCGACGCCGCGCGCCGCCTGGCCGCGCACGCCCTTCTCGACGGAGGGGATGAACTGCCGCGGCACGGCACCGCCGACGACCTTGTCCACGAACTCGATGCCCGAGCCGCCCGGCAGCGGCTCCACCTCGATCGCGCAGATCGCGTACTGGCCGTGTCCGCCGGACTGTTTGACGTGCCGTCCGCGCCCGGCGGACCTGCCGTGGAAGGTCTCCCGCAGGGAGACCTTGTACGGCACCGTGTCCACCTGCACGCCGTACCGGCTGCGCAGCCGCTCCAGCGCGACGTCCATATGGGCCTCGCCCAGACACCACAGCACCACCTGGTGGGTGTCGGGGTTCTGCTCCAGCCGCATCGTGGGATCCTCGGCGACCAGCCGGGACAGCCCCAGTGACAGCTTGTCCTCGTCCGGTTTGCTGTGCGCCTCGATGGCGACGGGCAGCAGCGGATCGGGCATCTGCCAGGGCGCCATCAGCAGCGGATCGTCCTTGGCGGACAGGGTGTCGCCGGTCTCGGCGCGGGTCAGCCTGGCCACACAGGCCAGATCGCCCGCGATGGCCTGGGGGAGCACCCGCTGCTGCTTGCCGAACGGGGAGGAGAGGGCGCCCACCCGCTCGTCCACGTCGTGGTCCTCATGGCCGCGGTCCTCCAGGCCGTGCCCGGACACATGCACCGTCTCGTCCGGGCGCAGCGTCCCGGAGAAGACCCGCACCAGGGAGATCCTGCCCACGTACGGGTCGGAGGAGGTCTTGACGACCTCCGCGGCCAGCGGGCCGTCCGGATCGCACGTCAGCGCCGGACGCGGTACGCCCTCGGGGGTGGTGACCTCGGGTGCCTCGCGCTCCAGCGGGGTGGGGAAGCCGCCGGTGATCAGCTCCAGCAGTTCGGTGGTGCCCAGGCCCTGTCTGGAGCCCTCGGCGGCCGGGGCGG
Source organism: Streptomyces sp. NPDC045899 (assembly GCF_056431485.1). Taxonomy (NCBI): domain Bacteria; kingdom Bacillati; phylum Actinomycetota; class Actinomycetes; order Kitasatosporales; family Streptomycetaceae; genus Streptomyces; species Streptomyces sp. NPDC045899. The sequence goes on from NZ_JBWKKP010000015.1 coordinate 168,806, forward strand.
CGGCCAGCACGGGGTGGAAACTGCCGCGCGCGACGGCCTTCTCCAGGTCCTGGATCAGTGTCTTGACGTCGATCTCCTCACCGCCGAGATAGCGGTCCATCAGGGTCTCGTCCTCGCTCTCGGCGATGATCCCCTCGATGAGCCGGTTGCGCGCCTCCTCGATCAGCGGGAGCTGGTCCGGTACGGGCGGCGTCTCGGTCCTGGACCCCGAGGAGTAGTCGAAGACCCGCTGGGAGAGCAGTCCTATGAGCCCGGTGACCGGGGCGTGGCCGTCCGGCGCCGGTTCTCCGCGCAGCGGCAGGTACAGGGGGAGCACCGCGTCCGGGTCGTCGCCGCCGAAGCTCTCCCGGCACAGTTCGGTCATCTCCTCGAAGCTGGCGCGGGCCGCCTCCAGATGTGTGATCACGATCGCACGCGGCATGCCGACGGCCGCGCACTCGTCCCAGACCATCCGGGTGGCCCCGGCGATGCCCACCGCGTCCTGGGCGGCGGAGACAACGAAAAGGGCCGCGTCCGCTGCCCGCAGACCGGCCCTGAGCTCCCCGACGAAATCCGCGTATCCCGGGGTGTCCAGTAGATTGATCTTCATCCCGCCCCATTCGACGGGGACCAGGGACAGCTGCACCGAGCGTTGCTGCCGGTGCTCGATCTCGTCGTAATCGGAGAGGCAGCCGCCGTCCTCGACCCTGCCTGCCCGGTTGACCGCGCCCGTCGCCAGTGCGAGGGCCTCCACCAGCGTCGTCTTTCCCGTCCCGCTGTGGCCGACCAGCACCACGTTCCTCAGGGAGCCGGGCCGGTCGGCCGCCACTGCCCTTCCGGCGGCCCCTGGATGTGTACTCGACTTGTCGCCCATGTGTCTCGCCTCCCGGTCGACACCTCGCGATACTTCGAGCTTTCCACCGAGGTAACGGTGCGTCCATACGTCGCACATCCGGGCGTACCGCGGGCCCGGTGGGGGAGCGGTCCGACGGCTGCGCGGCGGCCCCGCGGGGCGTGGCTACGATGGGCCAGCCGGTGGCCCCTTGACCATCCGGCCCGTCACGACCCACCGGGAAGGCCATGCTGAACAAGTACGCGCGTGCATTCTTCACGCGTGTTCTCACACCGTTCGCCGCCCTGCTCATCCGCCTCGGGGTCAGCCCCGACGCGGTGACCCTCGTCGGCACGGGTGGTGTGATCACGGGCGCACTGGTCTTCTACCCCCGGGGGGAGTTCTTCTGGGGGACGGTGGTCATCACCCTCTTCGTCTTCTCCGACCTGGTCGACGGCAACATGGCCCGGCAGCTGGGCCGCTCCAGCCGCTGGGGCGCGTTCCTGGACTCCACCCTGGACCGGGTCGCCGACGGTGCGATCTTCGGCGGGCTGGCGTTGTGGTACGCGGGCAAGGGCGACGACAATGTGCTGTGTGCGGTGACGATCTTCTGTCTCGCCAGCGGCCAGGTGGTCTCGTACACCAAGGCGCGCGGCGAGAGCATCGGTCTGCCCGTGAAGGTCAACGGGCTGGTGGAGCGTGCCGAGCGGCTGGTGATCTCGCTGGTGGCCTGCGGCTTCTCCGGACTCCATAAGTTCGGGGTGCCGCATATTGACATCCTGCTGCCGATCGCGCTGTGGATCGTCGCGGTGGGCAGCGCGGTGACCCTGGTGCAGCGGGTGGTGACCGTGCGCCGCGAGGCCGAGGAGGCGGATGCCGCGGATCGGGCGGTGACCCAGGGGGGCGAGACCCGGTGAAGGACCGGCTGACCGACGCGCTCTACGGACTGGGCTGGAGCACGGTCAAGAAGCTGCCTGAACCGGTCGCCACCGGGCTCGGACAGCGCATAGCCGATCAGGTCTGGAAGCGGCGCGGCAAGGGCGTGCTGCGACTGGAGGCCAATCTCGCCCGGGTCGTCCCCGATGCCTCCGCACACCGGCTCGCGGAGCTGTCGCGCGCCGGGATGCGCTCCTACATGCGCTACTGGATGGAGTCCTTCCGGCTCCCCACCTGGAGCCCGGAGCGGATCCGCTCCGGCGTCCACATCGAGGATGCGCACCATCTGAGGGACGGGCTGGCCGGCGGCCGGGGCGTGGTCCTCGCCCTGCCCCATATGGCCAACTACGACCTCGCCGGGGCCTGGGTCACCACCGAGCTCGGGGTGCCCTTCACCACCGTCGCCGAACGGCTGAAGCCGGAGACGCTCTACGACCGCTTCGTGGCCTACCGCGAGGGACTGGGCATGGAGGTCCTGCCCCACCAGGGCGGCAGCGCCTTCGGAACCCTGGCCCGGCGGCTGCGCGCGGGCGGTCTGGTCTGCCTGGTCGCCGACCGCGACCTGTCGGCCTCGGGTGTGGAGGTCGACTTCTTCGGCGAGCGCACCAAGATGCCCGCCGGACCCGCCCGGCTGGCGGCCCAGACCGGCGCCCTGCTGCTGCCGGTCACCCTGTGGTACGACGACACCCCCGTCATGCGGGGGAGGGTCTACCCGCCGGTCGAGGTGCCCGCGTCCGGCACCCGCGCCGAGCGGGCGGCGGTGATGGTCCAGGAGGTGGCCGACGCCTTCGCGGCGGGTATCGCCGAACACCCCGAGGACTGGCATATGCTCCAGCGGCTGTGGCTCGCGGACCTGGAGCCGCGTCCGGCGGCCGGTGCCGCCGCCCACCCGGGGACGGGGGCCGCCGACGGCTCCGGAACGGAGAAACCGTGAGGATCGGCGTCGTCTGCCCGTACTCCTGGGACGTCCCCGGAGGCGTGCAGTTCCACATCCGCGACCTGGCCGAGCACCTGATCCGGCGGGGCCACGAGGTCTCGGTGCTGGCCCCCGCGGACGACGGGACACCGCTGCCGCCCTACGTCGTCTCCGCGGGACGCGCCGTGCCGGTGCCTTACAACGGCTCGGTCGCCCGGCTCAACTTCGGCTTCCTGTCCGCCGCGCGGGTCCGCCGCTGGCTGCACGAAGGCGCCTTCGACGTCATCCACATCCACGAGCCGACCTCGCCCTCGCTCGGTCTGCTCGCCTGCTGGGCGGCGCAGGGGCCGATCGTCGCCACCTTCCACACCTCCAACCCCCGCTCCCGCGCCATGATCGCGGCCTATCCGATCCTCCAGCCCGCCCTGGAGAAGATCAGCGCGCGGATCGCGGTGAGCGAGTACGCCCGGCGGACGCTGGTCGAGCACCTCGGCGGCGACGCGGTGGTGATCCCCAACGGTGTCGACGTGGGCTTCTTCGCCGACGCCGAGCCCAAGGAGGAGTGGCGCGGCGACACGATCGGGTTCATCGGCCGGATCGACGAGCCCCGCAAGGGCCTTCCGGTGCTGATGCGGGCCCTGCCGAAGATCTTCGAGGCGCGGCCGGGGGCCCGGCTGCTGGTCGCCGGGCGCGGTGACGAGAAGGAGGCCGTCGCGGGGCTTCCCGCGCCGATGCGGGAACGCGTGGAGTTCCTCGGCATGGTCAGCGACGAGGACAAGGCGCGGCTGCTGCGCAGCGTCGACGTCTACATCGCGCCCAACACCGGAGGGGAGAGCTTCGGGATCATCCTGGTCGAGGCGATGTCCGCCGGAGCCGCGGTGCTGGCCAGCGACCTCGACGCGTTCGCTCAGGTCCTGGACGGGGGAGCGGCCGGAGAGCTGTTCGCGAACGAGGACGCCGACGCGCTGGCCGAAGCCGCCGTACGGCTGCTGGAGAACCCGGAACGGGTGGCCGAGCTGCGCGAGCGGGGAAGCCGCCATGTGCGCCGCTTCGACTGGTCCACGGTCGGCGCGGACGTCCTCGCGGTCTACGAGACGGTGACCGACGGTGCGGCGTCCGTGGGCGCCGACGACCGGGCGGGACTGCGTGCCCGCCTGGGCCTCGCCCGCGACTAGGTCGTGTCGTTTGGATCTTCGTGGATCAGCCCGCACCGGACGCCGCGGGCTGATCCACGAAGGCCGTCAGGACGGGGCCCAGCCCGCTCCGCGGGCCCGGTACGGTCGGGGGCCCTCCCCGTCCGCGGCCGGAGCCCGCGCGGACCGGCCTGCTGCTGCCGGACTCGGGCCGGGCCGAGGGACCGGTCGGCGGCGCGGTCGCCGCGCACCGCTTCGCCGGTCCGGCACCGGCTGCCGGGGCCCGCTCCGCGTCCGGGGCCGAGGCCACGCGGCGCGCGTCGCCGAGTGCGGCGCCTGGTCGCGCTCCTGTGCGCCGGGAGGCGCGGGGCATGGCCGCCGCGGACCACCGGTAGCGGTATCCGTCCGGGGCGCGCCCGTCGGGGGTGACAGCCGGTAGCGTGGCGCGCCGTGAGCACCTTGATCTGGATCGCGGTCGCGCTGATCGTCGTCGCCGTCTACCTGAGCTGGACCGCCGGACGTCTCGACCGGCTGCACAGCAGGCTGGACGCCGCCCGCGCCGCCCTGGACGCGCAGTTGCTGCGGCGTGCCTCGGTGGCCCAGGAGCTGGCCACCGCCGGGGTGCTCGACCCTGCCGCGTCGATGGTGCTCTACCAGGCCGCGCACGCCGCCCGGCAGTCCGAGGAGGAGCACCGGGAGGTCGCCGAGAGCGAGCTGAGCCAGGCGCTGCGGGCGGTCTTCGAGGAGAGCGCGCAGGTCGGGGCGGTGCGGGAGGCGCCGGGCGGTGAGGCGGCGCTGGGCGAGCTCACCGAGGCGGTCCGGCGGGTGCCGATGGCGCGCCGCTTCCACAACGACGCGGTGCGCGCGGCCCGGGCGCTGCGCCGCCACCGCAAGGTGCGCTGGTTCCGGCTGGCCGGTCACGCCCCGTTCCCGCTGGCCTTCGAGATGGACGACGAGCCGCCCGCCGCGCTGGCCGCCCGCGCCGGACACTGAGGAAGCCGCCCGCACCGGGCCGCCGCTGCCGCGGGACGCACTCCACCCGGGCCGTGGGACGCCGCTGACCTGGGACGTCGCCGCCTTCGAGCCACCGGCCCCCAATTGGCCCTTGCCGGGCGCCGTGCCCAGCCGCTTTTGTCATCCCTGTAGCACAGGCGCCATCGACCTGGACCGAATGGCCGGGTCATGAACGGGTATCGAACGGCCCTACGATGGGCTCATCGCGCTTTTCATCATCGAGTGAGGTCAAACCGTGTCCAGCACGCCCGCCAGCACGTCCAACTCCGAGGCTCCCGCGACCGGCACCGCCCGCGTCAAGCGCGGTATGGCCGAGCAGCTCAAGGGTGGCGTGATCATGGACGTCGTCACCCCGGAGGAAGCCAAGATCGCCGAGGACGCCGGTGCCGTCGCGGTCATGGCCCTCGAGCGGGTCCCGGCCGACATCCGCAAGGACGGCGGAGTGGCCCGGATGTCCGACCCGGACATGATCGACGGGATCATCAGCGCCGTCTCCATCCCGGTCATGGCCAAGTCCCGGATCGGCCACTTCGTCGAGGCCCAGGTGCTCCAGTCGCTCGGCGTCGACTACATCGACGAGTCCGAGGTCCTCACCCCGGCCGACGAGGTCAACCACAGCGACAAGTGGTCCTTCACCACGCCGTTCGTCTGCGGCGCCACCAACCTGGGCGAGGCCCTGCGCCGGATCGCCGAGGGTGCGGCCATGATCCGTTCCAAGGGTGAGGCCGGTACCGGCAACGTGGTCGAGGCCGTCCGCCACCTGCGCCAGATCAAGGGTGAGATCGCCCGGCTGCGCGGGCTGGACAACCACGAGCTCTACGCGGCCGCCAAGGAGCTGCGCGCCCCGTACGAGCTGGTCCAGGAGGTCGCCGCGGTCGGCAAGCTGCCGGTCGTGCTGTTCTCCGCCGGCGGTGTGGCCACCCCGGCCGACGCCGCGCTGATGCGCCAGCTCGGCGCCGAGGGCGTGTTCGTCGGTTCCGGCATCTTCAAGTCCGGCGACCCGGCCAAGCGCGCCGCCGCCATCGTGAAGGCCACCACCTTCTACGACGACCCGAAGGTCATCGCGGATGTGTCCCGCGACCTCGGTGAGGCCATGGTCGGCATCAACTGCGACACCCTCCCCGAGAGCGAGCGCTACGCCCAGCGCGGCTGGTGACCCGGCCGGTCCCCGGCCAGTGGACCGGCACCACCCGGCACCACGCGTCCCGGCGGACGCGTGGTGCCCCTGACGTCCCGAGAGGTCTTCGCCCCGTGTCTTCCCCGACTTCCGCGTCCGCGCCGTCGGCGGCGCCCGCCCCGGCGGACGACGCCCCCGTGATCGGCGTCCTCGCCCTCCAGGGCGATGTGCGCGAACACCTCGCCGCGCTCGCCGCGGCCGGGGCCCCGGCCAGGCCCGTCCGCCGACCCGAGGAACTCGCCGAGGTCGCCGGACTGGTCATCCCCGGTGGCGAGTCGACCACCATGTCCAAGCTGACGGTCATCTTCGGGCTGCTGGAGCCGCTGCGGGAGCGGGTGCGCGCGGGTATGCCGGTGTACGGCACCTGCGCGGGCATGATCATGGTCGCGGACAAGATCCTCGACGGCCGTGACGACCAGGAGACCGTCGGCGGGATCGACATGATCGTCCGTCGGAACGCCTTCGGCCGTCAGAACGAGTCCTTCGAGGCCGGGATCGACGTCAAGGGCATCGACGGCGGTCCGGTGGAGGGCGTCTTCATCCGCGCGCCGTGGGTGGAGTCGGTGGGCGCCGCCGCCGAGGTGCTGGCGACCTTCGACGGGCACACCGTCGCGGTCCGTCAGGATCATGTCCTCGCCACGTCGTTCCACCCGGAGCTGACCGGAGACCACCGGGTGCACGCGCTCTTCGTCGAGATGGTGCGGCAGTCCCTGCGAGGCTGAGCCCGGTAGGATCGCAGGCGTTCGTACAGCACTGGGTTACGCGAAGGAGACAGGCGGATGTCCGGCCACTCTAAATGGGCTACGACGAAGCACAAGAAGGCCGTGATCGATGCCAAGCGCGGCAAGCTCTTCGCGAAGCTGATCAAGAACATCGAGGTCGCGGCCCGGACCGGCGGCGCCGACCCGGACGGCAACCCGACGCTCTTCGACGCCATTCAGAAGGCCAAGAAGAGTTCGGTGCCGAACAAGAACATCGACAGCGCGGTCAAGCGCGGTGCCGGTCTCGAAGCGGGTGGCGCCGACTACGAGACGATCATGTACGAGGGCTACGGTCCGAACGGTGTCGCGGTGCTCATCGAGTGCCTCACCGACAACCGCAACCGCGCCGCCTCCGACGTGCGCGTCGCCATGACCCGCAACGGCGGTTCGATGGCCGACCCGGGTTCGGTCTCCTACCTGTTCAACCGCAAGGGCGTGGTGATCGTCCCCAAGGGTGAGCTGAGCGAGGACGATGTGCTCGGCGCGGTGCTGGACGCGGGCGCCGAGGAGGTCAACGACCTCGGTGAGTCCTTCGAGGTGATCAGCGAGGCCACCGACCTGGTCGCGGTCCGCTCCGCGCTCCAGGAGCAGGACATCGACTACGACTCCGCCGAGGCCAACTTCGTGCCCACCATGCAGGTGGAGCTCGAAGAGGACGGCGCGCGCAAGATCTTCAAGCTGATCGACGCGCTCGAGGACAGCGACGACGTGCAGAACGTGTTCGCCAACTTCGACGTCTCCGACGAGGTCATGGCCAAGGTGGACGCCTGAGGCCCCATCAGCAGACGCGAAACGGGCGGGTCGGCGGGGACACACCCCACCGGCCCGTCGGCGTTGTCGGTGGCAGCCGCTAGCCTGCGTCAGCAGTTGATCGGATCGGCGGCGGTGAGGGGAGGAGCGTCGTGCGGGTGCTGGGTGTGGACCCGGGGCTGACCCGGTGCGGCATCGGCGTGGTCGAGGGGGTCGCGGGCCGCCCGTTGCGGATGCTGGGCGTCGGCGTCGTGCGCACCCCGGCGGACGCCGAGGTCGCCGACCGCCTCGTGCTCATCGAGCGCGGTATCGAGGAGTGGCTCGACGCCCACCGGCCCGAATTCGTCGCCGTGGAGCGGGTGTTCAGCCAGCACAACGTGCGCACCGTCATGGGCACCGCCCAGGCCAGCGCCGTCGCGATGCTGTGCGCGGCCCGCCGCGGGCTGCCGGTCGCGCTGCACACCCCCAGCGAGGTCAAGGCGGCCGTCACCGGATCCGGACGGGCGGACAAGGCCCAGGTCGGCGCCATGGTCACCCGGCTGCTGCGGCTTGACGCACCCCCCAAACCGGCCGACGCCGCCGACGCCCTGGCGCTCGCCATCTGTCATATCTGGCGGGCACCCGCGACCAACCGCCTCCAGCGGGCCGTCGCCGCCCACCGCACCACGAAAGGCCGTACCCCATGATCGCGTTCGTCTCCGGTCCGGTCGCGGCCCTCGCCCCGGACACCGCCGTCGTCGAGGTCGGCGGTGTCGGTCTGGCGCTCCACTGCACCCCCGGCACCCTCTCCGGGCTGCGCCTCGGAGAGCAGACCCGGCTCGCCGCCTCCCTGGTCGTCCGCGAGGACTCGCTCACCCTCTACGGCTTCGCCGACGACGACGAGCGCCAGGTCTTCGAGCTGCTCCAGACCGCCAGCGGGGTCGGCCCCCGGCTCGCCCAGGCCATGCTGGCCGTCCACACCCCGGACGCACTGCGGATCGCCGTCTCCACCGGGGACGAGAAGGCGCTCACCGCCGTCCCCGGCATCGGCAAGAAGGGTGCCCAGAAGCTGCTGCTCGAGCTGAAGGACCGGCTCGGCGAGCCGATCGGCTCCGCCGTGCCCGCCGCCCGCCCCGCGCCCGCGGCGGGCTGGAGCGATCAGCTGCACACCGCCCTGGTGGGCCTCGGCTACGCCCCCCGGGAGGCCGACGAGGCGGTCGCCGCCGTCACCCCCCGGGCCGAGGCGGCCCTCGCCGACGGCGGTGCGCCCCAGGTGGCCCAGCTGCTGCGGGCCGCCCTCCAGACCCTGAACCGCACCCGGTGACCGGCCGTCGTCGCGCCGGGGCGCGACCGGCGGCACCGCTCGAGACGACATCGCGAGGCGATACGCAGTGAACTGGGACGAGACCGCACCGGCCACCGCCGAGGACCTGTCGCCCGGCGCGGGCGGCAGACTGGTGGGCGCCGACGCCGACGGCGAGGACCAGGCGGTGGAGGCCGCGCTGCGCCCCAAGGACCTGGGTGAGTTCGTCGGTCAGGAGCGGGTGCGCGAACAGCTCGACCTGGTGCTCAAGGCTGCCCGGCAGCGCGGCGGCACCGCCGACCACGTGCTGCTCTCCGGCGCCCCCGGCCTCGGCAAGACCACTCTTTCGATGATCATCGCGGCCGAGATGAACGCCCCGATCCGGATCACCTCGGGCCCCGCGATCCAGCACGCGGGTGATCTCGCCGCGATCCTCTCCTCCCTCACCGAGGGGGAGGTGCTGTTCCTCGACGAGATCCACCGCATGTCCCGGCCCGCCGAGGAGATGCTCTACATGGCGATGGAGGACTTCCGGGTCGACGTGATCGTCGGCAAGGGGCCGGGCGCCACCGCCATCCCGCTGGAGCTGCCGCCGTTCACCCTGGTGGGGGCCACCACCAGGGCCGGACTGCTGCCGCCCCCGCTGCGCGACCGCTTCGGGTTCACCGGCCATATGGAGTTCTACGCCCCGGCCGAGCTGGAGCGCGTCATCCACCGCTCCGCCGGGCTGCTCGACGTCACCATCGGACCCGAGGGTGCCGCCGAGATCGCCGGACGCTCCCGCGGCACCCCCCGGATCGCCAACCGGCTGCTGCGCCGGGTGCGCGACTACGCCCAGGTCAAGGCCGACGGTGTGATCACCCGCGAGATCGCCGCCAGTGCCCTGGCCGTCTACGACGTGGACGGCCGGGGGCTGGACCGGCTGGACCGCGCGGTGCTCAGCGCCCTGCTCAAGCTGTTCGGCGGCGGCCCGGTGGGGCTGTCCACCCTGGCGGTGGCCGTGGGCGAGGAGCGCGAGACGGTCGAGGAGGTCGCCGAGCCCTTCCTGGTACGGGAGGGGCTGCTGGCCCGTACCCCCCGGGGGCGTGTCGGCACCCCCGCGGCCTGGGCCCATCTGGGACTCACCCCGCCCCAGCCGTCCGGTGCGGGGGGTCAGAAGGGTCTGTTCGAGGCATGAGGGCGCGGTGCTTCGGCATCATGGGATGAAGAGCGAATAATGGCGGCGGCAGGAACCCCGACGCCGCGCCGGGCGTTGTTCCATTGGCGTGGCCTCGCTTAGACTCCGCCGATGCCGTCCGTATGCCGTCCGGGAACCGTGCGGCGTATCCATCCCCGAAGACCAGGCCGCTTCCCCGCGGTCGTGTGAAGGAATTTCCGTCCCGTGAATATCGTGACTCTCCTGCCGTTCATCGTGCTCATCGGGGCCATGTTCCTGATGACCCGATCGGCCAAGAACAAGCAGCGCCAGGCCGCGCAGATGCGCGATGAGATGCACCCGGGCACCGGTGTGCGGACCATCGGGGGCATGTATGGCACGGTCAAGGAGGTCAACGACGACACGGTCCTCCTCGAGGTCGCCCCCGGCGTGCACGCGATCTACGCGAAGAACGCCGTGGGCGCCGTCCTCCCGGACGAGGAGTACAACCGCATCGTCCACGGCATCGACCCCGAGGCCGACGACCACGGCCCTGTCGTCCCCGACGACGCCTCCTCGCTGACCGGGACCGCGCACGCCGACGCCGCCGATGGCGAGCCTGCCGACGCCGAGCCGGCCGATGCCAAGAAGATCGACCTCGGCAAGGACGACGCCGGCACGGCGGACTCGTCCGACGGTGACAAGCGGGACGGCAGCACCGACGCGAAGTAACACGTACCGGGAACCGCGGCGCCCACCGCTCGGCGCGCCGCGGTTCCCGGACGGTTAGGGCTCCGCAGGGGCCGTCCCCCACAAGACTTCGTGGCCGCCTGCCGCACCCCGGGTGCGGGGCGGTTGGACAGGGAGATACGACAAGGTGGCAGCACCGAAGAAGGGCCGCAGGTCACCCGGGTCACAGGGCAGGCCCGGACGCGCCCTGGCCGTGATCCTGATCGCCATCGTGGCGCTCACCGGGGGGATGTTCCTCTCCGGTCACACCACGCCGCGCCTGGGCATCGACCTCGCGGGCGGTACCAGCTTCACGCTGGAGGCCAAGAACCAGCCGGGCAGGCCCAACGCGATCAACACGGCCAATATGAACACGGCCGTCGGCATCATCGAGCGGCGTGTCAACGGTCTGGGTGTGTCCGAGGCCGAGGTCCAGACGCAGGGCGACAAGCACATCATCGTGAACATCCCCAAGGGGACGAACGCGAAGCAGGCCCGCCAGCAGGTCGGCACCACCGCCCAGCTCTACTTCCGGCCGGTGACCACCACCACTCCCGCTGCCGGGAAGACCCCCGAGCCCACCCCGAACCCCACCGCCACCGGCAAGCCCGGCGACAAGGGCGACAAGGGTGCCGACAAGGGTGACAAGGGCGCCGACAAGGACAAGCCCTCGGCCAACCCGTCGACGAGCGCCAGTCCCCAGGGCCGCGCCGTGCCGAACGCGCTGAAGGCCGACAAGGCGCCGACGCCCAGCCCCTCGAAGACCCCCAAGGGCGGCCAGACCAAGCAGCCCTCGGACCCCGACAGCCAGAAGCAGCTGGCCAAGGACTTCGCCGCGCTGGACTGCACCACCAAGAAGGGCCGCGCGGCGGCCGCCGAGAAGGCGGCCAACGCCAAGCCGAGCGACTCGATCCTCGCCTGTGGCCAGAAGGGCGACGCCAAGTACGTCCTCGGCCCGGCCCAGGTCGAGGGCACCGACGTCGACGACGCCTCGGCCGTCTTCGAGAGCCAGAACGCCTCGGGCTGGATCGTGCAGCTCGGCTTCAACAGCAAGGGCGCCAAGAAGTTCGCCAACGTCACCGGCGAGCTGGCGGCCAAGCAGGACCCGCAGAACCGCTTCGCGATCACCCTCGACGGTGAGGTCGTCTCCGCCCCCTCGGTCGACACGGCGATCACCGGCGGCAGCGCCACCATCTCCGGCGGCTTCACCCAGCAGAGCGCCGAGGACCTGGCCAACGTGCTGTCCTTCGGTGCCCTCCCGCTGACCTTCGACATCGCGGACGAGACCACGGTCTCCGCCGCCCTCGGCGGTGAGCAGCTCCACGCGGGTCTGATCGCCGGTGCCATCGGTATGGCCCTGGTCGTGCTCTACCTGGTCATCTACTACCGCGGTCTGGCCCTGGTGGCCATGGCAAGCCTCGGGGTCTCCGCGGTGCTCACCTACACGATCATGGTGCTGCTCGGCCCCGGTATCGGCTTCGCGCTGAACCTCCCGGCCGTCTGCGGCGCGATCGTGGCCATCGGTATCACCGCCGACTCGTTCATCGTCTACTTCGAACGGATCCGGGACGAGATCCGGGAGGGCCGCTCGCTGCGCCCCGCCGTCGAGCGCGGCTGGCCGCGGGCCCGGCGCACCATCCTGGTCTCCGACTTCGTGTCGTTCCTGGCCGCCGCGGTGCTCTACGTCGTCACCGTCGGCAAGGTGCAGGGCTTCGCCTTCACCCTGGGCCTGACCACGCTGCTCGACGTCGCGGTGGTGTTCCTCTTCACCAAGCCGCTGATGACGCTCCTCGCCCGCCGCCCGTTCTTCGGCAACGGTCACCCGTGGTCCGGTCTGGACCCCCAGCGCCTGGGTGCCACGCCGCCCCTGCGCCGGCGCCGTTCCGCCGCCCCCGCCGACACGAAGGAGGCGTGAGATGTCGCGACTCGGCACTCTCGGCGCCAGGCTCTACCGAGGCGAGGTCGGCTACGACTTCGTCGGCAAGCGCAAGATCTGGTACGGCGTCTCGATACTGATCACCATCCTGGCCATCGCCGGGCTGGCGGTGCGCGGTCTCAACATGGGCATCGAGTTCTCCGGCGGCGCCGTCTTCACCACGCCCAAGGCCGGCGTCTCGACCACCGACGTCCGCCAGACCGCCGAGAAGGCGGCCGACGGCCACACCGTGGTCGTCCAGGAGCTCGGCCGCGGCGGTCTGCGGATCCAGATCAGCGAGCTGGGCACCAAGGAGGCGCTGCCGGTCCAGGAGGCCCTGTCCAAGAAGCTGGACGTCTCGGCCAACAAGATCGACACCCAGCTGGTCGGCCCGAGCTGGGGCGAGCAGATCGCCAGCAAGGCGTGGCAGGGCCTGGCGATCTTCATGGTGCTGGTGGTGGTCTATCTGGCCATCGCCTTCGAATGGCGGATGGCACTCGCCGCCCTGATCGCGCTGATCCACGACATCACCATCACCGTCGGGATCTACGCGCTGGTCGGCTTCGAAGTAACCCCCGGTACCGTGATCGGTCTGCTCACGATCCTCGGTTATTCGCTCTATGACACCGTCGTGGTCTTCGACGGCCTCAAGGAAGCGACGAAGGACCTCACCAAACAGAACCGCTTCACCTACAGCGAGGTCGCCAACCGCAGCCTCAATTCGACCCTGGTGCGGTCCATCAACACCACGGTCGTGGCGCTGCTGCCGGTCGGCGCGCTGCTGTTCATCGGCGGCGGTCTGCTGGGCGCGGGCATGCTCAACGACATCTCGCTGTCGCTGTTCGTCGGTCTGGCCGCCGGTGCCTACTCCTCGATCTTCATCGCCACTCCGCTCGTCGCCGATCTGAAGGAGCGCGACCCGCGGATGAAGGCGCTGGCCAAGCGGGTGCGTGCCAAGCGCGCCGCGAGCGCCAAGGCGGAGGCCGGCGGCGACCGGTCGGCAGAGGAGGGCGACAGCGGCCCGGACACGGACCTCCAGGACGCCGGAGCGGCCCCCGCCGGGGTCGTCGGCCAGCGCCGCCAGGCCGCCTCGCGCGGCCGGGGCCGCGGCCGCCCGTCGGGCAAGCGCCGATGAGCGCGGGGACGACGGGCACCGCGACCGGTGCGGACGGCTTCAGCGGGCTCCCCGCCGAGGAGCTGCGCGGACTGCTGCTCAGCCGGATCCAGGACGTACCGGACTATCCGAAGCCGGGCGTGATGTTCAAGGACATCACCCCGCTGCTGGCCGACGCCGCCGCGTTCGGCGCGCTGACCGAGGCGCTGGCGGAGCTGGCCCTGCGGCACCGGGCCGACAAGATCGTGGGCCTGGAGGCGCGCGGCTTCATCCTCGCCGCCCCGGCCGCGGTCCGCGCCGGAATCGGCTTCGTCCCCGTCCGCAAGGCCGGGAAGCTCCCCGGGGCGACCCTGGGCCAGGCGTACGAGCTGGAGTACGGCACCGCCGAGATCGAGATACACGCCGACGCCCTGGCTCCGGGTGACCGGGTCCTGGTCATCGACGACGTCCTGGCCACCGGCGGTACCGCGGAGGCGTCCCTGGAGCTGATCCGACGGGCCGGAGCCCAGGTGGCCGGGGTCGCCGTCCTGCTGGAGCTCGGCTTCCTCGAGGGCCGCGGCCGACTGCTGGGCCCGCTGGACAGCGCCCCGCTGGAGGCGCTGATCACCATCTGAGCGGTGTCGCGCCGACACCGCAGCCGGAGGGCGGGGACCTGCGATCATGCCGGGTCCCCGCCCTCCGGCATGCCCGGCCCCGCCCCGGTCCGCACGACCGACAGGCAAGCGGAGTGGCGGGATCGATACCATGGCACCCCGACCTCTTGAGGTCCGGACCGCTTGAGGAGTGCTCTTGCCAGACGAGGCCCAGCCGCTCTCGCCCCACGTCCGTCCGGGAGGAACCCCTTCCGCGAACCAGGACGCGCCGACCGCCGCCGAGCCGACGGCGGCCTCCGGCACGCCCCGGACCAGCGGCGACAGCCCGGCCGGAAGCGGCCCCGAGCAGAAGGGCCCCCGGCCCGCCCCGACCCGCGGCAGCGGCCTGCCGTCCACCGCCGCCCGCCCCGCGCCCGGCCCCGCGCCCCGCTCGGGATCGTCCAACCGCGTCCGGGCCCGGCTGGCCCGCCTCGGCGTCCAGCGCTCCAGCCCGTACAACCCCGTGCTGGAGCCCCTGCTGCGCATCGTCCGCGGCAACGACCCGAAGGCCGACGCGGGGACGCTGCGCCAGATCGAGCGTGCCTACCAGGTGGCCGAGCGCTGGCACCGCGGCCAGAAGCGCAAGAGCGGCGATCCGTACATCACCCACCCGCTCGCGGTCACCACGATCCTCGCCGAGCTGGGTATGGATCCGGCCACTTTGATGGCCGGGCTGCTGCACGACACCGTCGAGGACACCGAGTACGGCCTGGACACCCTGCGCCGTGACTTCGGCGACCAGGTCGCCCTGCTCGTCGACGGCGTCACCAAGCTGGACAAGGTCAAGTTCGGCGAGGCCGCCCAGGCCGAGACCGTGCGCAAGATGGTCGTCGCCATGGCCAAGGACCCCCGGGTCCTGGTGATCAAGCTGGCCGACCGGCTGCACAACATGCGCACCATGCGCTACCTCAAGCGGGAGAAGCAGGAGAAGAAGGCCCGCGAGACCCTCGAGATCTACGCCCCGCTCGCCCACCGGCTGGGCATGAACACCATCAAGTGGGAGCTGGAGGACCTCGCCTTCGCGATCCTCTACCCCAAGATGTACGACGAGATCGTGCGGCTGGTCGCCGAGCGGGCCCCCAAGCGCGACGAGTACCTGGCCGTGGTCACCGATCAGGTCCAGGGCGATCTGCGGGCCGCGCGCATCAAGGCCACCGTCACCGGGCGGCCCAAGCACTACTACTCCGTCTACCAGAAGATGATCGTGCGGGGCCGGGACTTCGCCGAGATCTACGACCTGGTGGGCATCCGCGTCCTCGTCGACACCGTCCGCGACTGCTACGCGGCGCTCGGGACCATCCACGCGCGGTGGAACCCGGTGCCGGGGCGGTTCAAGGACTACATCGCGATGCCCAAGTTCAACATGTACCAGTCGCTGCACACGACGGTCATCGGGCCCAGTGGCAAGCCGGTCGAGCTCCAGATCCGCACCTTCGACATGCACCGCCGCGCCGAGTACGGCATCGCCGCGCACTGGAAGTACAAGCAGGAGGCCGTCGCGGGCGCCTCCAAGGTGCGCACCGATGTGCCCCGCAAGCCCGGCAAGGACGACGCCATCAACGACATGGCGTGGCTGCGGCAGCTCCTGGACTGGCAGAAGGAGACCGAGGACCCCGGAGAGTTCCTGGAGTCCCTGCGCTTCGACCTCTCCCGCAACGAGGTCTTCGTCTTCACGCCCAAGGGCGATGTCATAGCGCTGCCGGCCGGGGCCACCCCGGTGGACTTCGCCTACGCCGTGCACACCGAGGTCGGCCACCGCACCATCGGGGCCCGGGTCAACGGCCGGCTGGTGCCGCTGGAGTCCACCCTCGACAACGGCGACCTCGTCGAGGTCTTCACCTCCAAGGCGCCGGGCGCCGCGCCCTCCCGCGACTGGCTGGGCTTCGTGAAGTCCCCGCGCGCCCGCAACAAGATCCGCGCCTGGTTCTCCAAGGAGCGCCGCGACGAGGCGATCGAGCAGGGCAAGGACGCCATCGTCCGGGCGATGCGCAAGCAGAACCTGCCGATCCAGCGCATCCTCACCGGTGACTCACTGGTCACCCTGGCGCACGAGATGCGCTACCCCGACATCTCCTCGCTCTACGCGGCCATCGGCGAGGGCCATGTCTCCGCGCAGAACGTGGTCAACAAGCTGGTCCAGGCCCTCGGCGGCGAGGAGGCCGCCAACGAGGACATCGCCGAGACCACCCCGCCCATCAGCAGCCGTTCCAAGCGCCGCTCCAACGCCGACCCCGGTGTGGTGGTCAAGGGCGTCGAGGACGTCTGGGTCAAGCTGGCCCGCTGCTGTACGCCGGTGCCGGGCGACCCCATCATCGGCTTCGTCACCCGCGGCAGCGGCGTCTCGGTGCACCGCGCCGACTGCGTCAACGTGGACTCGCTGTCCCAGCAGCCCGAGCGCATCCTCGACGTCGAATGGGCGCCCACCCAGTCCTCGGTCTTCCTGGTCGCCATCCAGGTCGAGGCGCTGGACCGGTCCCGGCTGCTCTCGGACGTCACCCGCGTACTGTCCGACCAGCACGTCAACATCCTGTCGGCGGCCGTGCAGACCTCCCGCGACCGGGTGGCCGTCTCGCGCTTCACCTTCGAGATGGGCGACCCCAAGCACCTGGGACACGTCCTCAAGGCCGTACGCGGCGTCGAGGGCGTCTACGACGTCTACCGGGTCACCTCGGCCCGGCAGCGCTGAGCGCGGGCTCACAGCGGGCGTACAGCGACTACGGCGATGGCCGACGCCCACCCATGACGCCGAACGGCGGCCCCGGATCACCGGGGCCGCCGTTCGTCACCGTGTGGGCGGGTGCCGCTCAGCCGCCGAACTCCTCCAGGCCCTTGAGCGCCTGGTCCAGCAGCGCCTGCCGGCCCTCCAGCTCCTTGGCCAGCTTGTCGGCCTTCGCGTTGTTCCCCGACGCGCGGGCGGCGTCGATCTGCCGGCGCAGCTTGTCCACCGCGTCCTGGAGCTGACCGGTCAGCCCCTCGGCGCGGGCCCGCGCCTCGGGGTTGGTCCGCCGCCACTCGACCTCTTCGGCTTCCTGGAGGGCGCGCTCGACCGCGTGCAGCCGGCCCTCGATCCGCGACCGGGAGTCCCGCGGGACGTGGCCGATGGCCTCCCACCGCTCGTTGACCGACCGGAAGGCCGCGCGGGCCGCCTTCAGATCCGAGACCGGCAGCAGCTTCTCGGCCTCGACGACCAGCTCCTCCTTGCGGGTCAGATTCTCCCGCTGCTCGGCGTCGCGCTCGGCGAAGATCTCACCGCGCGCCTGGAAGAAGACGTCCTGCGCCCCGCGGAAGCGGTTCCACAGGTCGTCCTCGGCCTCGCGCTGCGCACGGCCCGCGGCCTTCCAGTCCGACATCAGCTCCCGGTACCGGGCGGCCGTCGGCCCCCAGTCGGTGGAGCCGGACAGCGCCTCGGCCTCGGCGACCAGCTTCTCCTTGGTCTGCCGGGCCTCCTCGCGCTGGGCGTCCAGCGCCGCGAAGTGCGCCTTGCGGCGCTTGGAGAAGGCCGACCGGGCGTGCGAGAAGCGGTGCCACAGCTCGTCGTCGGTCTTGCGGTCCAGACGCGGCAGGCCCTTCCAGGTGTCGACCAGGGCGCGCAGCCGCTCCCCGGCCGCCCGCCACTGCTCGCTGGCGGCCAGCTCCTCGGCCTCGGCGACCAGCGCCTCCTTGGACCTGCGGGCCTCCTCGGTCTGGTGGGCCTTGGCCGCCTTGCGCTGCTCACGGCGCTTATCGACGTCCTCGGCGAGCTTGTCGAGCCGCTTCCTGAGCGCGTCCAGATCACCGACCACATGGTGCTCGTCGACCTGCTGCCGGATGTGGTCCAGAGCGGTCGTCGCGTCCTTGGCGGACAGGTCGGTGGTCCTCACCCGGCGCTCGAGGAGGCCGATCTCGACGACCAGGCCCTCGTACTTGCGCTCGAAGTAGGCGAGGGCCTCTTCCGGAGAACCCGCCTGCCACGATCCGACGACCTGCTCACCGTCGGCCGTGCGCACGTACACGGTCCCCGCCTCGTCGACGCGGCCCCAAGGCTCGCTGCTCACAGCGCCTCCTCCACATGATGCCGGGGCGGGCGCGCGGCCCGCCGGCATCGTCCACAGTTTCTTCCGGCCGGGAAACGCCCTGGCCGGTCTCTCAGCGGGATGGCAGCCATCGGGACGGCACCCCACACAACGCCAACATAGGCGAACCGTGCCCCGGCTGTCCGTATCCTGCGCGACCGAAATTTCGCAGTACGCACGTCAGGGGCGTCAGGACGAGGTGACCGTCGCCTTGTTGATCTTCACGGTCGCGTTCGGGGCGGTGTTGCCGGTCTGGTCCGGGGGAGCGGCACCCGCGTTGCCGATCTTCTTCAGGACCTTCATACCGTCCTCGCCGATGGTCCCGAAGGGGGTGTAGTCCGGGGGCAGCTGGCTGTCCTGGTAGACGAGGAAGAACTGGCTGCCGCCGCTGTTCCGGCCCTCCTTGGTCTGGGCGTTGTACTGGTTGGCCATCGCCACCGTGCCGGCCGGGTAGACGTTCCCCTTGAGCGAGGGGTCCTTCAGGTTCTCGTCCGGGATGGTGTAGCCCGGACCGCCCCGGCCGGTGCCCTGCGGATCGCCGCACTGGAGCACGAAGATGCCCTGGTTGGTCAGCCGGTGGCAGGAGGTGTGGTCCAGGTAGCCCTTCTTCGCCAGGAAGTCGAAGGAGTTGACCGTGTGCGGCGCCTTGTCCGCCTTCAGGTCGATGGAGATGTCCCCGCAGGTCGTCTCCAGCTTCATGGTGTACTCGGCCGCCTTGCCGATGGTGACCTCGGGCTCCTTCTTCCAGGTCATCTTCTCGGGCTTCTCGCCCTTGGCCTTCTTCGCCCCCGCGGCACAGGGGTCCTCGGCCTTCTTGGTCGGCGGCGCGGTGGGGGGCGTCGCGGCGGAGTCGTCCTTCTTCTTGTCGTCGCCGCCCCCGGACAGCGCGCCCACGGTCGCCACCGCACCGCCCGCCGCCAGCACCACGGCAAGCGTCGAGGCGATCACCGTGTTGCGGCGGCGCGCCTTGTCCCGGGCCTGCTGGCGCCGGGCCTGCTGCCGAAGGTACTTCTCCCGGGCGAGTTGCCGCCGCCGCTGCTCGTTACTGACCACCGGGTCGTCTCCTCATGGCGTGTGCCGTCGGTCTGGTCACTGATCGCTCGGCCGTACCGTATACGGGTTCGCTGTGGCGGGGCCGCCGCCGGTAGGCTCTGGAGCTGCCGACATTCTTCTGCCGGACGACTTTTAAGGACGATCGTGCTCATTGCCGGGTTCCCCGCCGGGGCCTGGGGGACCAACTGCTACCTGGTCGCCCCCGCCGCCGGCGAGGAGTGCGTGATCATCGACCCGGGCCATCAGGCGGCCCCCGGAGTCGAGGAGGCGATCGCCAAGCATCGGCTCAAGCCCGTCGCCGTCGTCCTCACCCACGGCCACCTCGACCACGTCGCCTCGGTGGTCCCGGTGTGCGGCGCCCATGACGTACCGGCCTGGATCCACCCGGCGGACCGCTTCATGATGAGCGACCCCGAGAAGGCCCTCGGCCGTTCCATCGGACTGCCGCTGCTGGGCGAGCTGACCGTGGGTGAACCGGACGACGTCAAGGAACTGGCCGACGGCGCCGAGCTGACGCTGGCCGGTCTGGAGCTGACCGTCGCGCACGCGCCGGGGCATACCAAGGGGTCGGTGACCTTCCGGATGCCCGAACAGGCGGACATCCCATCCGTCTTCTTCTCGGGCGACCTGCTGTTCGCCGGCTCCATCGGACGCACCGACCTGCCCGGCGGTGACCACGCCGAGATCCTCGAGTCGCTGGCCCGTGTGGTCCTGCCGCTCGACGACTCGACCGTGGTGCTGTCCGGCCACGGCCCCCAGACCAGCATCGGCCGCGAACGCGCCACCAACCCCTATCTGCGGGAGGTGGCCGCCGGCCTCGGAGGCGGCATCCAGGAGCCGGCTCCGCGACGAGGAATGTGACGAGAGAACTGCCGTGAGCACCTTCAAGGCCCCCCGGGGCACGTATGACCTGATCCCGCCGGTCTCCGCGACCTATCTCGCGGTGCGCGAAGCCATCTCCGCACCGCTGCGGCGGTCCGGTTACGGCTACGTCGAGACCCCCGGTTTCGAGAACGTGGAGCTCTTCGCGCGCGGCGTCGGGGAGTCCACCGACATCGTGACCAAGGAGATGTACACCCTCACCACCAAGGGCGGCGACCAGCTCGCGCTGCGCCCCGAAGGCACCGCCTCGGTACTGCGCGCCGCGCTGGAGGCCAATCTGCACAAGGCCGGATCGCTGCCGGTCAAGCTCTGGTACTCGGGCTCGTACTACCGCTACGAGCGCCCGCAGAAGGGCCGCTACCGCCACTTCTCCCAGGTGGGCGCCGAGGCGATCGGCGCCGAGGACCCGGCCCTGGACGCCGAGTTGATCCTGCTGGCCCACGACGCCTACCGCTCGCTGGGGCTGCGCGACTTCCGGATCCTGCTGAACTCCCTGGGCGACGCCGAGTGCCGCCCCGTCTACCGGGCCGCCCTCCAGGAGTTCCTGCGCGGCCTGGACCTCGACGAGGACACCCGCCGCCGTATCGAGATCAATCCGCTGCGGGTGCTGGACGACAAGCGCGACGCCGTCCAGAAGCAGCTGACCGGCGCACCGCTGCTGCGCGACTACCTGTGCGACGGCTGCCGCGCCTACCACGCCGAGGTGCGCGAGCTGATCAGCGCGCAGGGCGTGACCTTCGAGGACGACCCCAAGCTGGTCCGCGGGCTGGACTACTACACCCGCACCACCTTCGAGTTCGTCCACGACGGCCTCGGCTCCCAGTCCGCGGTCGGCGGCGGCGGCCGCTACGACGGCCTCTCCGAGATGATCGGCGGCCCCGCGCTGCCCTCCGTCGGCTGGGCCCTCGGCGTGGACCGCACGGTGCTGGCCCTGGAGGCCGAGGGCATCACCCTGGACCTGCCCGATGCCACCAGCGTGTTCGTGGTGCCGCTGGGCGAGGAGGCCCGGAAGATCCTCTTCGGTGTGGTGGCCGAGCTCCGCACGGCGGGCATCGCCACGGACTTCGCCTACGGCGGCAAGGGCCTCAAGGCCGCCATGAAGGCCGCCAACCGCAGCGGTGCCCGCTACGCGATCGTCGCCGGTGAACGCGACTTCGCCGAGGGCGTGGTCCAGCTCAAGGACATGGAGTCCGGCGAGCAGACCCCGGTCCCCCTCGACAAGGTCGTCCCCACCCTGCGCACCAAACTGAACTGACCACGGCACCACCGCGGATCGTGCCCCGTCACCCATGGCCGGTGTGACGGGGCACGGCTCTCAGAACAGCCCCAGCCGCATCGCGCTGGTGACCGCGGCCGTACGGTCGTCCACGCCCAGCTTGTTGAAGGCCCGCAGCAGATGGGTCTTCACGGTGGACTCGCCGATGTACAGCCGACGGCCGATCTCCGCGTTGGTACAGCCCTCGGCGACCAGCCGCAGCACGGCCGTCTCGCGCTCCGACAGCCGGGGCCGCTCGGGCCGGTCCCGGAGCCGGTCCACCAGCCGGGCCGCGACCGACGGAGCCAGCACCGTCTCTCCGCGGGCGGCTGAACGGATCGCCTCGGCCAGCTCGGCGCGGGGCGTGTCCTTGAGCAGATAGCCCGCCGCCCCGGCCTCCACCGCGCGCAGGATGTCGCCGTCCGTCTCGTACGTGGTCAGGACGATCACCCGGCAGGGCAGTCCGGCCGCGGTCATCCGGGCGATCGAGTCCACCCCGTCGCCGTCCGGCATCCGCAGGTCCATCAGCACCACATCGGGCAGCAGCGAGGCGCTGAGCGCCTCCGCGCGCGGCCCGCTGGCCGCCTCGCCGACAACCACCAGACCGGGTTCGGCGCTGAGCATCCCGCGCAGCCCCTCCCGTACCACCGGATGGTCGTCCGCGATCAGTATCCGGATCACCGTGTGCCTTCCCTCCGTACCGGCGCCGGTACGGGCGCCCGCACCGGCAGTTCCACCGTCACCGTGGTGCCCTCGCCCGGCACTCCGCGCACCTCGGCCGTGCCGCCCGCCTCCCGGGCGCGGGCGCGCAGTCCGGCGAGGCCGTATCCGCCGTGCGGGACCGCCGGGTCGAAACCGCGCCCGGTGTCCCGGATCCCCACCCGCAGCACCTCTTCGCCGTAGTCCAGCTCCAGTGCGACCGCGGCACCGGAACCGGCGTGCCGACAGGCGTTGGACAGCGCCTCCTGGCACGAGCGCAGCGCCACCACCTCCGCCGCGGCGGGCAGCGGCCGGACCGTGCCCGCTACCTCGACCCGGGCGGGGGCGCCCGTCTGCTCCTCGTGCCGCGCGGCCAGCCGCCGTACCGCGTCGGGCAGCGAGCTGCCATCCAGTTCGGCCGGGCCCGCTCCGGCGACCAGGGCGCGCGCCTCGGCCAGGTTCTCCCGCGCCGTACGGGCCATCAGGTCCAGATGGCGGCGGGCCAGCGGCACATCGTGCTCGAACTCCGACTCCACGGCCTGAACGAGCATCAGCAGGCTGGTGAACCCCTGGGCGAGGGTGTCGTGGATCTCCCGGGACAGCCGCTCCCGTTCGGTGAGGGCGCCGTGCGCGGCGGACAGCCGGGCCACCTCCTCACGGTTGGCCTCCAGTTCGGCGATGAGCGCCGCCCGCTCTCTGCTCTGGTCGATGACCGTGATGATCCAGCTTCCGAGGACCGCCGAGAACGCCAGGGTGACCACGGCGAACACCGAGTTGAGAAACAGCTCGTGTGGATCCGGCCGCCGCACGAGCGCCCAGGCTGCCACCGGCAGGAGGTTGAGGGAGGCCACGGCGGTCAGTGCCCAGCGCAGCCGAAGCAGGATGAAGCACTGCGGCGCCAGCGCGAACAGCGCGATCCGGGTCTCGCCGGCGAACGCCGAGGGCAGCAGGAAGAACACGGCGAGCCCCACGAGATAGACCACCCCGCGGCGCCGGTCGTCCTCTCCGTCCAGCAGGACCCGTCGGCCGACCAGCACATACCAGGGCGCGGGGGCGGGGAAAAGAGCAGACAAAGCCGCGGAGGGGTGCGGGACCAAGGGGGGGCCAAAAACAAAGGAAAAAAAGGGGGACACCAAAACAAACCCGTTAACGGGG
>NZ_JBWKKP010000016.1:0-181202 GCF_056431485.1 Streptomyces sp. NPDC045899
ATCTGCCTGGCCGGCGGCTCCAGCACCGCCGTCCCCATATGCCGCACCTGCCCGATCGCCACACCGTGGCTCACACCGACGCCTCGCAGCGTTGTTCCCATCTCACCCGTCTCCGGTAGTGCGGCCTCCGCGCCGCGGGGCGGTTCGTCCTGCGCCTGCGCGCCGCCGTGGCGACGGCGGTGGCGTCACGTCCAGAGGAAGAGTCCGTCGCCGGACTTCACCTCGCCGTCGACGCGGACACCCGAGAGGGCGTCGGCGGTCGCCTCCACCGCCACGACCGGGGACACCGGAGACTTGCCCGCGGCCTCGACCGCGGCCGGGTTCCAGCGCACCACGGCCTGGCCGCGGAGCACGGTGTCACCCTTGCGGACCAGGAGCTCGAACCCCTCGCCGCCCAACTGCACGGTGTCGATGCCGAGATGGGTGAGCACACCGTGGCCCTCGTCATCGACGACCACGAAGGCGTGGTGGTGCAGGGACAGCACCACGCCGTCCACCGGCGCAACCGCCTCCTGCGGCTCCCGGACCGGATCGACGGCGGTACCCGGACCGACCATCGCGGCCGAGAAGACGGGGTCCGGCACTGCCGCCAAGCCGATGGCGCGCCCGGCAAGCGGTGACGTCACATGGGTCACGATGGCCCTCCTGAACAACGCGGCACGGGTCCGCGGCCAGATACGTGGGGGTGCGGCGACGGACCGCAGGGCCCGCCGCCGCACAGTGGTGTAGACCAGTTGTAGCACGGCGGCGACCCCGTACGGAACCTTGTCTCCCACCTTTTCGTAACCGTCTCACCCATGAGACACAGCACTGACCTGCAGTTTCATGGAGTGGCCAGAAATTGGTCCAGTCCTGTGCGGCTTTTGTGCAGACACCCAGGGCCCGGGCCGGAGCGATTCTCAGACCGGCTGCCTGATGCTCTCGATGATCCGGGCGAAGCCCTCCTTTCCGTGGCCCGCGTCGATCTGACGTCGAATCAGCTTCTGGACCATGGAGATGACCTCCGTACTGACGCCTTGCTCCTCCGTGGCCCGCACGAGCTCGTCGAGGCTGGAGAACTCCAGGCTCTGCTGTCCTTCGACGGTGTAGTCGCCACCATCGACCACCTCGGCGAACCCCGCGAAGGCCCCCGTCATGGCGGTCAGCCACGGCGCCGCCATGGCAGCGAACCGGCTCGCCGACACACCGGCCGGGGCGACCATGGCCGCGCCGTGCAGGAATCCGGCGAACATGACGTACATGCCCGCGAGCAGCGCGAAGTCATAGAGGGAGGCGAGTCCGGCGTCCTCACCGAAGTACGTACTGTCGCCCCAGAGTTCGAGCAACGGCCGGTGCCGCTGGAAGACGGCGGCCGAACCGCTGTAGAGGACCGACGCACCCGGCTTCCCGATCATTTCCGGTACGGCCATGATGCCGCCGTCCAGATAGTCGATCCCCGCCTCCGCCGCCCAGCCGGCCAACTCCCGTGACTGCTCCGGGGTGGTGGTCGTGACATTGATCAGGGTGCGTCCGGCCAGCTCGGCGGCGAGCGGATCGAGCACCTCATGGACCGAGGCATGGTCCAGCAGACAGGCGATCACCAGTGGGCCGGAACGGACCGCCTCCGCCGCCGTGGCGGCGGCGGCCGCGCCCTGGCCGACGAGGTCGTCCACCTTCCCGGCGGTCCGGTTCCAGACGGTGGTCGGGTGGCCGGCCCTCAGCAGTGTGTCCGCGAGGACACTGCCCATCGCGCCCAGTCCGAGGACACTCACCGGCGTGTTGGTGTTCGTGGTCATGGCGTGGGGCTCCCCCTCGTGTTGCGTGTTGATCGTCCGGCTTCGATCCTCGCCACCGCCGGTAGGGTTGACCAGTACGGACTTATAAGTCAGGTACTCACCTCCGGGTAAGTGCCCCCGGCCGGATCCGGAGGGGCGGATGGCACCGTCAGCGCGACGCGGTCCCTATTTCTGCGGTATCGACGCGGCGATGGACGTCGTCACGGGAAAGTGGAAATCGCTCATCCTCTGGGAGCTGGACCACCACGGGACGCGCCGGTTCGCCGAGCTCCGGCGCGGACTGCCGGGCGTCAGCGAGAAGATGCTGATCCAGCATCTGCGGGAGATGGAGGAGGACGGTCTCGTCCATCGCGAGGTCTACCGTCAGGTGCCGCCGAAGGTGGAGTACTCCCTGACCGAGCACGGTGTCTCGCTGAACGCCGCGCTCGCTTCCCTGGGGCGGTGGGGCACCGAGCGCATAGGGCGGATCGGGGCCGAGAAGATCATCCCTCGGGGCGATGCCTGAGACCGCCTACTTGGATTCGATCCGTCCGAGCGGATCAGGGCTGGAGGCCAGCGCGTCCCGCGCGGTCTGCCAGGCGGAGTCCTCGGGGTAGAACTCGCCGCGCAGATAGGCCACGGTGAGCCGCCCGACCGCGGCGACCCGCTCGGGGTTCTCGTCCGTGGTCTCGGCGACGTCGTATCCGGAGATCCCGCCGAGCCCGTGCTCCGCGCCGAACAGGGTGAGCAGGGACTTGGGGCCCGGGGAGAGGGCGTACGGGTCGGCGTGCCAGTCCGGGCCGGCGACCGTCAGGAAGGCGGAGTCGTCCTTGTCGCCCGCGACCACGAGGGCGGGCGCCGTCATCGTGGAGAAGTCCGTGTTCAGGAAGAACGAGTAGTTCTCGACGGTGAACTCGGTGAGGGCGTCACCGCCCCGGCCGGGCGCGGCAAGCAGCACACCCGCCGTGATCCGGGGCTCGGCGAGGTCCACCTCGGTTCCGTCCTGCGGATCGGTGAGGCGTGCCCCCAGCAGCAGGCTCGCGGTGTGCCCGCCCATCGAGTGCCCGGCCACCGCGACCCGGCTGTGGTCCACGCGGCCGCGGAGCTGCGGAACGGCGGCCTCGATCGCGTCGAGCTGGTCGAGGACGCGCGTCATGTCCTCCGCCCGGGTGCGCCAGTGCGCCACAACCGGCGACCCGCCGGAATCCCGGTTCAGCGTCCTGGAGTCCAGATGGGTCGGCTGGATCACGACGAAGCCGTGTGCCGCCCAGTGGTCGGCGAGCGGGGCGTAGCCGTTCAGCGAGGAGAGGTGGTGGGAGAAGCCGAGACCGTGCGAGAGGAGGATGACCGGAAGCTCGCCGCCGGTCATCGGGGCGGAGACGCGCACCTGCAGGTCCACTCCACGGCCGGGAGCCGGCAGCACCACCGGGCTGACCGAGAGGACAGGCGTGGGTGCACCGAGGGTCTCGGTCACGGAAAGGGGATTGCTCATGAGGAGTGTGCCTTTCGATGGCCCCTGCCGTCGGTCGCGTACGGCCGGCGGCGGGTAAGGCGGAGCACCCGCCTTCAGCTACCCTGAAAGCGGATCGTTGTTCCATTTACGATACGGAACACCGATCCGTTTCGTCAACGACGACTGGAAGGAGTGCGTGGTGCCTACGACAGGCCGGCCCAAAGGGGCGTCCGCCCGCAGCAAGCGGGCAGACGCGGTGCGCAACCAGCAGACGCTGCTGGACGCCGCCGCGGAGGTGTTCGTGTCCTCGGGGGTCGATGCGCCGATCCGGGAGATCGCGGCCCGGGCGGGCGTCGGACTGGGCACCCTCTACCGCCACTTCCCGACCCGGGCGGACCTCGTCACCGCCGTCTACCGCCACCAGATCGAGGCATGCGCCGAGGCGGGCCCGGCCCTCCTGGCCGACGCCAGCTCCCCGTTCGACGCGCTGCGCCAGTGGATCGACCTCTTCGTCGACTTCCTGGTCACCAAGCACGGGCTCGCGGACGCCCTGCAGTCCGACAGCGACCGCTTCGCCGCACTGCACACCCACTTCCTCGACCGGCTGATGCCCGTCTGCGGGGAGTTGCTCGACGCCGCCGCCGACGCGGGCGAGATCAGGACCGGCGTCCAGCCCTACGAACTCATGCGCGGCATCGGCAACCTCTGCATCGGACGGGACACCGACCCCCGCTATGACCCCCGTCGGCTGATCGGACTGCTCCTCCAGGGGCTGCGATCACCGCACTCACCCGGCGGCGGCGCGTGATGACCGGCGCGTGCGCCCACGCCGCCGAACTGCTTGGTCACCATCAGGTTCCTCGGTCACCAAAAAGTACGTTCTTCCAGGTCAGCGATAACTCTCCTACGGTTTCCCCGTCACCACGGGAGAGCACCAGCGGCCGGGGCGCACCCCCGGCTCCGATGACGAGGAGAACGCACCATGGCCATCACCCTGCTGAACCCCGAAGGACTGCCGACGATCGATGCCTACCGTCAGGTGGCGGTCGCGACCGGGTCCCAGCTGGTCTTCATCGCCGGGCAGGTGGCCTGGGACACCGATGGCGTCACGGTCGGCGAAGGCGATCTGGCCGCCCAGGTCGAGCAGTGCTACCTCAACGTGGGCACCGCCCTGGCCGGGGCCGGTGCTTCCTTCGGCGACGTGGCGAAGCTGACGCTCTACGTCGTCGACTGGACTCCCGACAAGATGCCCCTGCTCCTGGAGGGGATCGCCCGGGCGGCCGGGAAGCTGGGCGTCACACCGGTGCCGCCGGGCACGCTGCTGGGCGTCGCCGCGCTGGACGTACCCGAACACCTGGTGGAGGTCGAGGCCACCGCGATCATCGACTGAACTCCCGCCCACCGGGCGGGACGTCGCCGAAATCATGTTGCCGCCGCCGGCGGACGCATACGATCCTCCTGGCATGGACCTCCCACAGCAGGTGATCGAGCTGGACGGCCTCACGCTGCGCCGCTTCGACGGCGAGGCGGACCTCCCGGAGCTCTTCCGGGTCATCGAGGAGTCGCTGGAGCACCTGCGGCCCTGGACCCGCTGGCTCCCCGAGCACAGCCTGGCCAGGACCAGCACCTTTCTGTCCAGCCGCGCGGAGCGCTGGGCGAGCGGGGAGGCGTTCTCCTACGCGATGGTGCTCAACGGTGCGATCGTCGGCGCCTGCACGCTGTTCCGGCACGAGGACACCCCGGACCGCAGCTACGAGATCGGGTACTGGCTGCACCCCGCCGCCACCGGACGCGGGGTGGCCACCCGGTCCACCCGCGCCCTGATGGAACAGGCCTTCCGCCTTCCCGACGTCGACTTCGTCGAGATCGTCCACGATCAGGCCAACCATGCGAGCGGCGCCATCCCGGCCCGCCTCGGCTTCGTCGAACAGCTCCGCCGCCCGGCCGAGCGGCTCGCTCCGGCCGAGACCGGCGAGGACCGGGTGTGGCGGATGACGCGCGGCCGGGCCGAGTCGCTCACCGCCTCCGATACCCGATGAGGGGCCGGGCGGGACGACGGAGCGGGGAGGTCCGGCGGTGATCACCTATCTCCCCGAGTTCGAGCAGGTCTTCCTCCACACCTGGCGGAACGACCCGGAGGAGGAGACACCGTCGCTCCTCTCGGTGGTGTACGCACCGACGGCCACCGGACGGCGGTGGCTGCTGTGGGCCGGGCCGCCGTCCTTCCGGGAGTTCGTCCCGTTCGACGACGCCGATCACGTACGGGAGTTCGCCCGCGCCGTACTGGACCTCCCGGCCACGGCCGTACCGTACGAGCGGGAGGTGGACCTCGCCGAGGAGGAGCCGGAGGGCGGGGCGGATCCCGCCGGCCTGTGCGTGGCCACCGTGACCGTCGGCCGTGACATGTCCGCGGAGCACCGCCCCTACCTCGCCTACGGGTCGTACTACGTCCTGCCCGGCAGTCCGGACCAGTACGACCCGGGGCCGTCGATCCTCTGCCGTGATCCCGACGTCGGCCGTCTGCACTCCGAGGCCAGAGCACTGCTCACCGCACTCGACGGCGGTTGAGGTGGTCGGCGGTCGCGCTCGGGGGTGAGGCGCGACCGCCGGACCTCGGTTCCGGTCCTTGCGGCCGGTCCTAGTCCTTGCGGCCCGTCACCGCCACGCCGAGGCCGAGGCCGATCATGGAGAGCCCTCCGGCACCGCCCACCATCGAGAGCCGACGCGGGGAGCGGGCGAACCAGTCCCGTGTGGTGCCGGCCACCAGTCCCCAGACGCTGTCGCAGATCAGCGCGATGAGGTTGAACACCAGCCCGAGCAGCAGCATCTGCGCGGCCACGTTCCCTTCGTCGCGTTCGACGAACTGCGGCAGGACGGCGGCGAAGAAGACGATGGTCTTGGGGTTGGTGACACCGACGGCGAACCCCTCCCAGAAGGCGCGCCGCGTTCCTTGCTGATCACCGTCGAAGGACTGGAACGCCGTCAGCATCGACTTGCGCCGGCGCACCGCCTTGACCCCGAGATAGATCAGATAGGCGGCACCGACCAGCTTGAGCGTGGTGAAGACGAGGACCGACTGCTCGACGATGGTGCCGACACCCAGTGCCACGGCTATCACCAGCACATACGCCCCCACCGTGTTACCGGCGACGGTGGTGAGGGCGGCGCGGCGGCCCTGTGCCAGTGCCCGTCCGATCACAAAGAGGACGCTGGGCCCGGGAACGATGATGAGCAGAAACGAAGCGGCCGCAAAGAGGGCCAATCGATCGGGAGAGACCATGCGGCGATGGTAATGAGGGAGCCGCCCGCTCCCAACCGAATATTCACCGGGCGCGGAAAAACATGGGATCCCCCCCACCGGCCCGGAGCCGTCCGGCCGGGCTCGGAGCCCCGGCCGGACGAGAGCGACGGAGCCGGTGGCTAGTCCGCCGCCTTGGCGCAGGCGGGGTGGCCCCAGCCGTCGGAGTTCTTCATGATCGTCTCGCCCTTGCCGTAGGACGCGCCGCAGCGGCACCGACCGGGGAACTTCGCCGTGATGGACACCTTCGCGCGGGCACCGCTCCCCCGCTGCGCCGCCGCCTTGCGCGGACGCGCCGTGCCGGTCCGCCCCGCGCGCGCCGTCGGGGCCTCGGGCGGCGGCAGTGCGGACCCGAGAGAGGTACCCGCCGGCTCCTGGGTACGGGCGGTGTGGCTGGCCGCCTGGTCCGCGGCCGCGTTGAACGGGTCGCCGTCGACCTGGTGCGCGGCCACGTGGACGAACTCCACCGACCGCCCGTCCAGCAGTTCGTCGATGCGCATCACGAGCTCGCGGTTGGCCACCGGCGAGCCCGAGGCGGTCTTCCACCCCTTGCGGCGCCAGCCGGGCAGCCAGGTGGTGACCGCCTTCATCGCGTACTGGGAGTCCATCCGCACCTGGAGGGGCTGGTCCGCGTCGGTGGTCTCCAACAATTTGAGCAACGCGGTCAGTTCGGCCACGTTGTTGGTGGCGGTTCCGAGGGGCCCCGCCTCCCAGCGCGCCACCGAGCCCTCACTGTCCGCGACGACCCATGCCCAGGCCGCGGGCCCGGGGTTCCCCTTCGATGCCCCGTCACACGCGGCGATGATCTGTTCAGCCATACGCCGATACTGCCAGGACCCGGCCCGGGGCGGTGGCGCCTCCCCCGTCGGCGCCGTGTCCCCGGCCTAATATTTCCCCCGTGATGAATAACGGGCCCCGCCGGGGGCGGCGGACCGGGAGCCCGGACACCCGGACACAGATCCTGGAAGTGGCCCGGCGACGGTTCTTCTCCGAGGGGTACCAGAACGTGACCCTTCGTTCGATCGCCGCCGAAGCCGCCGTGGACGCCGCCTTGATCAGTTACTTCTTCGGCTCGAAGAAGGGGCTCTTCGGAGCGGTCCTCTCGCTGTCCGCCAACCCGGCCGACTTCTTCGCCCAGGCCCTCGAGGGAGACCTCGCCACCCTCCCCCAGCGGGTACTGCGCTCCCTGGACCTCGTCTGGGCGGACCCCGAGGCCGGTTCCCGGCTGCGTGCCGTCGTGAGCGGCGCCGCGGACGACGTGGCCATGGCCGCCCTGGTGAAGGAGGCACTGGAACGCGAGATGGTCGACCGGCTCGCCGCCCGGCTGGGCGGGCGCGCCGCCCACCGGCGCGCGGGGGCCTTCTGCGCCCAGGTGACCGGTCTGGTCATGACGCGGTTCGTGCTCCGGGTGGAGCCGATCGCCTCGATGCGCGCGGACGCGCTGGTCCGGCTCTTCCCCCCGCCGCTGCGGGCCGTGCTGCTGGAGCCCGGCCGACGTCGGCCGGGAGGCGACACGTCCGCCCCGGGCCGGAAGCGCTCCGGATCCCCCGGGCCGGATCAGTCCAGGAGGGCGCGCACGGCGGGTGCGTAGAGCTCGACGATCTCGTCGGGGGTGAGGGCCACGGCCGACGGTTCGCGGAGCACATAGCGGGCCGTGGCGAGGCCGATGAACTGGGCGCAGAGCAGCCCGAGCCTGCGCGCGTCGGTCAGGGCGGTCAGGGCCGGGGTGAGCTGGGTGGCGACGATCTCGCGGGCGCGGGCGGCCGCGTGTTCGTTGGTGACGGCCGAGCGGAAGACGACGAGCAGGACGTCATACCGGTCCACGCCCTCCCACAGCTCCAGGAAATGGCGGAGGAGCACACGCGGTACGTCCTCGCGGGGGACGCCGTCGAGGGAGGGCGGCCGAGTGTCGACCGCCGCGGCCGCGTCGAACAGCTGCTCCTTGCTGCCGAAGTGGCGCATCACCATGGCGGCGTCGATGGTGGCCTCCGCGGCCACCGACCGGATGGTGGTGCGCTCGTAGCCGCGTGCGGCGAACTGCCCACGGGCGGCTACGAGGATCGCGGCACGGGTGGCGTCGGAGCGTGAGGGAGTGCCGGTGCCGGTGCGGGGTCCGGCCTCGGTACCCCTGCCATCGCTCATGACCACCCACTGTAGGTCTCCGGCCGTCGGCGGCCAACCCGCCGCCGGGCGGCCGGAGTCGGAGCGGCTCGGCCGATGGGGCCGCGCCCGGGGCCACCGGGTGGACTCCGGCCTCCGGGCGCGTGCCGTGCGGGATGGGCGGTGCGGGGTGGGCGGTGCGTCCCGCCCACCGCTCACCGTTCACCGGTGTGTGCGCCTCCCCGCGGATGGCATGGAGCGCACCGTGCCGGTGGCTTCCGCACCGGGGTCCTCCGCGCTGGTCTCCGGTGTGCCGGTGTCCTGCGCGGGGTGGTGGGGACGCCCCAGCAGGACGAACACCACGACGGCGCACACGAGCGGCACTCCGGCGCCGCCCAGCAGGGCGCCGTGCAGACCGTCGATGAACGCGGACCGGGCGGGATCGACCACGGGTCCGCCGATGGCGGTGGCCGCCGCGAGCGAGGAACGGGCCGCCTCGGCCATGTGCTCGGGTATCCCGGGCAGTTCGAGGTTCTCGCGGTAGCCGGTGCTCAGCACACTGCCCAGTACGGCGATGCCCAGAGCGCCACCGAGCTCGCGGGACAGGTCGTTCATGGCGGAACCCACGTTCTGCAACGCCTTCGGCAGCGCGTCCGTGATCACCGTGGTGGCCGGGGTCGTGGCGATGCCCATGCCGATGCCGAGCGGGACCAGACCGGCGGCCACGAACGCGTAGGGACTGTCCTCCGTCAGCTGGGCGAGTGTCCCCAGACCCACCGCGACCAGGAGCAGACCGGTCACCCACGGGCCGCGTACGCCGAGCCGGGCGGTCAGCCGCGGGGCGAGCCGGGCGCTGGGCACCATGACGACGGCCATGGGCAGCAGACTGAGCGCGGCGATCAGTGCGCTGTCCTCCCGGATCATCTGGAGGTACTGCATCATCACGAAGATGTAGCCGAAGAACCCGAAGAACTGGAGCATGATCGAGAGCGAGGCCGCGGCGAAGCGGGGGTTGCGGAACAGCCGGGCGTCGAGCAGGGGATCGCGCCGCCGCAGCGACCAGCCGGTGAATCCGGCCACCAGGACCAGTCCCGCGGCGATCCCGCCGAGTGTCCGCGCGGCGCTCCAGCCGTGCTCGGGTGCCTCGATGACGGAGTACACCAGGACGGCGAGGCCCGTCACCACGAGCACCGCGCCGATGACGTCGACCTAGGGCGCGGCGGCGGCCGAAGCGGTCGCCCAGGGTGCCGGCGGGGAGCAGCAGTGAGGCGAAGACCAGACTGTAGGCGTCGATGATCCAGGACAGTTGGGTCTGGCTCGCGTGGGTGTCCCGCGCGATGAGCGGCAACCCCACGTTGAGTGAGGCCATGGCGGCGACCACGGCCCCCAGTGCCAGACAGGTGACGACGAGGACGAGGCCGTGGCGTACGGGTGGCCGGGCAGAGCTCCGGGCCTCGGGAGGGTGCGTGGCGGGCATCGGTGATCGGTCTCCAGGAGAGTTCGGCAACGTGACCGAGACTCGCCATCCGACCCGTGTCATTTCAACGCTGATGAATTAATTCCAGGGGCCCCGTCAGGCCGGAGCGCGGCCCCGGCCGCGGCCGCACCGTGGATGCCCAGGGCCCTTGGCGCGCACTGATGAATTAGGGTCCGCGCTGGTATCAAGGCCCCGCTCCTGGACTGCCCCGCGCAACCGCCCCCCGGGCGCTCAGCTCTGGAGGATGTCGGCCGCGGGCGCGGCGGCCGGGGTGGCCACCGGCGGTGTCGTCGGCCCCGACCGCTCCGCCCACCGCACCGCCGGTCCCATCGCGTACGAGGCGGCGACGAACAGCCCGCCCAGCACCAGCCATCCCGGTACCCCCCAGGTGACCAGCAGCGCGGTGAGCAGCAGGGGCCCGGCCGTACGGGCCACGATGAGCCCCGTTCCGAAGAAGCCCTGGTACTCACCCACCCGGCCGTCCGGCGCGAGACCGAAGGCGATGTGCCACGATCCGGCCGAGTGCAGCATCTCGCCCACCACGTGCAGCACCGCGCCCGCGAGCAGCGTCAGGACCGCCACCCACACCGGCGCGGCGGCCGCCGAGACCGCGCACACCACGCAGGACACCAGCAGGATCCAGCCCGAGCGGCGGACGGCCCGCATCGCGGTGCCCGTCGAGGAGACCCCTCGTGCGGCACGCACCTGGAACGCGGCCACCGCCAGGGTGTTGAGCAGGAACAGCGCGGACACCAGCCACTCCGGCGCCCGGGTGTGCTCACTGATCCACAGCGGTATGCCGAGGCTGAGCAGTGGCATCCGCAGCAGCAGCACCGCGTTGAGCAGGGTGATCAGTGTGAACGGACGGTCCCGCAGCACCGCGAGCGCCGGCCCCCTGGCACCGTTCGCCGGGGCGACGACGGGCAGCCGCCACAGCACCAGGGCACATCCCAGGAAGCTCACCGCGTCCATCGTGAACACGGCGAGGAAGCTGCCCCGGGTCCCGGAGTAGAGCGCGTATCCACCGAGTCCGGCGCCCACCGCGAGCCCGGCATTGAGGGTGGACTGCAGATGCGCCAGCACACTGGTCCGTTCACCGGGCGCCACCAGCCCGGCGAGCAGGGCCTGCCGGGCCGCCGCGAGCCCGGACTGCGCCACGGCGTAACAGCACGCCGCCACCAGGAACGGCCAGAAGGACCGGATGAACAGGAACGAGGCCACGGACGCGCTGGTGGCCAGTGCGAGCAGCACCGCGGTACCGCGCGGCCCCCGTCGGTCGGCGAGCGTCCCCAGCCAGACGCCCACCACCGCGCCGACCGCCCAGGCCACGGTGAGCCCGAGGCCGACGCGTGCCGCGTCGAGACCGACGACGGTGGTGAAGTAGAGCGCGGAGGTGGTGTAGAACGCCCCGTCGCCGAGGGAATTGATGAGCTGGGCGAGGGCGAGGGTTCGGGGCGGACCGGCGGGCGGCAGGAGGCGGTGTCTGATCACGCTACGACCCTAGAGGGCTGATCCCCCTTCCCCCAGGGCCACTTCATCGGAGATCGCATGGTCCACTTGCCCGCTTCCTCGTCCGGGCCACCGCCCTGGCCGCCGCCACCCCGGCCGTGCGAAGTCACCTGTCGCATGGCCACGTTGGAGTACGGCGTCGCTCTTGACCCCGGCAGGGACCACCCCCATAGTTACCCACTGGTAAGTCAGAGGTGCGGCGCCGTGGGGGCGCGGACCGGCACCGCGGAAACCCAGAGAACGGGATGGTGGACGGTGACGGACAACGCCCGAGCCGCGCTCGATCAGCTCCGCGACGCGAGCCACTTCGAGTGGTACGTGATACCGCTCCTGTTGGTGGTGCTCTACGTGTACGCGGTCGAGGTGGAACGCAAGAATTGGAACGTGTTGTTCGCCGGTCTCGCCCTGTGGGGCATGGACTGGTTCAACGAGATCTGGAACTCACTGGTCTTCCACTTCACCGATCGCGCCCCCATGTGGGGCGCGCGAGGCGAAACCGCGTATCAGATCCTCATCGGGCTCAACATCGAGATCTGCTTCATGTTCGCCATCATGGGTGTGGTGGCCGCCAAGTTCCTGCCGCCCCGCGAGGTGCGCATCCTGGGGCTGCCCAACCGTCCCGTGATGGTCGCTGTGAACTCCGCAGCGGCGGTGTGCGTCGAACTCATGCTGCACAGCGCGGGTGTGCTGACCTGGGACTGGTCCTGGTGGCAGGCGAGCTTCCCGCTCTTCATCTTCCTCCTCGGCTATGTGCCCTTCTTCATCGCCTGCTTCGCCGTCCACGACATGCGCACGGTGCGCGCGAAGGCCATCACGGTCGGCGCCATCCTCGGTCTGGACGCGGTGGCACTGATCGTGTTCGGGGCGCTCGGCTGGCTGTGAGCGGCACGGCACTCGACCGGCGCACCGCCGGACACCGTCGGCCGACTCCCGCGCACCGGCGCGCGCCAGGCCGGAACACCGGATCGGGGCAGGCGATGTTTGCTCTCCGGCCAATCGGTTACGCGGAGACCATGGCCGAATCAAAGAGCACACGCACCACTGACCGGAGCGCCACCGTGAACGCCAAGGCCGCCGCCACCAAGGCCAAGGAGACGACCGCCTCCCAGGCCAAGGCGGCGACGGACAAGGCTGAGGACACCGCGAAGGAGGCAGGGAAGAAGACGGCTCGGACCGCGAGTCGAGCGACACACGCCGCCGCGGAAAAAGCGCAAGCCACCGCGGGAAAGGCGGTCGCCACCGGCCGTACCGTGGCGGTCGAGGCACCCAAGAAGGCCGCGGCCGCGGCGGGTACCGCATGGATGGTGATCAAGGCACGGAAGATTCTGACCGCCGCCACCGGTGCCGGGGCAGCCGCCACGGCCGCCACGGTGGTCGTCCTCCGCAGGAGGGCAGCGCGGCGCCGTCGCCCTCTGGCACGGCTGACCGGTGGACGACTGGGCACCTGAGGTCGCCCACCACCAGGCGGTTCCCTTCCGTGATCCGCCGCCGTACGCCCCGGCAGCGCCCCGGCGGGCCCGTCGGCGCCGTACACGAGCGAGGATCACACCAGCTCGGCGAGGTGTCCGAAGACATCGTGTGCAGACCCCCCGCGCACAGGTCATCGGGCACCTCGTCGGCATATCAGGACCCCTGCCGGGCGTCGGCCGTTTCCGCGTGAGGTTTCCGTTCACACCGGGCCGACGTTCACACGTAGCGGTCGAAGAGGGCCTGGATGTAGTCCTCGAGCCTGCCGGTCAGCACGCTGGGCGTCAGATCCGCCCGGCCCAGCTCACGCCAGGGGACAGCCACCTTCTCCGCATCCGGGGCGAACGCCAGTGCGTCCAGGAGCCGCCAGTACAGATGGGCCGGACCCTCCCCGGTCAGGGTCCCGCCCGCCGCCGCATAGCGGTCGGCGAAACCCATGCCCGCCGGAACACCGTGCAGCAGGGCCAACGTGGTGGAGCAGTGCGCCACATCGAGATCGGCGGGCCCCCACGAGGTCTCCACCCAGTCCACGACACCACTGATCCGTGTCTCCTCGCCCTCACCCGTGAAGAGCACATTGCCCGGGTGGAAGTCGCGGTGCAGGAAGCGGGGTTCGAACGGCGGCGGATCCTGCCGGATGATGTCCACGGCCCGCCGCCACAGCCCGGGGCGGCGCGTGGCATCGGGGGGTGTCACCCGCTCGGGCGCGGTCCACGCCTGATAGTCCCGTGGCCGGGTCCCCTCCGTCACCCGCACCCCGTGGATACCGACCAGTTGACCGGCCAGCAGCGCGGCCCGCACATCGGCTCCATGGTCGGTCACACGAACGGTCCCGGGCAGCAGGGACATCAGCAGGGACGGGTGGTCGCAGTGTTCCGCCGTGGCATCCACGTCCACCAGCACGGCCGCGGGTACGTCCGTGGCGGCGAGCAGATCCAGCACTCCCGCTTCGCGGGTGAGCAGACCCTCGGCATGCCGCAGGTAGAACGGTTTCAGGAAGGAGCGGAGGACCAGCGAACGACCGCCGCCCGGACCTGAGAGGTCCAGCCGGCGCATCTGTGAGGTCCAGCCGCCGCGCAATCTGGTGACCGCTTCGATCCGGTCCCCCACGGGCAGCCGCTTCTCCACCCAGGAGCGCGTCGCGCTCCAGTCCTCCTCGCCACTGATCATGGCCGCCAGGCTAACCGCCGCCTCCCGGCCGGTCGACACCGCTCGACACCACCGCGATCCCGGAAACCCTAGGCTCTTCCCCATGAGTGAACGGAGTCCGGCCACCGGGGATCTGACGGCCGATGTCTCCCCGGCGGAGATCTTCGGCGACTCGGACCTGCCGGCGTGGCGCAACCGCGCGCTGCTCGTCTTCGACCGCGTCCCGATCCCGGCCGCGGTGTGCCGCACCGACGGCACCGTCCTGCTGGCGAATCCGGCCATGGCGGCCGAATGGCGCACCACTCCGGGACGGCTCCGGGGCCGCGATGTGCTGGAGCTGTTCCACCCCCGTTCCGTGGAGCAGGTCCAGCGCATCGTCGAGGCGGTGCGGCACGGCCATCGCTCCCGGTATCCGGTCCTGGTGCACTGGCCCGGCCCCGATGGACTGCAGCGGTACGGGGAGTTGACGGCGGACACGGTGAGCGATACGCCCGAGGCGCCACTGTGGCTGCTGGTGCTGCTGAGGGTGCTCGGTACCCAGGACACGCCCGAGGAGCCACCGCGCTCGCCCACCGAGAAGGTCACCGCCCGGGAGCGCACCGTCCTGGCACTCGCCGCGGGCGGCGCCACCACCGCCCAGATCGCCCGCGCGGTCGGGCTGACCACGGACGGGGTCAGCTATCACATCACCCAGCTCTCCCGCCGCTGGGGCGTGGCCAACCGTACGGCACTGGTGGCCCGCGCCTATGTGCTGGGCGTTCTGGACGCCGGTATCTGGCCACCGAAGGCGCGGGACCTGTGAGAAGGCCGCCCACATGACCCCCGAGGTCTCCCCTTCGGATACAGCGGCACCCGCCGCGGAGGCAAGAGTCAGGAGACCTGGGTCACTACAGATTCCGGTAGGAGCGGGTCTGCGGACACCCCGCCCGGAACGCCACGCTGAGGGATGCGCCGTACCAACGGCATCCACCCGCACGGCAGTTTCCGGCTTCCGGGGAAAGGCATCTCCATGACCGAGGTCATCCTCCCTCCGCACGACGGGGTCCGCTCCGGCCCTCCCGTCGTGGACATCTCCGCCACCGGCATGACCGCCACCCCCACCCTGCAGGCGATGGACCACGCACGGCGTCACGGTCCCGTCTTCGTCCAGCGGCTGCACGGCAGGGACACCCTGTTCGTCAGCGGCCTGGACCTGGTCACCGAACTGGCCGACGAACAGCGGTTCAGCAAGGCGGTCGGACCGGGACTGCGCTACGTGCGCGAGTTCACCGGCGACGGGCTGTTCACCGCCTACAACGACGAGGCCAACTGGGCCAAGGCCCATGACATCCTCATGCCCGCCTTCGCGCTGGGCTCGATGCGCACCTACCACCCGGTGATGCTGCGCGTCGCCCACCGGCTGATCGCCGGCTGGGACCGGCACGCCGCCGTCGGCACCCCCGTGGACGTCCCGGGCGATATGACCCGGATGACGCTGGACACCATCGGACTGGCCGGGTTCGGGTTCGACTTCGGCTCGTTCGACAGCGAGGAGGCGCATCCCTTCGTCGACGCGATGGTGCGCTGTCTGGCCTGGTCGATGGCGGGGCTGAGCCGGAAGCCGGGCGTCGACTACAGCGAGCGCGACGAGGCGTTCCGCCAGGACGCCGACTACCTGGCCTCGGTGGTGGACGAGGTGATCGCCGCACGCACCGCGCAGGGCGGCACACCGGACGAGGAACCCGCCGACCTGCTGGGTCTGATGCTCCGGGCCCCGCATCCGGCCGACGGCGCCACCCTGGACGAGGAGAACATCCGCAACCAGATCATCACCTTCCTGATCGCGGGACACGAGACGACCTCGGGCACCCTGGCGTTCGCCCTCTACTTCCTGGCCAAGCACCCGACCGTGCTGGACCTGGTGCGGCGCGAGGTGGACGGACTGTGGGGCGACACCGCCGGCCCCGAGCCGACGTTCGAGGACATCGGCAGGCTGCGCTACACCCGGCAGGTGCTCAACGAGACGCTGCGGCTGTGGCCCACCGCCCCCTCGTTCACCCGTACACCGCACCAGGACACCCTGCTGGGCGGCCGCATTCCGCTGCGCGCGGGACAGGACGTCCGGGTGCTCACCACGATGCTGCACCGCGATCCGGTCTGGGGCGACAACCCTGAGCTGTTCGACCCCTCCCGGTTCGCCCCGGAGGCGGAGGCGGCGCGTTCACCGCATGCGTTCAAACCGTTCGGCACCGGTGAACGTGCTTGCATCGGACGGCAGTTCGCCCTCCACGAGGCCACCATGCTGCTCGGCATGCTGGTCCACCGCTACCGGCTGATCGACCATGCCGACTACCGGCTCCGTCTCAAGCAGACACTCACCATCAAACCCGAGGGCCTCACCCTGACCCTCGTTCCGCGCACCGCCGCCGACCGCGCCCGCCAGGACACCGCACTTCCCACGGCCTCCGTCCCCGGGACCACCCCGGTCGAGGACAGCTCGCTGCCCGCGCGGGTGCTGCCGGACACCGGCCTGCTGCTGCTCCACGGCTCCAACTACGGCACCTGCCGCGACCTCACGGAACGCCTCGCCGACACCGCCGGGGAGATCGGCTGCGCCACGGCATGTGCTCCGCTGGACGCCCACACCGGCGCACTGCCCACCGACCGGCCCGTGGTCATCACCGCCGCCTCCTACAACGGGCAGCCCACGGATGACGCCTCCGCCTTCGTGCGGTGGCTGGAGAACGCCGCGCCGGGCGCCGCGGACGGTGTCACCTATGCCGTCCTCGGGGTCGGCGACCGCAACTGGTCCGCCACCTACCAGCGGGTCCCCACCCTGATCGACGAACGGCTCACGGCCCTCGGCGGCACCCGGCTGCTGCCCCGCGCGGAGGCCGACGCCTCGGGTGACCTGTCCGGATCGGTGAAGGAGTTCACCACGGCGCTGCGCACCGCACTGCTCGAACACTCCGGGGACCCGGCCACCGTCGGCGCCCGACGGGACGAGGTGGCCGACGACGGCGGCTACACGGTCACCGAGGTGACCGGCGGTCCGCTGGACGCGCTCGCCACCCGCCACGGGATGACGGAGCTGACGGTGACCGAGGCCGGGAGTCTCAGCCACCCCGCGTACCCGCGGGTCAAGCGGCTGGTCCGGCTGGCGCTTCCGGACGGTATGACCTACCGGACCGCGGACCACCTCACGGTGCTCCCGGCCAACGCCCCCGCGCTGGTGGAACGCGCGGCCCGGATCCTGGGCCT
The DNA here is from genome assembly GCF_056431485.1 of Streptomyces sp. NPDC045899. NCBI lineage: Bacteria > Bacillati > Actinomycetota > Actinomycetes > Kitasatosporales > Streptomycetaceae > Streptomyces > Streptomyces sp. NPDC045899. Next base: position 17,448 of record NZ_JBWKKP010000016.1, read on the forward strand.
CGGGCTGGACAGCGTCGTCCAGATCACCACGCGCCGCCCGCGCCGCGACGGGCTCGCCGTCGACCGGCCACTGACCGTCCGTGAGCTGCTCACCCGGCACGTCGAGCTCCAGGACCGGCCGACCGCCGAGCAGTTCGCCACCCTGGCCGGGCTCAATCCGTGCCCACCGGAGCGGCGGGAGCTGCTGAGGCTGGCCGAGGACGCGACCGCGCGCGCCGCCGACCACCGCACCGTGCTGGACCTGGTCGAGGACCACCCGGCCCTGCGGGAGGCGCTCACCCTGCCGGTGGCACTGGAACTGCTGCCGCCGGTCCGCCCCCGCCACTACTCGATCTCCTCCTCCCCCGCCGTCAGCCCCGGCGTCATCGACCTGATGGTCTCGGTGCTCCGGGCTCCCGCACGCTCCGGACGCGGTACCTTCCACGGTTCCGGATCCGGCCATCTGGCCTCCCTGCGCCCCGGTGACACCGTGCTCGCCCGGGTCCAGCCGTGCCGTGAGGCGTTCCGCATCCGCCACGACGCACGGGCCCCCGTCATCATGGTCGCGGCCGGAACCGGGCTGGCCCCGTTCCGCGGTGCCATCGCCGACCGCGGCGCCCTGATGGCCGGTGGCGCCGAACTCGCCCCGGCCCTGTGCTACTTCGGCTGTGACGCTCCGGACGCCGACCTCCTGCACGCCGATGAGCTGCGCGCCGCGGACCGGTCCGGTGCCGTATCGCTGCGGCCGGTCTTCAGCGAAGCGCCGGTCGAGGGACTGCGGTTCGTCCAGGACCGCGTCATGGCCGAGGCCGACGAGGTGTGGCAGCTGCTGGAGGCGGGAGCGACGGTGTACGTGTGCGGTGACGGCAGCCGTATGGCGCCGGGTGTCCGCGACGCCTTCCGGGCCCTGTACACACGGCACACCCCGGGCGCCGGGGAGGACGCGGCACATGACTGGCTGCGGTCGCTGACGGTCCGGGGCCGGTACATCGAGGACGTCTACGCCGGCTGAACCGGCTCCGCCCGCGGCCCGCCCCCGGTGGACCGCGGGCGGACGCCCGGCTCAGCCGGGCGGAAGAGACCGTGGCGATGGGCCAGCACGATGGCTCAGGCGGCTGCCCCGGCGGACCGGTGACCCGCTACAGCACGGAGGCGCTGTCCAGCACCGCGTCCACTTCCTGACGCGCAGACTGCTGCGGCGACTCGGCAACGCCGAGGAGAAAGGCCACGCGGTCGTCGCGCACCGAGACCAGGGTCAGCCGCAGGTGGTTCTCGGTGCCGCCGTCGGCGTCGCGGACGGTCAGCGCCACCGTGTACGCCGGGCGGCCATCCACCTCGACCGCGCGGGACTCCTCCTGGGTGGAGCTGCCGTCCGGGTAGAAGTACTCCGCGTTCGAGCGCGCCGCGCTCTCCGTCCGCTGCCGCAGGGCGGACCGCGGCACCGGGTCGCCTCGGCCGGCGAGGACCACACCGCCGTCTTCCTCGGCGTCGTCCCCGGCCTCCGTGGCGTCCTCGGCGGGGCGCCGGCTGATGGACGAGGTGTAGGCGTCGACCAGGTCCTCGTCGGACTGCCGCCAGCCCTCGGGGACGGCATAGGACAGCCCCGCCGCGCGGTCCGTGACCCGCGGCCGCCCGGCCAGCGGTGCCCCGTCCTCGTCGTGGGTCAGCGACCAGGTCGCACCGGCGCCGGCGGCCAGGACGAGGAGCACCACGACGATCGCGGTCACCGTCCCCCGTCGGCCCCGCGGCGGGGCGTCGGGGGGCGGAGGCAGGTGGCCGGGGGCGGCCGGAGTGGACCACGGGGCATCGTGTGGAGCGGTTGTCATGGGGGCAGTATGCGGCGGTGCACCGGTCCGGGACGTGAGCGCTGCTACTCAGACGGCTACTCAGTTCTCCCCGGGGACACCGCCCGGGACACCGCGCGGTGCGGTGTCCGCGCCCTCGGCCGCCGGTGTGACGACTGATGGAAGGGCGCCGGGCTCGGACAGGGTGCGCAGCAGGAGCCAGCCGACGGCGGGCAGGGCGATCAGCGGCATCAGCGCGGTGTGCAGCGACGTGGCGTCGGCGAGGGCACCGATGGCCGGGCTCGCGACACCGCCGACGCTGACGGCCAGGCCCAGGGTGACACCGCTGGCCGTTCCCACCCGCCGTGGCAGGTAGTCCTGGCCGAGGGTGACGTGGAGGGAGAAGGGCACGTACAGACCGGCCGAGGTGAGCGCCACGCAGAGGTAGAGCGCCGGACCGGGGACGAACACCACTCCGGCGACGGCGAGAACGCTCAGGGCGTAGGACCACCGCACGACCGTGACGCGCTGGTGGCGGGCAGCGAGCCGGCCCCCGGCCACGGTGCCCACCGCACCGCCGAGGTAGAGCACGAAGAGGGCGGCGGTACCGGCGGCGCCACCTCCGCCGGTGCGCTCTCGGACGTAGAGCGAGATGAAGGTGCTCAGGCCGACGAAGACGATCGAGCGGCACACGATGGCGCCGGTGAGCCGGGTGAAGGAACGCCAGTCGTCGCGGCCGGCGGGCGTGGCCGCGCGGGCCGTGGCGGACGCGGCGGCGGGTGGCCGCGCCGCCCGCAGCGCGGCCGCACACAGCACGGCCCCGGCGACGGCGGGCACGGCCAGCAGGGGTGAGGCGCGCAGCCCGGCGGTGGCCACGACGGCGGAGACCAGCAGCGGGGCGAGGGCGAAACCGATGTTGCCACCGAGGGAGAACCAGCTCATCCCGGTGTGGCTGCCGCGGCTGATCTCACGGGCCGCCCGCGCCGCCTCGGGGTGGTAGGCGGCGACACCGATGCCGGTCACCGCGACGGCGAGGAGCGTGAGGGGATAGGAACCGCCGAGGCCGCTGAGGGCGACGCCCGTGCCGGCCGCCAGTGTGCTCACCGGCAGCAGCCAGGGCAGGGACCAGCGGTCGGTGACCGCTCCGAACAGCGGCTGGACCACGGACGACAGCAGGGTGGCGGCGAGCACGACACCGGAGGCGGCGGCGTAGGTGTATGCGCGCTCGGAGACGAAGAACGGCACCAGCGCGGCCACCGCTCCCTGGTAGATGTCCACACAGGCGTGTCCGACGGACATCAGCGTGATGGGCCGGTGGCGTGATGGGGTCTTGGTGGTCAGCACCTCTCGATCGTGGGCCGGTGGCGGGGTGTCCCGCTTCCGATAAAGTGCCAATCGATGCCGGATATCCGCCACACGCCGAAGGCCCCGACCCGCGCCCGGACACTGGCCGCCGGGGAGGGCATCGACGCGCACCGCCATGACGAGCACCAGATCATCTACGCGGGCTCCGGCGTGGTCGCCGTCACCACGGACGCGGGCACCTGGTTCGCACCCGGCACCCGCGCCCTGTGGGTCCCGGCGGGAACCGTCCACGCCCACCGTGCGCACGGCACCCTCGATCTGCATCTGGTGGGGCTGCCCGCCGATGACAACCCGCTCGGACTGGACGACCCGACCGTGCTCGGCGTCAGCCCGCTGCTGCGTGAGCTGATCCTCGCCTACACCCGCTCACCGGAGGACACCAGCGCCGAACGCGGCCGTCTGCGGGCCGTGCTGCGCGACCAGTTGCGCGCTTGTCCGCAGCAGCCCGTGCATCTGCCGACCCCCGGCGATCCGCGCCTGGCGGCGGTGTGCGCACTCGTCCACGACCACCCGGAGGACCCGCGCACCCTGGCCGCGCTGGGTGCGGTGGCGGGGGTCGGCGAACGCACGCTCAGCCGTCTCTTCCGCTCCGAGCTGGGCATGACGTTTCCCCAGTGGCGCACCCAGTCACGGCTCTTCCACGCGCTGCGGATGCTGGCCGACGGTACGCCCGTCACCTCCGTGGCCCACCGCTGCGGATGGGCGTCGACCAGTGCGTTCATCGATGTCTTCCGCCGCGCCTTCGGCTACACCCCCGGCACCCACAGCCGCCGCGGCTGAACGCCCGCCCGCGCCCGGACCGCGACGCGGTGGATGCCGAGTTAACTGACCTCGGGTCGTAAAAGTTGGTGCGATCTTGAAATATCTGTGTCTACACTGGGCCGCACCACCCCGGAGAATGAGGTGACCATGGGTTATAAAAGTGCCGCATCAGCCTCGAACACCACCCCCGCCAGGGATCCGGACGTCGGCGGCGACACACCGGACGACACCCCGATGGAACGCACCCTCCCCGGCGACGCCTATCTCTCGGCGGACGCATGGCACCGCGAGCGGGAGCGGATCTTCACCCGCGAGTGGTTCTGTGTGGGCCGGGAGGAGTCGCTGCCGGACCGCGGGGACTACCTCCGGGTCGATGTGGTCGGCGAGAGCGTCCTGGTCGTCCGCGACAGGGACGGATCCCTCAAGGGCTTCTACAACGTGTGCCGCCACCGCGGCGCCCAGCTGGTCGCCGACCCCCCGGCCGAGGCCGCCGACGGGGAACCGCCCTGCCGCAGCGGCCGTTTCCGGGGAGCCATCGTCTGCCCGTACCACGCCTGGACGTACGCGCTCAGCGGTGAGCTGCGCCAGGCGCGATTCCTCGACGAACGCCACGGTGTGCGCCGTGACCAGCTGTCCCTGCACGAGGTGGGCGTCGCCACCTGGGGCGGCTTCGTCTTCGTGAACCTCTCACCGGCAAAGGCCGGCCCCCTGGAGGAGCAGCTCGGCCCCGCCCCCGAGAACTTGCGCCGCTATCCCCTCGACCGGCTGCGGACGGCACGGCGGATCACCTATGACGTGGCCGCCAACTGGAAGGTGGTGGCCGAGAACTACAACGAGTGCTATCACTGCGGACCGGTCCATCCCGAACTCTGCGAACTGGTCCCGGCGTTCCGTGAGGACGGCGGCGCCGGGCTCGACTGGGAGGGCGGCGTGCCCCACCGGGAGGGCGCCTGGACCTTCACCTTCTCCGGCACCAGCGACCGCCGGCCGTTCCCGGAGCTGTCGGAGGAGGAACGGGAGCGGCACAAAGGCGAACTGATCTACCCGAATATGTTCCTCAGCTGCTCCGCCGACCACGTGGCGGCGTTCCTGCTGTGGCCGGACGGCCCCCATCGCACGATCATCACCTGCGACTTCCTCTTCGACCCGGCCGAGATGGAGCGCCCGGAGTTCGACGCGTCGGACGCGGTGGACTTCTGGGACCTCGTGAACCGCCAGGACTGGCGGATCTGCGAGAGCGTGCAGCGGGGCATGGGGTCCCGGCCGTTCACCTCCGGCTACTACGCCCCGATGGAGGACCACTCCCTGGACATCCGCCGCTACGTCCGGGAAAGGCTCGGAGATGACTGACCGACGGTCCGGACCCCGGAACGTGCGCTCAACGCACCCCGATGGCGCTGCGCACCAGCTCCAGGAACTGGGCCATCCTGGCCGACGTGGTCTCGCCCGCTCGGCCGGGGTGATGGAACAGCCCCGGGTCGAGCTCTTCGGTGACCAGGGCGTCCTGGATCCGCTCCACCAGCCAGTCGACCATGGCCACGATCATGTCGATGGCGATGTCGTCGCGGACCTCACCCCGTTCGACGCCGAACCGCACGAAGGCGAAGGTGCCGTACGGGTCCTCCTCCGCCAGGAACCGGTTGATCTCCCGCTTGACCGACAGCTCCACCGCGTGTGAACCGAGCAGGGCCACCCGGTAGGGCACCCAGTCCTCCTGGATGTACCCCTCGGTCCGGTTCAGCCAGTACTCCAGCGTGGCGAAGAAACCCTCGGCCAGCACCTCGTCCGGGGCGTCCAGATAGGCGGGAAAGGTCTCCACGGCCTTCCGGAACGCGGAGACGAACAGCTCCTCCTTGGTCCCGAAGTGCTGGAAGACCGACGCCTTCGAGATCCCGATCTCCCGCGCGACGCGATCGACCCGCGTCCCGTGGTAGCCCTCGTCGGCGAAGCGCCGCATGGCGACCTCGATGATGCGCTCGCGCGTCTTGATTCCGCGCGCCCGCCGCCGCACCGCGGGCTGTCCGGACGTCGAGGACGTCTTCGAGCCGGACGCCGAAGACGACTTCGGGTTCGCCGCCACAGGGACCACCGATGAGTGAGTGAAACAGAAGTGTGACCGGCGGTCAGCTTAGTGACCGCGCAGAACGAAGGCAAGTCACGGTGATCGACATGCCTCGGAGCAGGAGGAGGTGTTCGCCGATGGACGCCCACGGCACCGCGCCATCGAAAGAAGATCCGGCCGACCCGGTGTCCGTGGACATCCTGGTCGTGGGCGCCGGACCGGTCGGGCTCTACGCCGCCTATTGCGCGGGCTTCCGCGGCCTGAGCGTGGCGGTGATGGACTCCCTCCCCGAGGTGGGCGGCCAGATCAGCGCCCTCTACCCCGAGAAGCTGATCCACGATGTCGCCGGATTCCCCGCGGTCCGGGGGCGGCGGTTCGTCGAAGGACTGGCCCGGCAGGCCGAACAGTTCGGACCCCGGCTGCTGCTCGGACAGCAGGCGGACACCCTGTGGCACGCGCCGGAGGGGCGGATCGCGGTCGTCTCGCAGCAGGGGACCCGGGTGGAGGCCGGCGCCGTCGTCGTCACCGCGGGTATCGGCCGGTTCGCCCCCCGGCCGCTCCCGGCCGCCGCACACTTCACCGGCCGGGGCGTGGACTTCTTCGTCCCCGACCCCGAGGCGCACCGGGGACGTGAGGTGGTGGTGGCCGGAGGCGGCGACAGCGCCGTGGACTGGGCCCTCGCCCTCGCGCCCCTCGCCGAGCGGATCACCCTGGTGCACCGGCGCACGGCGTTCCGGGCCCACCGCGCCGGTGTGCGCGCGGCGGCCGAGGCGGGCGTGGACATCCGCGTGAACACGGAGATCGAGGCGGTGCTCGGCGGCGCCAGGGTCGACGGGGTGCGTCTGGTCGACCGGGCCTCCGGCGAGACCGAGGAGATCCCGTGCCAGTCGGTGATCGCCGCCCTGGGTTTCACCGCCAGCCTCGGACCGCTGGAGCGCTGGGGACTGGACATCGCGGACCGCAGGATCGTGGTCAACAGCCGGATGGCCACCAGCGTGCCGGGCATCTTCGCCGCCGGGGACATCACGGAGTACCCGGGCAAGGTCCGGCTGATGTCCGTGGGCTTCGGCGAAGCCGCCACGGCGGTGGCCAACGCGGCCGTCGGCCTCGACCCCGCGGCCGACCTCTTTCCCGGCCACTCCACGGATGACGCCGGGCAGTTCGGGAACACCCAGGAGAAGGAGACCGGCGATGCCCTACGCGATCGGTGAGAGCTGTGTGGATGAGATGGACGGCTCCTGCGTGGAGGTCTGTCCGGTGGACTGCATCTACGAAGGCCGCCGCAAGCTCTACATCCACCCCGGCGAGTGCATCGACTGCGGTGCCTGCGCCGAGGTGTGTCCCAACGGCGCCCCCGTGGTGGTGTGGCGGGGCTCCGCACCCGACCCCGTCGCCGCCGAGGACGCGGTGTTCTTCGCCCGCCCCCTGCCCGGCCGGGACATCGCGCTCGGCTCCCTGGGCGGCGCGTCGTCGGGCCCGCCGATCGGTGTGGACACCGAGGCGGTCGCGGCGTACGAGCCCCCGGCGGCCGACGGCAGCGGGTGACCGGAGGCGGCCGGGCTCGTAGGCTCACAGACATGCGCATCGTCTCCCTGCTCCCGGCCGCCACCGACATCGTGGCCGAGCTCGGTCTGCTCCCGGACCTGGTGGGCCGTACCCATGAGTGCGACTGGCCCGAGGGCGAGGTCGACCGTGTCCCGGTGGTCACCGCCTCCACCCTGTCCACCGACGCCATGACGAGCCGTGAGATCTCCGACGCGGTCGGCGGTGCCACCCACCGGGGCTCATCGCTGTACACGCTGGACACCGAGGTGCTCGCGGGCCTGGCCCCGGACGTGGTGCTCACCCAGGACCTGTGCGATGTGTGCGCCGTCTCCTACGACACGGTGTCCCGGGCGCTGCGGGTGCTCGACGGGGGTCCACGGGTGCTCAGCCTGGAACCGCGGACCCTGGACGACGTCCTGGACTGTCTGCTCCGGGTCGGGCAGGAGCTGGGCGTACCGGAGGTCGCGGAGGAACGGTGCCATGTGCTGCGGAACCGGCTGGCGGCGGTGGGACGGGCCACCGCCGGGCGCCCACGCCGCCGGGTGGCCGCCATCGAATGGCTGGACCCGGTGTGGCCCGCGGGCCACTGGGTGCCCGAGCAGATCGCGCACGCCGGTGGCGATCCGCTGCTCGCGGCGCCGGGCGAACACACCCAACCGGTGGACTGGGAGGCGGTGCGCGCCGCCCGGCCGGAGGTCATCGTGCTGATGCCGTGTGGCTTCAGTCCGCAACGCACCGAGCAGGAGAAGGAGTTGCTGTTCCGGCTGCCCGGCTGGGACGATCTGCCAGCCGTGCGCGCGGGTGAGGTGTGGGTGGTGGACGGCCCGGCGTACTTCAACCGGCCGGGGCCACGGGTGGTGCGCGGGGCCGAGGTCCTCGCCCAGGTGCTGCACTCCGTCACCTCGGGTGCCCCCGTCACCGGTGGTGAGGCGCACCGGCTGGCGCCGGGCTGAGAAGCCGGGCCCCGTCCCGTCGCCGGGACCTCGCCGCGCGGTCAGGCCGCGACGGCCGGCCGGATGTTCTGGTTGGCGTGGAAGAGGTTGTCGGGGTCGTAGGCGCGTTTGACGCGCGCGAGGCGGTCGTAGTGGTCGCGGTAGGTGGCGCGGACCCGTTCCTGCCCCTCCCCCGCGCCCATGAAGTTCACATACGAACCGCCCATGGAGTACGGGTGCATCTCCTCCCAGTAGTCCACGCACCACCGGGTGATGGCCCCGGCGTTGGCCGGGTCGGGGTCGACTCCGGCGAAGACACCGGACCAGACGGCGTCACGGTAGCTCCAGGCCGTGTCATCCGGACCCGGCCGGTGGGCCGCGCCGTCGACCGGGTACAGGTGCATCAGGGAGAGCGGGGTGGGGAGACGCTCACCGTACTTCTGGTGCACGTCCACGGCGGCGTCCGGGATGGAGTCGAAGAAGTCGCCCCGCCAGTACCACTGGTAGCCACTGGGGATCACCAGGTCGAGCATGCTCTGCAGCGCCGGATAGGGCATCGGCGACGTGAAGTGGAAGGCCGGGGGGCCGGGCTCGCGCACCGCGGCGAACGCCTCCTCGAAGTGGCCGAGGCCGCCGGTGTGACACCACACCACCCCGCACATCTTCCGCCCGTGGAGCTCCACGGGGAACGGTGGTGCGGGCGGAATGGTGAACAGGCTGAAGAAGCCGTACACATCGTCCGGCGCCTGGGGCAGGAACTCGCGGTACCACATGAGGACGTCCCGGGTGCGCTCGACCGGCCAGACCGTCATGCCCACCCCGACCGTGTCCACGGGGTGGAGCCGATAGGTGAAGGAGGTCACGATGCCGAAGTTGCCGCCGCCCCCGCGCAGCGCCCAGAACAGCTCCGGGTGTTCGGTCTCGCTGGCGGTGACGGAGCCCCCGTCGGCCAGCACCACGTCCGCGGACAGCAGGTTGTCCGCGGTGAGGCCGTACTTACGGGTGAGGTAGCCGTGGCCGCCGCCGAGGGTCAGTCCGCCGACTCCGGTCATCGAGATGATGCCGGTGGGGGTGGCCAGTCCGAAGGGGTGGGTGGCGTGGTCGAGGTCGCCGAGGTGGCTGCCACCGCCGACCTCGGCCGTCCTGGCCCCCGGGTCGACGCGCACCCATGTCATCGGCGACAGGTCGATGGTGACGCCGTCCTCCACCAGACACAGGCCCGGCCCGCTGTGGCCGCCGCCCCGGACGGCGAGTTCCAGTCCGTGGTCACGGATGAAGGTGACGGCGGCCATGACGTCGGCGACGTCCGCACAGGGCACGAAGGCAGCGGGATGCCGGTCGATCATGGCGTTGTACACCTGGCGGGTGCTGGTGTAGTCGGCGTCCCGCGGGCCGATGACCGGTCCGCGCAACGTGGTCCGCATCGCTTCGAGAGTTCCGGCGTCCATGGCGATCTCCAAGTTGTGCGCCGGCGCCCGGACACCCGTCAGCGGCCCGACGGGTGAGCGCACGCGGCGGGGCAGACACCTCCAGCATCCCGTCGGCCGCCGGAGCGCGCAACGTGGCCTGGTCGGCAGCGCGGCACGGCCGTGCGCGACGCACACGGCACGGCGCCGGACGCCTACTCAGCGTGGTCCGGGGTGGACTGTCACCACCCGTACCGGGAGGGTTGTTGTCCGATTGCGACAAGGTGGTAGTGGCGTCCCCCCGCCGCGGGCGAGGCTTGGTCCTGACCAGGAGACCGCCGTTCACGTGCCGCGATCTCACGGCTCCGGACCGCTGTTCACCGGCGGTGTGCCAGAGAGGGGAAGGGTATGGGCGGCGGGACACCGGATGCCGACCTGATCGACATCCGCAGGCTCAGATCGTTTCTGACGGTGGCACAGGAGATGAGCTTCACCCGGGCAGGAGCCCGGCTCTACCTCACCCAGCAGGCCGTCTCCTCCCAGGTGCGGGCGCTGGAACACGCGGTGGGCACGGAGCTGTTCCGGCGCACCACGCGGAACGTACAACTGACGGCCGCCGGGCGGGAGTTGCACGATCGCGTCCGGCCGGTGCTGCGGGCACTGGACGACGCCATCAGCGCGGCACGGGAGCTGGGGGCGCAGGACGGCGGCCGGACGGTGAAGGTGGGCCACACGCCGACGGCCGCGTACTGGCTGCTGCCGTGTGCCGCCGGGCTGCTCGACGCCGGGGATCCGGCAGTGCGGCTGCGGACCGAGGAGCACACCGAGACGGGTCTGCGCGCGGCGGTGGCCGATGGACGGGTGCACCTGGGGGTGGGCCTGGAGCTGGAGTCCGGGGCGGACGGACTGGCCGGGCATGAGGTGGGCGGCGAGCCGTGGTGCGCGGTGGTGGGCCCCGGCCATCCGCTGGCGGTCCGGCGCCGGGTACGGCTGGCGGAACTGGCCGGGTACGAGTGGCTGACCTGGCCGCGGTCGAGCCATCCGGGACACTGGCACGCGGTGCACGCCCTGGCGGCGTCGGTGGGCGGGGCACCGTCGGTCCACGAGACCTGGCTGAGCGTGGCCCACGCACGGCTCACGGCCGGAGCGACGGTGATGCTCCGGCCGGTGTCCTATACGGCCCATCCCCTGCTGGGACTGGTGGCGCTCGAGCTGGAGGACGCCCCGATGTGCCGCTACACCGCGGTGTGGAACGAGGCCGCGCCGCCCCCGGACCTGGCGGAGGTGCTCTCCGCGCTCACCGGTGCCGCGGAGCGGCTGGCCCGGCTGGGACTCGCGGGGGCCGGGGCGGGGCGGTGACCGCCACCGCCCCGCGCACCGGCCCTCAGTGGCCGCGGGCGATCCACTCCTGAAGCCGCGGCGCCTCGGCGTCGACGGTGGTGGAGTCCCCGTGGCCGGTGCGGACCGTGGTCCCGGGCGGCAGCGGGAGCAACCGGTTCCGGATCGAGTCGATGATGGTCGGGAAGTCGGAGAAAGACCGGCCGGTGGCGCCGGGTCCGCCCTGGAAGAGGGTGTCCCCGGTGAAGACGGTGTCCAGCGCCGGTGCGTAGAGGCAGACCGCGCCCGGCGCGTGGCCGGGCGTGTGCAGCACGGTCAGACCGATCCCGGCCACCATGAGCTCCTGGCCGTGGGCCAGCTCCCCGTCCGGTGCCCGGCCGGGGTGGGTCCGGTGCCACAGCTCCAGGTCGTCGGGGTGGAGCAGGACGGGCGCCCCGGTGCGTTCGGCGAGCGCGGGGGCGGCGTTGATGTGGTCGTCATGGGCGTGGGTGCACACGATGGCGGTGACCCGGCGGTCACCGAGCGCCCGGAGGACGGCTTCGGCGTCATGGGCGGGGTCGATGACCAGCGCCTCGGTGTCATCACCGACGATCCAGACGTTGTTGTCCACGTCCCAGGTGCCGCCGTCGAGACTGAAGGTGCCGGAGGTGACGAGATGGTCGATACGGGCGGCGCCGCTCACAGGACCACCACCGAGCGCAGCACATCGCCCTGGTGCATCCGGGTGAATGCCTGTTCCACCTCGTCGAGTCCGATGGTCTCGGTGACGAAGGCGTCCAGGTCCAGACGGCCCTGGGTGTACAGGTCGATGAGCATCGGGAAGTCCCGGGAGGGCAGACAGTCCCCGTACCAGGAGGATCTGAGGGCGCCACCGCGGCCGAAGACGTCGAGCAGCGGCAGTTCCAGCTTCATCTCGGGGGTGGGCACTCCCACCAGGACGACGGTCCCGGCCAGGTCCCGGGCGTAGAACGCCTGCTGATAGGTCTCGGGCCGGCCGACGGCGTCGATGACCACGTCCGCCCCGTTGCCGCCGGTGAGTTCCCGGATGGCGTCGACGGCGTCGGCGGTGGCGGAGTTGACGGTGTGGGTGGCGCCGAGTCCGCGGGCCGTGGCGAGTTTCCGGTCGTCGATGTCGACGGCGATGATGCGGGCCGCCCCGGCGAGGGCCGATCCGGAGATCGCGGCGGCACCGACCCCACCACAGCCGATGACGGCCACCGAGTCACCGCGGCCGACCCCGCCGGTGTTGATGGCGGCGCCCAGACCGGCCATCACCCCGCAGCCCAGGAGCCCGGCCGCGGTGGCCGCGGCGGCCGGATCGACCTTGGTGCACTGGCCGGCGGCGACGAGCGTCTTCTCGGCGAAGGCACCGATGCCCAGCGCCGGGGAGAGCTCGGTGCCGTCGGCGAGGGTCATCCTCTGATGGGCGTTGTGGGTGTTGAAGCAGTACCAGGGACGGCCGCGGCGGCAGGCACGGCAGTTGCCGCACACCGCACGCCAGTTGAGGATGACGAAGTCACCCGGGGCGACATCGGTCACCCCCTCCCCGACCGCCTCGACGGTTCCGGCGGCCTCATGGCCGAGGAGGAACGGGAAGTCGTCGTTGATACCGCCCTCGCGGTAGTGCAGATCGGTGTGGCAGACACCGCACGCCTGCACCTTCACCAGGGCCTCACCGGGTCCGGGATCCGGTACCAGGATCGTCTCGAGCCGGACGGGTTCGCCCTTGGCGCGTGCGACCACGCCTCGTACCTCGTGTGCCATGTCCTCGGCCTCTTCTTTCCGGTGTCGTTCGTGGGGGTGGTGGTCGGAGCAGGTCAGGGCAGGTTGCGGGAGATGACCAGGCGCATGATGTCGGAGGTGCCCTCCTCGATCTCCTCCAGCTTGGCGTCGCGCATCCACTGCTCCACCGGGTACTCACGGGAGTAGCCCCAGCCGCCGAGCGTCTGCACGGCACCCCAGGTGCAGAACATCGAGGTCTCGGAGGCGGTCAGCTTGGCGATGGCGGCCGCTCCGGTGACGGGCGCCCCGGCGTCGACCGCGCGGGCGGCGCTCAGCACCAGCAGCCGCGACGCCTCGATCCGGGCGGCCATGTCGGCGAGGCGGAAGGCGACGGCCTGGTGTTCGATGATCGGCTTGTCGAACTGGACGCGGGTGCGCGCGTAGTCGCGGGCGTACTCGTACGCCGCGCGGGCGGCGCCGACGGCCGCCGCGCCCAGGACGATGCGGGAGATGTCGAAGGTCCGCATCAGGCCGCGGAAACCCTGGCCCTCGTCGCCCAGCCGGTTCTCCTGCGCCACCTCCACGTCGGAGAAGAACACCTCGCGGCAGACGATGGCGCGCTGGCCCATCTTCCGCATCGGCTCACCGACAGTGAGCCCGGGGGTGTCGGCGTCCAGCAGGAAGGCGGAGACGCCCTTGGACCGCTGGGTGGGGTCGGTCTTGGCGAACACCACGAAGGACCTGGCCGTTCCGGCGTTGGAGATCCACGCCTTCTGGCCGTTGAGGACGTATCCGGTGCCGGTGCGGCGCGCGGTGGTCCTGATCGACGCGGCGTCGGAGCCCGAGCCGGGTTCGGTGGTGGCCAGCGCGGTCATCGGGGCCTCGGGGCCCGTCAGCGGGCCGAGCCACTTCTTCTGCTGCTCCTCGGTGCCCAGTTCCAGGACGGGGTCGGCGAAGAACCCGTTGGAGCACACCAGATTACCGATGCCCGGATCGCCGAAGCACAGCTCTTCCTGGACCAGACACTGGGTGAAGACATCGGTGAACCCGCCACCGCCGACGTCCGTGGGCAGCATGAAGTCGGTGATGCCGACCTGTGCCGCCTTCTGCCAGATGTCGACGGGGGTGACGACGTCCGCCTCGTCCACCTCGCGGGCGCGCGGACGGATCTCGTTACGGGCGAAGTCACGGCACAGGTCGATGATCGCGCGCTGCTCTTCGGTCAGCGGCCACGGTTCGGTCACGGCGTTCACGGTGTTCCTCCTGGCAGGTGGATGAGGGTGGGACGGTCGGAGCCGAGTCCGGTCCGCAGCGCCGTGGCCAGTTGTGCGGCGTCCTCGACGCGCACCCCGTGGCAGCCCATCGAGCGGGCCAGCGCCGGGAAGTCGGGGGCGGGCAGATCGACAGCGTGGACGGGGTCGCCGCGGTCGGCCATCTCGTTGCGGATCTCGCCGTAGCCGCCGTTGTCCCAGACGACCACCGGGAGCGGCAGCCGCAGCTGGGCCGCGGTGGCCAGCTCCTGGACGGTGAACATCAGGCCGCCGTCGCCGTGGAGGGCGACCACGGGCGCCTCGGGGCGGGCCACCTTGGCTCCGATGGCGGCGGGCAGGCCGTAGCCGAGGGTGCCCAGCCCGGTCGGGTAGAGGAACGAACGCGGTTGGTGCGCGGGCAGGTTGGACAGCGCACCGTAGTAGCAGGCCATGGTGGAGTCCCCGGCCAGGATGCCGTCGCGCCCCAGGGCCTGGGCGAGCGCCGCGGTGAGACCGAGGTAGTCGGCGCCCTCGGCGCGCGCGGCGGCGGTGAAGTCCCGGCGCGCGGCGGCGGCCCGTCCGGCGTCCGCCGGGCCGGTGGTGCGCGCCGCCTCCAGCCAGGTGCCGAGGGCCTTGAGGGCTTCGGCCGCGTCGGCGACGAGGCCGATGTCGGGCAGCGCGTTGGTGGTGAGCGCCTGCGCGTCGATGTCGACGCGGATGAGGGTGCCGGGGATGTCCAGCGGTCCGAACCACAGGTCGGCCGGGGCCAGTTCGGTGCCGACGGCGAGTACCACATCGCTGCCGGCCACCAGTTCGCGTACCGCGGTGTGGTGCAGTCCCGCGCCGATGGCCAGCGGGTGGCCGTCGGGGAAGGTGCCCTTGCCGTTGGCGGTGGTGACCACGGGCGCGCCGAGCCGTTCGGCCACGTGGCGCAGGGAGTGGGCGGCGCCGCTGCTGCCGCCTCCGGCGATGATCACCGGTCGTCGCGCGGCGGCGAGTGCCGTGGTGGCGGCGGCGATCTGGGCCCGTCCTGCGGCCACCGGGGCCACCGGTGTCGGTACGGCCACCTCGACCGGCGCGGTGGCGTCGAGCAGATCGAGCGGGATCTCCAGGTGTACGGGACGGGGCCGTCCGCCGGTCATCGCGGCGAAGGCGTGCGCGACGGCCAGCGGGATCTCCGCGACGCTGGTGACCCGGTGGCTGTAGGCCACGATGGCGTCGAGGGCCGCGCGCTGGTCCTTGACCTCGTGCAGATAGCCGTTGCCCCGGCCGGGGTGGCCCAGTGGCAGCCCCGGGGAGATGAGCAGGACCGGGACGGAGTCGGAGTAGGACTGGGCGGCCGCGGTCGCGGCGTTGAGGACGGCGGGCCCGGTGGTGGTGAGGCACACTCCGGGGCGCCCGGTGACCCGGGCCCAGCCATCGGCGGCGAAACCGGCGCCCTGTTCGTGGCGGGGCAGGATATGGCGGATCGGGGAGTCGGCGAGGGCGGCGTACACGGGCAGGTTGTGGGTGCCCGGGATACCGAAGACGGTGTCCGTGCCGTGCGCTTCCAGGGCGGCGACCAACGCCTGCCCGCCGGTGAGCTGGTCGGTCATCAGCGGTCGTCCTGTCCGGTGGTGTAGATCGCCTTGCCGAGCCACTGGCCCCCGTCCACGACGAGGACGTCGCCGGTGACGTACGCGGCGCGGTCGCTGACGAGGAACGCCGCGGATTCGGCCACTTCCTCCGGGGTGGTGAACCGGTCGGCCGGAACGCTGCCCATGACCCGGGCCCGCGCCGCTTCGGTGGGCCACAGGGCGGCGGAGGCGCCGTCGGTCTCGGTGGGGCCGGGGGCGATGCAGTTCAGGCGCACCCCGCGCCCGCCCCACTCCACGGCCAGGGTGCGGGTCATGGCGAGCACACCGGCCTTGGCGGCGGCGCTGTGCACGGTGCCGGGGTGGCCGTGCCAGGCGTAGCTGGCGATCACGTTGAGCACGGCGCCGCGGCCGGCGGGGAGCATATGGCGGGCGGCGGCGCGGGTGCAGTGGAAGGTGCCGTTGAGCACGATGTCCACGACGGCCTTCCAGCCGCCCGGGGAGAGGTCCTCGGCGGGCACCACGAAGTTGCCCGCGGCGTTGTTGACCAGGACGTCGAGACGGCCATGGCGGTCGGCCACCTGGTCCACGGCGGCGTCCACCGCGGCGGCGTCGCGGACGTCGCAGGTCACCGCGTCGGCATGGCCTCCCGCCGCCTCGATCAGGCCGACGGTCTCCCGCAGTGCCTCCTCGCGGCGCCCGAGGACGGTGACGTGGCCGCCACCGGCGGCCCAGCGCTGTGCGACGGCACGGCCGATGCCTGATCCGCCGCCGGTGACCAGTGCTGTCCGGCCGGTGAATTCGTCGGCCTGTATCTGGTGGCTCATGGGTTTCCCTTGGGGTCGGGGGCCGTGCTGGAGGAGGCCGCGCTGTGGGTGTGTCTGTCGGCCGGGCTGTCGGTCGGGGTGTCGGAGCGGTCGTTGGTGGCGCCGGGGACTGCGTCCAGGAGCAGGGCGTCGACGGCGAGGGCGCCGTCCGGTGCCACCCGGAGCGGGTTGATCTCCAACTCCACCTGTGAACCGTCGAGTTGTGCGATGAGACGAGAGACGGCGGCGACCACGTCGGCCAGCGCCCCGACATCGGTGGCGGGCCGTCCACGCCACCCCGCGAGCAGCGGGGCGCAGCGCAGCCGCCGGATCATCGCGTGGGCCCGCTCCGCGTCGACCGGTGCGCATTCGATGACCACGTCGCGGTGCAGTTCGGCTTCGGTGCCGCCCGCGCCCACCATCACCATCGGACCGAGCCGGGCGTCCCGGTGCGCACCGACGATCACTTCGACGACATCGGGGCGGACGTCCTGCTCCTCGAGCACATACGGTCCGTCGCCGAGCCTCGTGCGCATGCCGGTGAAGGCGCGCAGGGCTCCGGTGGCGTCCCGGAGGCCGGTCGCCACCCCGCCCGCCTCGCTCTTGTGCTCCAGCCAGGAGGCTTTGAGGACGTAGGGCGGATGGAGCCGTCCGGCGGCGGCTTCGAGTTCTCCGGCGTCATGGACCCGGTACGCCGCGGGGAAGGCGATACCGGCGTCGCGCAGCAGCGCGCGGGTGTCCCAGAAGCCCCGGGGCGAGGTGAGCCGGTCGGCCGGGGCGCCGCGCCGGGGCCGCCCGGGATGCTGGTGCAGAGCGTGGGCGCCGGCCAGGGCGGTGGTGGCGGAGTCGATGGTGGCGAAGACGGGGACACCGGCCGCCCGCAGGACGGCGGCGGTGTCGCTGTGGGCGCCCATGGAGTGGACGAGCAGGGGCCGTCCATGGCGCCGGGCCAGCTCGCCGAGCTCCCGCGCCACCTGAGCCTCCGCGGCTGCCAGCGGCGGGCTGTCCAGACCGTAGCTCCCGAAGTAGCCGGTGAGCACGACGCTGTCGACGTCCCCGGAGCCCAGGAGGGCCGCGACCACGTCGCGGTAGCTGGTGAGATCGCGTTCCCCGCCACCGGCGAGGTCGACGGGGTTGGCGGTGGCGGCGCCGTCCGGCAGCCGACGGGCCAGCTCCGAGGCGAGCGGTCCGCCGAGCTCCGGAACGGTCAGCCCGTGCCGGGTGGCGCGGTCGGCGGCCAGGGCGCCCTGGCCGCCGCTGTCACTGACGACGGCAATGCGCGGCCCGGTGGGCAGGGTGGTGGTCAGCAGCTGCGCCGCCACGTCCACCAGTGCCGCGGGGGTGGGGACGCGCAGGGCCCCGGCGGCCCGGCAGGCGGCGTCGACGAGTTCCATCGGCGAGGTGAGGGCGCTGGTGTGGGAGCGCGCCGCGCGGGCCCCGGCCTCGCTGTCCCCGGCGGCGAGCAGGACGACCGGCTTACCGGCCGCGCGCAGCGCGCGCAGGGCGTCGAAGACACGTCCGCCCTCGTGGAAGCTCTCGAGGTAGACCCCGACCGCACGGGTCAGCTCATGGTCGACGAGGTCTTCCAGAAGGTCGGCCATGGTGACGTCGAGCTGGCTGCCGACCGAGACGAAGCGGGATATCCCGAGGCCGGAGCGCTGGGAGAGCAGGGCTATCTCACTGCCCACCTGTCCGCTCTGGGAGACCACGGCCAGTCCCCCGGCGGTGAAGTCGCCCCAGGCGATGTGCAGGGAGGTGGCGGCATCGAACAGACCGAGGCTGCTCGGGCCGATCATCCTGGCACCGGCGGCGGCCACCTTGGCGGCGAGCCGCCGCTCGTCGTGGACCGCGGCGGTGATGCCCAGCAGGCCGCGTACGCCCAGTTCGAGCGCCTCGTCCACGACGGCGTCCAGCTGTGCGGCGGGGACGCAGAGCGCGACCAGTTCGGGGACCTCGGGGAGGTCGCCGAGCGAGGCGGCGGTGGGAGCGCCGAGGATCTCGCCACCGCCGCGGGTGACCAGGTGCACCGTCCTGCGGTCCCGCCCCGCCAGGGCGCCGCGGGCCAGCCAGTATCCCCATTTCGACGGATTGGCCGAGGCACCGACGACGGCTACGGATGCCGGATCGCGGAAGGCGGCGAGTCCGGTGCGCCGGGTACCGGCGGGGGGCGAGGTGATGGGCATGGGTGCTGCGGCTCCTCTCGGCGGAGGGGGCGGTGAGGGTGGCGCTGGGGAGAGGGACTGCCGGACGCCGTGGCTGCGGGCGGACCCGGAGGGGCCGGGGGCATCGGGGTTCCGGCGGCCTGGAGGCGCCGTTCCGATCCACTCTTTACTGACTGGCCGTACAGTTAATCCGTCAGCATCGTGGATTCTTCCTCGCACTTTGTCAATGACCCCGGGACACTTCGCTGGCCGCCCGTTCAGCACCCGGTCACGGCCGCAGCGGTGACGACCCCTGGGGCGGCGGCGGGGGATGTCCTATCCTCATGGCGTGACACGCAGCCGTAAGGACCCGAGTCTGCGCCGGGGGGAGATCCTTCGCGCCACCGTCTCCCAGATCAAGAAGCAGGGCATCCATCCCCTGCGGATCTCCGATGTGGCCCGCGAGCTGTCGGTCAGCCCGGCGCTGGTGATCTACCACTTCCAGAACAAGGAAACGCTGATCGCCGAAGCCTTCGCCTGGGCCGTCCAGCGCGAGCTGGACCACCTGGACCACCTCACCGCCGGGGTGCCGACCGCGCTGGAGCGACTGCGCACGGCGCTGGACTGGTATGCGCCGACCGGGCAGGCCAAGGGCTGGACCCTGTGGATCGAGGGCTGGGCGGGCGCACTGCGGGAGCCCACCCTGCGCAAGGTCGGCCGGGAGCTGGACCTGCGCTGGAAAGAGGCGCTGACCGCGATCATCCAGGACGGTGTGGACGCCAAGGAGTTCACCACCGACGACCCGCGGGGCGCGGTGTGGCGCATCACCGCCCTGCTGGACGGGGTGGCCGTGCAGACCATCGTGCACCGGGGCACCCAGGACCGTAAGCAGGCGGCCGACTGGTCGCGCCAGATCGTCGCTCGTGAGCTGGGCCTGAAGAGCGCCGATCTGGAGCGCGGCTGAGCGGCGCGGCCACGGCGCCCGCCGCGAGCGACCGCGGCTGTCCTCCGCGGTCGGGTTCGGCACCCTCCGCTGTCGAATCCAGCCCTCTTCCGTGAGCGGCACCGGTTTCCCGGGCCCCGGCCGGGCCCTCCTCTGCCTCAGCACTGCCTGGGCACTGCCTGAGCACGCCTTCCGCAGGACACGGCGGACACTCCGCCCGACCCTCCGCTATTGACAAGCGCGGAACGCGTACTACATCGTCGTTCAGTAACCGATAAGCCCGCGGGCCACGCGGCAGGGTCATCCCGTGCCTCGGCCACCGGGCCCAGCTCCTCACCACGAGTAGTTACCGAGCTCCCCTTCCGCCACCGTGGCTTCCCGCCTCATACACCGGGACACGGGTGGCACGAGCTCCGCGTCGAGAGGCCAATCCATGAACGCGCACCACGGGACCGAGTCGTTCGACGTCATCGTCGTCGGCCTGGGCGGTCTGGGCTCCGCCGCCGCATGGCACCTGGCCGCCTCCGGGCACCGGGTGCTCGGCCTGGAACAGTTCTCCTTCGGCCATGACCGCGGCGCCTCCCACGACACCTCGCGCATCCTGCGCCACAGCTACCACCGGCCCGACTATGTCCGCCTCACCCGGCACGCCTACGACGACTGGGCCCATCTGGAGCGCTCCGCCGACGAGCGGTTCGTCACCACCACCGGCGGTGTGGACCTGTGTCCGCGCGACTCCTCGATCCCGCTGACGGACTACTGGCAGAGCCTGGACGCCGAGGGCATCCCGTACGAGCTGCTGGACGCCGACGAGGTTCGGCGCCGGTGGCCGCAGATCTCCGTGCCCGAGGACACCACCGCGATGTACCAGGAGCGCACCTCCATCGTGCCCGCGGCACGGTCCACCGCCGCCATGCAGCGGCTGGCCGTCGCGGCCGGTGCGCAGCTGCGGGACAACACCCCGGTGACCGCCGTACGGCACGGTGCCCACGGCGTCGAGGTGGACACCCCGGCCGGCCGGTTCTCCGCCGGGCAGGTGGTGCTGTGCACCGATGCCTGGGCCAATACGCTGCTGGCCCCGCTCGGCCGCGAGATCCCGCTGACCGTGCTGGAGGAGCAGGTCACCTACTTCAAGCCCGCGGACCCTGCACCGTTCGCCCCGGAGTCGTTCCCGGTCTGGATCTGGCTGGACGAACCGTGCTTCTACGGCTTCCCCTGCTACGGCGAGGCCACCGTGAAGGCCGGACAGGACTGCGGAGGGCCCGAGGTGGGCGCCGACGCGCGGTCGGGCAGCACCGATCTGGACCTGCTGGACCGGCTCACCCGGTTCATGGGCGAGCGCTTCCCGCTCAGTGGCCGTCCCATCAGGTCCAAGCGCTGTCTGTACACCCTGACCCCGGACCGTGACTTCATCCTCGGCCCGGTGCCCGGTGCCGAACGCGTCCTGGTCGGCCTCGGAGCGGCCCACGCCTTCAAGTTCGCGCCGACACTGGGCCGGATGCTGTCCGAGCTGGCCGCGGATCCCAAGCTGGCGGACACCGAGGCGTACACCACCTTCCGGCTCGACCGGCCGGCGCTCACCGACAGCCGGTACCCGGTCAACTGGATGACCTGACCGGTGTGGTGGCCCCGGTCCGGGGCCGGGCCACCACACCTCCATCCGAACCCGCATTCCCCACCCCTGACTGAACGCGCATTCAGTGACGAGTGCCCGCACTGGACGGAAGCCATGACAGCGACCCCCCTGAGCACACCTCCCCTCACCGGTGCCACCCAGCCGCACCTCCAGCTGATCTGGACCGACCCGGTCACCGGACGGCGCGGCTTCGTCGTCATCGACCGGCTGATCCGCGGCGTGGCCAGCGGCGGGCTGCGGATGCGCGAGGGCTGCACCCTCGAGGAAGTGCGCGGTCTCGCGGCCGGGATGACCCGCAAGGAAGCACTCCACTACGACCCGGACAACCGCTACATCCCGCTGGGCGGGGCCAAGGGCGGTATCGACTGCAGTCCGCACGATCCGCGCGCCCGCGAGATCCTCTCCCGGTTCCTGGAGGCCATGCGCTGCGTCCTGGAACACCACTGGACCACCGGTGAGGACCTCGGACTGCGCCAGGACACCATCGACGAGGTCATCACCGAGGTCGGGCTGGCCAGTTCCATCCAGGCCATCTACCCCCTGCTCGACGACGACGCCCAGGCGCGCCGGCGGCTGGCGGACGCGTTCGCCATCGATGTCGACGGGGTGGCACTGCCCGAGCTGGTCGGCGGGCTGGGCGTGGCCGAATCGGCCCTCACCGCACTGGATGTGATCGGTCTCCCGCGCGCTTCGGCACGCGCGGTGGTCCAGGGCTTCGGCTCGATGGGCGGTGCGACGGCCCGCTATCTGGCACAGGCGGGTGTCACCGTGGTCGCGGTGGCCGACGCGCACGGTGTCATCACCAATCCGGACGGCCTGGACGTCGAACACCTGCTGCGCACCCGTGACCCGCTCGGCGGCATCGACCGCGGCCGGTTGCGTCCCGGGGACCGTGAGGCCGACGGTGACACCTGGCTGGACATCCCCTGCGACGTCCTGGTGCCCGCGGCGGTCTCGTACTGCATCGACGCGGTCAACCAGGCCCGGATCGACACCAGGATCATCGCCGAGGCCGCCAACATGCCCACCCTCCCCGAGGCGGAGGCGGCGCTGCATGCCCGCGGTGTCCAGGTGATCCCGGACTTCGTCGCCAACTCGGCCACCAACGCCTGGTGGTGGTGGACGCTCTTCGGCGACATCGGCGCCGACGCCGTCGAGGCCGACCGCAAGGTGCGCGAGTCCATGCGGCGGATCACCACCGACATGCTCACCAACGCCCGGCAGTTCGGCATCACCCCCCGTGACGCCGCGCTCGGCGTCGTCGGGAACAAGATCGCCGCCATTGACGCCCGTTTCGGTCCCGGCGGCGTCGCGGCCGACCCGGCACCCGGTGGAGGAAACCATGCCGCAGCGCTGTGAACTTGCCGTGATCGGCGGCGGGCTGATGGGCGCCGCCACCGCCTGGGCGGCCGGCCGCCGCGGTCTTTCGGTCCTGCTGCTGGAACAGTTCGACCCGGGCCATCACCACGGGAGCTCGCACGGCAGTGCGCGGATCGTCCGCCGGGCCTATGACGACGCGATGTACACCCGGCTCACCGGGCGCGCCTTCGAGCTGTGGCGCGAGCTGGAGTTCGACAGCGGGTCGCCCCTGCTGCGGATGCTGGGCGGGGTGGACTTCGGGGCCCGTTCCTACGTCGACGCCGTCGCCGGACAGCTCGCGGACGCGGCGGTGGAACACGAGGTGCTGGACGCGCGGGAGGCGGAGCGCCGCTGGCCGGGCATGGTCTTCGAAGGGCCGGTGATCCATCATCCGCAGGCCGGCACGGTCGACGCGGCGGCGGCCGTGACCGCGTTCCTGGACGGCGCCGAACGCCGCTCCGCCACACTCCGCTTCGGTACCGCGGTGCGGTCGCTCGAGGAAGGGCCCGGCGGAGTCCGGATCGTCCTCGACGACGGGGAGTCGGTGGAGGCCGCGCAGGTCGTGGTCGCGGCCGGGGGATGGACCGCGGAGCTGCTCGGCGATCGCCTCCCGCTGCCCACGTTGACCGTCACCCAGCAGGACGCCTTCCACTTCCCCCGGCTCGACGCGGCCGCCGACGCCTGGCCCAGTGTCATCCACGAGCACGGCAACGGCATCTACCACCTCGCCGGCGGCCGCGACGGCGGCCCGGGGGACGACCGGAAGATCGGCGAGCACTACGGCGGTCGCGGAACCACCGCGACCGGCCGGGACGGTGTCGTCACCGCCGCGACACGTCAGCGCCTGACCGAGTACGTCAAGCGGTGGCTGCCGGGGCTGGATCCCGTGCCACGGACCGAGACCACCTGTCTGTACACCACGACACCGAGCGAGGACTTCCTCCTGGACCGGGTCGGTTCGCTCATCGTGTGCTCGCCCTGTTCGGGGCACGGGGCGAAGTTCGCCCCGCTCATCGGTGAACTGACGGCGGACCTGGTGACCGGTGGCGAGGGCCCGCCCGCCGCCTTCCGGCTCGCCGCCCACACCGCCCACCGCGCCTGAGACACGGCGCCCGCGGCCGGCACATGGCGCCGTCGTTCCGGCAACGGCCGGAGCGGCGGCGCTCTCCGGTGTCCGCGGACACCCCGGCGAGGCTAGCCTGGTGTGCCATGATCGCTACGACGGACGACGCCTTCCTCGACCCCATCGCCGACCGGCTCGCGGCGCTGCCGACGGTGCGCGCGGTGACCCTGGGCGGCTCGCGGGCGCAGGGCACCCACACTCCCGAGAGCGACTGGGACCTGGCCGTGTACTACCGCGGCGCCTTCGATCCGGACACCTTGCGTGCCGTCGGCTGGGACGGTGTGGTGTCCGAACTCGGCGGCTGGGGCGGCGGGGTGTTCAACGGGGGTGCCTGGCTCACCATCCACGGGCGGCGCGTCGACGTCCACTACCGCGACCTCGATGTCGTGGAGCACCAACTCGCCGAGGCCGGACAGGGCCGGTTCCACTGGGAGCCGCTGATGTTCCACCTCGCGGGCATCCCGAGCTATCTGCTGGTCGCCGAACTCGCGCTCAACACGGTGCTGCGCGGCTCCCTGCCCCGCCCCGCGTTCCCCGACGCGCTGCGTACGACGGCCCCGCGGGAGTGGCGGGGCCGGGCCGCGGAGCGGCTCGCCTACGCCAGGACCGCCTACGCGGCCCGCGGGAAGACCACGGAGCTGGCCGGGGCGGTCGCCACCGCCGCCCTGGAGACCGCCCACGCTGTGCTGGCGGCGCGCGGGGAATGGGTCACCAATGAGAAGCAGCTCCTGATGCGGGCGGGGCTGCGCGGTATCGACACGATCCTGACGGGACTGCGCCCGGAACCCGAGGCGCTGACGCGGGCGGTCGACGCCGCCGAGGAGTTGTTCACGACGGCCGGATGACCCGCGCACCGCCGTGACATCAGCGGCTGTCGTCCTCGACGGGCGGGGCAGTCTCCGCCGGCCGTTCTCCGGTGGCGGCCCGTTCGGTCTCCTGCGACGGGCCCGGGTCGGCGATCCGCAGCGCGAAGCATCCGGCCAGCACCGCGCCGAAGGCCGCCGCGAGGAAGGTCATGGGCAGGCCCCACGGCTCGATGAGCACACCGGCCAGGGCTCCGCCCGCCGCGGCGCCCCCGTAGGCCACGGTGCCGAACCAGGTGAACCCCTCGGTTGCCCGGGAGCTGTCGGTGCTCCGGCTCGCCAGCATGTACTCCACGGAGGTGGCGGGCGCCATCAGCGTGCCGCCGACGGCGAGGAGCACGGCGAGCTGCCAGGGTTCGCGGGCGACAGCCAGCACGGCGAACCCAGCGGCGTTGGCGAAGATCAGAACGACGAGCTGGCGCACCAGGGGCGAGCGCGGCGCGAGACGGATGTAGAGGATCCCGCCCACGATGCTGGCGGACGACCACACACCCAGCAGCAGCCCGCTGGAGGACGGTGAGCCCGCCTCCACCGCGAAGGCGGGCACCAGGACTTCCAGGACGCCGTAGGCGACGGACATCAGGAAGGTGACCATCAGGATGCGGCGCATGGCGGGCGAGGCCAGCACATGCCCGCTGCGGGCCGGACGCGGGGTGTCCCGGCTGCTGTACGAGCGGATCACCGGGGCGCGGGCGAGATCGAGGGAACCGATCGTCACCGCGGCGGCGCCTACCAGCAGACCGGCCGAGGGGCTGGCGACCGCGCACACCAGTCCGGCCACCAACGGGCCCAGGACATAGAGGATCTCGACGACCACGGCCTCGAAGCCGAAGGCGACGGGATGGAGTCGGCCGTCGACCAGGTGGGGCCACACCGCCCGGGTGACCGCGGCGATCGGCGGCGCGACGCCGCCCGCCACCGCCGCGCCCGCCACGATGGCCCACACCGGGGCACCGTTGTGCACCAGCAGCAGGAAACTGGTGGTGGCCAGGGGATTGGCACAGCCCACGATCACCATGACCCACACCGCGTGGCCCCGGTCGATATACGGCCGTAGAAGGGCGACGTGGCGGCGAACGCGAGCCAGTTCGCCCCCATCGCCAGACCCGCCGCCCGGTAGGAGCCGGTGCTGTTCTGGACCAGCAGGACGAGCAGCACCGATGTCATCCCGACGGGCAACCGGGCCAGGATGGACGGCAGGACGACGGCGGGAACGCCCGGGGAACGCAACAGGGCCGGGTAACCGGCGCGCTCGCTGGACATGGCGGCTCCGGGAAGGGGACGTCGGGGCGGTGTGCGGTGGTGTCGGGGGCCCGGCTGTCGCTCTCGGGCGAGGTCGCCGCCCGTTGCCGTCAGGCGAGGTCGCGCGGCAGGGATCGCCGCCAGTCGCGTTCGAAGACCTGCTGGTCATCCTCGCTGGCCCGGACGGTGATGTCCACCTCGTACCGGTCGGTGTGGGCGGTCAGGAACAGATCGGCGGCGGTGGTCACCCGTGCCTCGGGCCAGCCCACCGTGTACACGCAGCGGGCCACCAGGGTCTGGTCGTGGGTGCGTTCGTCCACGGTGACCCGGCCGGTGTTGCGTGCCTCGCACACCGTGCCGTCGTGAGTGGTCCAGACGTCGGCGTAGTCCACGAAACAGGTGGTGGTGCGGGCCAGCACATCACGTTCGACGGTCCAGGTCACCCCCTTGCCGTCGGGGAGCGACTCGGGGGTCACCTCGTGGAAGACCGGCGGTGGACACGGACCCGGTCCGGCGGTGACGGGCAGGGTGAGCCCGCTCCCGGCCGCGTCCACGGTCAGCGTCAGCGGTGTGGGCGGGGCGAAGGTGTTGGGCCAGTCGGCTCCCGCGAGGGACAGCCGCAGCCGGTGTCCGGGGGGCAGGACGCACGCGGTGGCGTTCAGTTCGATGTCGACCGTCTCCGCGCGCCCCGGTGTCAGCGGACTCGGTTCGGCGTCATGGCCGTCCCGGTGGGTGAGGTTGAGCAGGGTCCGGGTGATCAGCGAGGAGGTGCCGTCGGGGAACACCTCGCTCAGCTTGGCCGACACATACGCCACCGGGGCGTCGGCGCTCACCTTCAAGCGCAGCCGGGGGTGGCCCAGAAGCTCCAGCGAACCCTCGGGCAGCGGCTGTTCGCCGACCGTCCACTCCCAGGTGAGGGAGTCGGCGTCGTCGTAACGCTGGTCGCTCGGCTGGCCCCAGGGCAGCGAACCGGCGCAGTCGATCCAGGCCGCCGTGCCGGTGGAGGGCTTGACGCGCAGCTCACGGGGCTCCCCGCGGAGGCCCAGGGTGACTTCCCGAGCACGGGCCGGGGGCCACTGCCGTTCGCTGCGCCACTCCCCCCGCAGTCGCGCGAGGTCCGGTTCGGGGCGGGTGGAGTGCCGGGTGAAGTAGGAGATCGGGGGTTCGCGGTCGACGCCGTTGTCGACCCCCCGCAGCCAGCGGTCGAACCACCGGGCCATCTCCGGCACCAGGTCGATCCACGGACCGGGCAGCGAACTGTGGGTGGACATATGGCTCCACGGACCGATCAGCAGCCGGTAGGGCGTGCCCTGGTCCTGGAGCCGGCTGATGGTGCGGAAGCTGTTGTTGCGGTATCCGTCGGCCCAGCCCTGGACGATCATCGTGGGGCAGCGCACCAGGTCGTAGTCGGGGCGGATCGAGCCGCGCCGCCAGAACGCGCCGTGGCGCTGGTTCTCCAGCCAGCTCAGCAGCCAGGGCTCCATGGTGTCCATCCGCTTGTGCCAGGTCGCGCGCCAGTCGGGACCGGCCAGTGCGGGCACCGGTGGCAGCGCGTTCATCGCGGCCAGGTAGAGCGGGTAGTCGATCAGGTCGACCATGCGCAGAGCGCCGCCCAGGTAGTGGACGTCGTCGGTGTAGCGGTCGTCGGAGCTGTAGATGGGGACGATGGCCTTGAGGGCGGCCGGGGCGCGCATGGCGGCGTGGAAGGCGTTGAACCCGCTGTAGGAGGTGCCGAACATGCCCACCGAACCGTTGCACCAGGGCTGTCCGGCGAGCCAGGCGATGACCTCGCACAGGTCCTCGGGCTCCCGTTCGGGGTACTCGTCGTCCGCGTACCCCTCGGAGCTGCCGGTGCCCCGCAGGTCCACCCGGCAGACGGCGAAGCGGTACTCGTCCCGGAAGCGCAGGTACTCGGGGCGGGCCTCCACTCCGAGGTGGTCGTCCTTGCGGTACGGAAGCGCCTCCAGCAGGACAGGGACCGGCTCCGGACCCGGTACGGGCAGATAGAGGGTGGCCGCGAGCCGGATCCCGTCACCGAGGGGGATGGTGGTGGTCTGCGTGGTGCCGGTCTCGGTGGTGGCGGTGGTCACGCGGGGTCCTCCTTCACATCGTGGGGCGGCCGTGCCGCGGGGGTGTCGATGTCCAGCGGCGGGCCGATGTGCCGCTGACGCGGGGAGATCGCCGGTACCGCGCCCAGCAGCCGCTGCGTGTAGGTGTGTTCGGGGCTGCGGGTGATCTGCTCGGCGGTGCCGCGTTCCACGACGGTGCCGCGCAGCAGGACGTCCACCTCATCGCTGATCCGTCGCACCACGTCGAGGTCATGGGTGATGAACAGGTAGGCCAGCTGCCGCCGGGACTGGAGGTCCAGGAGGAGGTTGAGGATCTGGGCCTGGACCGACACATCCAGGGCGGAGGTGGGTTCGTCGCAGATGACCAGATCGGGGTCGGTGGCCAGGGCGCGGGCGATACACACGCGCTGCCGCTGGCCGCCGGAGAACTTGTGCGGGTAGGCGTCGGGTTCGGCACCGTGCATGCCGACCGAGTCCAGCAGTTCGCGGACCCGCTCCTTGCCGCCGTCCCGGTACATGCCGTGGGCGCGGAGGGGTTCGGCGACGATCTCACCGATGGTCAGCCGGGGGTCCATCGACTCGTAGGGATCCTGGAAGACCATGCCGACGCTGCGCCGGAAGGCGTGGCGCGACCGGCGGCCGCGGATCGCCTCGCCGCGGAAGCGGACGGTGCCGCTGTCGGCGCTCTCCAGGCCGACGATGATACGGGCGAGGGTGGACTTCCCGGAGCCGGACTCCCCGACGATGCTGACCGTACGCCCGGTCTCGATGCGCAGGTCGACGTCGTCCAGCGCGGTGTACTGGCCGTAGCGTTTGGTGATCCCGGTGGCCTCCAGCAGCGGTGTGCCGGGGGCGGGCTGGGGCGCGCTCACGGTGTCTCCTCCAGACGGTGACAGGCCGCGGTGTGGTCGTGGCCGACCCGGCGGGGCGCGGGGAGTTCGGTGCCGCACCGGGCGTCGGCCTGCGGACACCGGGGGTGGAAGGGACAGCCACCGGGGGGACCGGCGACCGGCGGACTTCCGGAGATGGTGGTGAAGGGCTGCTTGGGCCCCGCGGTGCGGCCGCTCTGGAAGCAGGTGAGGAGGGCCTGGGTGTAGGGGTGGCGCGCGCCTTCGAAGAGCGTGAGCACATCGGTGTGTTCGACCAGCCGCCCGCCGTAGAGCACGGCCACGTGGTCGGCGAGTTCGGCGACCACCGACATGTCGTGGGTGATCCAGATGACGGTGAGCCCGCACTGCTGCTGGAGCCTGCTGACCAGGGCCAGGATGTCCGCCTGGACGGTGACGTCCAGCGCGGTGGTGGGCTCGTCGGCGATCAGCAGCTGGGGGCGGAAGGCGAGCGCGATGGCGATGATGACCCGCTGCCGCATACCGCCGGACAGCGCTCCGGGGTAGAGGCGCGCCACCCGGTCGGGGTCGGGGATGCCGACGTCGGCCAGCCCCTGCCGGGCCAGTTCGGCGGCCTCGGCCCGGCTCGCCCCGCAGCGCACCTGGTGCACTTCGGCGATCTGCTTCCCGACCCGGATGACGGGGTTGAGTGCGGCCGAGGCGTCCTGGGCGAGGTAGGCGGCGGTGTGGCCGCGGGCCTCACGCAGCGCCTTCCCCGTCAGCGCGGTCAGTTCGGTGTCGCCCACCGTCACCGACCCGCCGCTGATCGAGGCGCCGGGCGGCAGGATGCGTCCGGCGGCGAGCGCGAGGGTGGACTTCCCGGAGCCGGACTCGCCGACCAGGGCGGTGGTGGTACCCGCGGGAACGGTCAGGCTGACGTCCCGCAGGGCGGTGAAGTCGCCGTAGTCCACGGACAGACGGTCGATGGTGACCTCGCTGCCAAGGGTGGCGGCGGGAGCCGGGGCGGTGGTCATGGTGCCTCCGATGCGGCACGGGGGTCGATGGCGGACCGGAGCAGATCCACCAGGAGGTTGGCCGTGACCACGAGGGCGGCGGCCACGATGACGGTGCCGGTGAGCAGCGGGCGGTCCAGGTCCGCGAACGCCTCCGTCTGCATCTGGCCGATCCCGGGCCAGGCGAAGATCTTCTCGACGAAGACCACACCGGACAGGAACACGGCCACGTCCATACCCATCAGGGTGGTCACCGGGGAGGCGATGTTGCGCAGCACATGGCGGGAGACGATCCGCCTGCGGCTGAGGCCCTTGGACACCGCGGTGCGCACATACGACGAGGAGAGCGCCTCGCGCATGCTGTCGCGGACCACGTTGGCGTAGTACGGCGAGCCCATCAGCCCGAGGGTGACGGCGGGCAGGACGAGCTGGGCCGGGCCGGAGCCGCCGTCGATGGGGAAGATTGGCAACTGGTATCCGAACAGCAGCAGGAGCAGGAAGCCCAGGGAGAACACGGGCATCGACAGCAGACCGACGTTGACGGTGGCCAGCAGCCAGCTGCGCCTGGGCCGCAGCGCCTCCCACATGCCCCACAGACCGCCGAGGACGAGTTCCACCACCAGGGCGGCGGCGGCCAGGGCGGCGGTGGCGGGCAACCGCTCCAGGATGAGCGAGAGCACGGGCCGGTCGTTGGAGTAGGAGGTGCCCAGGTCGCCCTGGAGGACCGAGGAGAGGTAGTGGCCGAGCTGGGACCACCACGGGTCGTCCAGCCGCAGCTGTCCGCGGATCTCCTTGAGGACTTCGGGGGTGGCCTTGGGCCCGGCGATGCTGCGGGCCGGGTCGCCGGGGACGACGTACTGCAGCACGAAGGTGAGCAGGACGACCGCCAGGACGGTGAATGCGCCCAGCAGGATGCGGACGGCTATGCGTCGAGCCATGAGCGTCGCTCCGAGAGGGGGTTGCGGCGGTTGAGTCCCTCGGCGACCAGGACGAACGCCAGGACGGTCGCGATGACGAGGACGAGCGGGACGAACAGGGTGTGCGGTGCGTAGGTCATGCTGCTGGAGCCGTCGGCGAGCATGTTGCCCAGTTCGGGGGTGGGCGGCTGGATCCCGGCGCCCAGGTAGGACAGTCCGGCTCCGACCACCACGACGGCGGCGCCGTTGAGGGCGGCCACGTTGAGCAGGATGGTGGACAGGTGCGGCAGTACGTGGCGGCGCAGCGCGGTGTGGCGGCGCACCCCGTGGGCGAGGGCCGCCTCGACGAAGCCGCGGCCGCGCAGCCGTACCGTCTCCCCGTGCACCAGCCGTGCGGTCCAGGCCCAGTACAGGGCGGTGACCACGATGATGATGCCGGTGGTGCCGCGGCCGACGATGCTCGCCAGGGCGAGGCCGGAGAGCACGGTGGGGACGGACAGGAACACATCGACGATGCGCATCAGCACCTGTTCGAACCAGCCGCGGTAGAAACCGGCGACGAGGCCCACCACGGCGCCCAGGGCCACCGAGGTGAGATTGGCGGTCAGCGCGATGATGAGGGTGGCGCGCAGCCCGTATAGGGTCCGGGCGAACAGGTCACGGCCGATGGCGTCGGTGCCCAACAGGTGTCCGTTCTCGCCGACTCCGGCGGGCAGGCCCTGGCTGGTGAGACTGTCGGTGTGGATGGTGTAGGGGGATCCGGCCAGCGGGGCGCACAGCGCGAGGAGGACCAGGAACCCCAGTAGACAGAGCCCGGTGAGCCACAGCCGCCGTCCGGCGGTGCGCGCGGTGGCGCGGGCGGCGGGGCGGGGCTGGTCCGGCCGCGGGCCGGACGCGGCGGTCGCCACCGGGGCGGTGGCGGTCTGCGGTGTGACGGGAACGGTGCTCATCGTTTCACCCACAGCCGGTCGTAGTAGCTGCCGGTCTCGCCGCGCATCTGGTAGTTGCGCAGATCGGGCGAGCGCGCGGCGAGGAAGTTGAGGCTGCCGATGTAGATGCCCGCGGCGTCCTCGGTGAGTTCCTTCTCGACCTCGGCCAGGATGGCGTTGGACGCCTCGACGGTGGGTGCCTTGCGGGCCTTGGCCGTCAGCGCGTCCACGCGCTTGTTGTGGTAGCCGGTGTAGTTCTGGGCGGCGTCCGAGGTGAAGCAGGTGGTCACCAGTTCCAGTGCGCTGTCCAGGACGATGTACATATCGGTCCCGTACAGGTCGCCCTCGCCCTTGGAGGTGGCCAGTTCGAAGGCGGACTCGCTCATCGCGTCCAGGGTGATCTCCACCCCCACGCTCTCGAACTGCTGCTGGAGGACCTGGGCCATCAGCGGCCACGGGTCCTGGGTGCCGTGCAGGAACCTCAGCCGCAGCCGCCCCACACCGGCCTCCTTGAGGAGGGCCCGCGCACGCTCCGGGTCATGGGTGTAGGGGCGCGCGGTGCGGCGGTAGCGGTCGAGGTGTTTGGGGAAGGCACAGCCCCAGGGGTCGGAGAGGCCGAAGGAGACCCGGGTGAGCTGTTCGCGGTCCACCGCCCAGCTCAGCGCCTGCCGGACCCGGGGGTCCTTCAGCACGGGCCGCTTGTGGTTCGTCGTGATCCACTGGCTGCCGCGCACGGGTACGGGGTGGACGAAGCGTTCGCGCATCTCGGGGTCCGCGGTGAAGCGGGCCGCCTGGCTGGGCACGAGCCCTTCACCGAGCACATCGACCTTGCCCCCGCTGAGCTGGAGCGCCTGGAGTGGGTAGTCGATGCCCCAGCGGTACTCCAGGGTGTCGATCAGCGGGGTGCCGCGCCAGAAGTAGTGTTCGTGGGGGCGGAACAGCGCGCGCTGCCGCTTGCTGTCGTAGCGGGTGATCCGGAAGGGGCCGGTGCCCACCGGAGTGCGGGAGAATCCGGCGCCCAGGCGCTCCACCTCCTCCTTGGGCAGCGCGGCCATGTACGGCTGGCACAGCAGTGCCTGGAAGAGGATGTCCGGCTCGCTGAGACGGATTCGCAGGGTGTGGTCGTCGAGCGCCTCGAGCCCGCGGACCTTCTTCGCCTTCTTCTCGTAGACCTCGGTGGCGCCCTCGATGCCCAGCAGATAGCTCGACGCCCAGGAGGCCAGCTCCGGGTCCAGCACACGCGTCCAGGTCCAGACGTAGTCCTGCGCGGTGACCCGGCGGCCGTTGTGGAACCGTACGTCCCTGCGCAGGGGCACGGTGTACGTCCTGCGATCCGCGGAGACCTTGGGCATGGCGGCCGCGGCGTGCGGCGCGGGCCCGTCGACCGGTCCGGCGTACTGGTACAGCGGGGCGTGCAGCACCGTGGAGATGGCTTCCCAGCTGTGCAGGTCCCATCCGATGGCCGGGTCGTAGGACTGGGCCTCGTTGGACCAGGCGGTGATGACGTGTCCGCCGCGGCGGGCGCCGCTCTGGTCGCCCGGGCCGGGCGCCCAGGCACCGACGTGGGCCAGGGCCCCGGGGCGCGGGGGCGAGCCGGGCCCGCCACAGCCGGAGAGGAAGGCTGCCGCGGCTCCGGCGGCACCGAAGGTCAGCAGATGTCGTCGGCTCGGTAGGGGTGGTGGTCCGGCCATGGGTGTCCTCTCGTGAAGCTGCCGCTTCGCAAGATGACCGGGCGGCAGGGCGATGAGGACCTGACGTCGGGAGCGAAGGAACGGCGAGGGGTGATTCACGTGTGGGTGCGCCGAAGCGGCGGGCGGGGGCTGCGGTGTGCGGGCCCGGGGCGGGGGTGGCCCGGGACGGGGTGGAACGGTGGCCCGGTGTCCCCCGGGGTACGGGGTGTGTTCCGGGGTGCGCCGCGGCGTCGGCGGCGCGGTCCGGCAAGGGGCCGGGCGGCGGAGCGGACCGGTGCCGTACGGGGTGGGGCACGGGGCCGGGGCGGTGCGGGGTCCGTGGCGGGTCCGGTGGACACCCGGTGTCCCCGTCGGCGGCCACGGCGGACCGTGCCGCCGACGGCCGGGGACGGCGGGAGGTGTCCGGGAGCGCGGCCGGTCAGGCTCCGCCCGGTTCATCCTCGCCTGCGCAGGGGGTCGGTGTCACCATTGGATGGTCTTCGTTTCCAGGTATTCGACGAGGCCGTGCGCGCCCAGTTCCCGGCCGGTCCCGGACTGCTTGTAGCCGCCGGTCGGGGCCAGGACGTTGAACGTGCCGTCGTTCACGGTGATCAGCCCGGCGCGGATGCGGCGGGCGAAGTGTTCGGCGCGGAACGGATCGGCGCACCACAC
Organism: Streptomyces sp. NPDC045899; assembly: GCF_056431485.1. Lineage (NCBI taxonomy): Bacteria > Bacillati > Actinomycetota > Actinomycetes > Kitasatosporales > Streptomycetaceae > Streptomyces > Streptomyces sp. NPDC045899. The sequence continues at coordinate 51,377 of NZ_JBWKKP010000016.1, forward strand.
CGCTCCGGCCAGGCCGTAGATCGAGTCGTTGGCGATCCGGGCGGCCTCCTCCTCGTCCCGGTAGGACAGCAGGCACACCACCGGCCCGAAGATCTCCTCCTGGGCGATGGTCATATCGGGTGTGACGTCGGCGAACACGGTGGGCAGCACCCAGTGGCCGGCCGCCAGACCCTCGGGCCGCCGGTCCGCGGGCGCCTCGCCACCGGTCACCAGCCGGGCGCCCTCGGCCGTCCCCCGGGCGATGTGCGCGAGCACGCTGTCGTACTGCGCGGCGGTGGCGATCGGGCCGAGGTGGTCCCCGGGTCCGGCCGGATCCCCCAGCGGCCAGCGTCCGGCCCCCTCGGCGGCGAGCGCCACCGCCCTTTCGTACACCGCCTCCGGCAGCAGGACCCGGGTGCAGGCCGTACACGTCTGGCCCGAGTTGTAGAAGGCGTCGGCGAGGGCCGTGGCGATGGCACGGTCCAGGTCCTTGACGGTGGAGCCGTCGGGCTCGTCCGCGAGGATCACCCGGGCGGACTTTCCGCCGAGCTCCAGCCCCACGCGTTTGACGGTCTCGGCGGCGGTGCGCGCCACGGCGCGTCCGGCGCCGGTGGAGCCGGTGAAGGAGACGGCGTCGACACCGGGGTGGGCGGCGAGTGCCGCACCGGCCACCGATCCGGCGCCGGTGATCAGGTTGAACACCCCCGCGGGTGCGCCGGTCTCCGCACACGCCCGCTCGAAGACGGTGGCGAGCAGGAAGGCGTTCAGCGGAGCTTCGCAGCTCGGCTTGAGGACGACGGTGCAGCCGGCGGCGAGCGCGGCGGCCACCTTGGCCGCGATGAGGTAGAGCGGGTAGTTCCACGGGGTGATGGCGGCGACGACCCCCACCGGTTCCCGGACGACCTGGGAGGAGGCGATGCGCTCCTGCCACTGGAAGTCGGCGAGGACGGTGAGGTAGGAGTCGAAGACCTCGGCCGCGAGACGGGTCTGCACCTGGAGGGCGTTGTCCCGCGGGGCGCCCATCTCCGCGGTGATGACCGCGGCGAACTCCGCCTCGCGCTCCCTGATACCGGTGGCGACCGCGGCGAGCAGCGCCTGACGGGTCGAGACGCCGGAGGCGGCCCAGGCCGGGAAGGCGGCACGGGCTGCCGCCACCGCGGCGTCCACATCGGCCGCCGTGGCCTGCGGCACCCGGCCGATGGCGCGTCCGGTGGCCGGATCGGTGACCACCGCATGGGCGTCCCCGGAGCCCTCCAGCGGAGCCTGCCACATACCGCCGATCCAGAACTCCCGGCGGTCCGGGTCCAGTTGGACTGTCGGGGAAAGGGAGACCGGATTACCCATGGTCGTGCTCCTCGGGCGCGGACTGGGGTTTCGGTGAGAGAGACGGCGCGGGCTCAGAAGGAATGCCACGCGCTTGACTGGTTTCGAACCGTAGGACGCTACTGACTGGGGAGTCAACAGGCGTCACCGAATTTACTGACTGCCGGATCAATACCGCTCCTCCTGGCGGGCTCCGCCACGGGGCGGAGCCGGTCGTTCGCGGCGGGGCCACCGGCCGACGCGCAGCGCGCCGGTGGCCCTGCCGTGGCCGTGCGGGGGGCGAGGCCCATGGACGGCCGGTTGTCATGGCGCGCGGTCAGCGGCCGAGCACGGCCATGGCCGCGTTGTGTCCCGGCACCCCGCTGACCCCGCCGCCACGGGCCGCTCCCGCCCCGCACAGCAGGACGTTCGCGTGTCCGGTCTCCACTCCCCAGCGGCCCGCGCCGGGCTCGGCGTAGGGGAAGTCCAGATCGCCGTGGAAGATGTTGCCGCCGGGCAGCCGCAGATCCTCCTCCAGGTCCAGGGGTGTCCTGGCCTCGATACAGGGCCTGCCCTCGGCGTCGGTGGCCAGGCAGTCGGCGAGCGGTTCGGCCAGGTGGGCGTCGAGCTGGGCCAGGGTGGCCTTCAGCAGCGACTGGCGGGCGCCCTCGTTGTCCCCGGCGAACAGCCGCGCGGGGGCGTGCAGACCGAACAGGGTCAGGCTGTGCCAGCCCTGTTCCACGAGCCCGGGGCCCAGGATCGAGGGGTCGGTGAGCGAATGGCAGTAGATCTCCGAGGGGGGCGTGGTGGGCAGGCTCCCGGATACGGCCTGCTGGTACGCCTCCTCGAGCTGGGTGTAGCCCTCGGCGATGTGGAAGGTCCCGGCGAACGCGGTACGCGGGTCCACGGAGGTGTCCCGCAGCCGGGGCAGCCGCCGCAGCACCATGTTGATCTTCAGCTGGGCCCCTTCGGCCGACGCGGGCGGCCGCTCGCCCAGCAGCTCCGCCAGGGCCTTGGGCGAGGCGCCCACCAGCACATGGTCCGCGTCGACCACCAGCTCACGGTCACCGGGCAGCCCGTCACCGTCCACCGGTCGGAAGGTCACCTCCGCGCGGCTGCCGTCGGTGGCCACCCGCGTGGCCTCGGCACCGGTGACCAGCTCGGCCCCGGCCGCGCGGGCGGCGTCCGCCAGCGCGTCGGTGAGCGCGCCCATACCGCCCACGGGCACGTCCCAGTCACCCGTGCCACCACCGATCACGTGGTAGAGGAAACAGCGGTTCTGCCGCAGCGAGGGGTCATGGGCGCCGGAGAAGGTCCCGATCAGGGCGTCGGTGAGCACGACACCGCGGACCAGGTCGTCCTGGAACCGTGACTCCACGGCCTCGCCGATCGGGCGCTCGAACAGCGCCTCCCAGGCCGCGTCGTCCCCGACCCGGGCCTTGAGCTCGTCTCGGCTGGGCAGTGGCGAGGTGAGCGTGGGGAAGATCCGCTGCCCGACCCGCTCGGTCATCGCGTAGAACTCCTGCCACGCGGTGAACTCGCGGTCGGAGCCGGTCAGCCGGGTGAACGCGTCACGGGTGCGGGCGGCGTCCCGGTGCACCAGCAGCCCGGTGGCCCGTCCGTCGCGGACCGTGGGGGTGTAGGACGACACCGAACGGGAGCGCACCTGGAAGCTGAGTCCCAGGTCGCGCACGATGTGCTGGGGCAGCAGGCTCACCAGGTAGGAGTAGCGCGACAGCCGCGCGTCCACCCCCGGGAAGGGACGGGTGGACACCGCCGCTCCCCCGGTGTGGTCCAGGCGCTCCAGCACCAGAACGCTGCGCCCGGCGCGCGCCAGGTAGGCGGCGGCGACCAGCCCGTTGTGACCTCCGCCGACGATGACGGCGTCGTAGCGCGTCTTTCGCGGCTTGACTTCGGGAAGAGCGGACACGGTTCCCTCCAGACGGCACAGCAATCTCTTACTGATTGAGCGTTCAGTATTGGGCTACGCGGGACGGCCACGTCAACCCCCCGTCCGCACCGCGATACCGGTATCCGCGCAACGATCTTCGACAGACGCCCGGGCGCGGTGACACCACGGTGCGGGGGTGGCGGAACGCCATGGGAGAAGGGCGGGCGGACCACGGAAGGGGACACGGGGCACGCACCGCCGACGGACCGTTCCACCGCCCGGCCGGGGAGGCACCCACGGACACCGGCGGTAGCACGGGAGAGCACACGGCGCGGGGCGGGGCGGTGGCGCGACACGCGGCCCGCTCCGGCCCGGTACCGGCCAGGCCCTTCCGGGAAATGCCGGTGTGCGCCGGGGCGGCTTTCGGTGTGTCCGCCATCGGCTCGCGCGCCCGCTACACATGGGTGCGTTTCTCCGCGTGCACGGATCTTTTCAGGAATTCAAGGGGAGGGCACCAGGGAATTTCCCTAGTCACCTCCAGGGCCGCAATCCGGATTCAGGTGACATAGGCTGTCCGCACTCCCAGGGCACCCGAACCTTTGTACGCATATTCGCATCCGCCCGCCGGTGGCGTCCGAATGTCACCATGCGGGGGGGGCACCGCACCGGACCCCGTCCGAGACAAATGCACCGATCCCGTCGGATGGCCCCGGCGTGCCGCCGGAAATGACGTCGTTCCTCCGCGAACGCTGGGACGACGGAAATCATCGAGCCGTCAGCCCCCGTCGAGGACACCGGCGAACCAGCTCCCGGAGAAGACCATCGAGGCCCAGCTCGCCAAGGTGAACCGACCCGGCCGCCGGGATCGGAGGGGGTGGCCGCCGGCATCCGGCGGCCACCCCCTCCGGCGTCAGCCGACCACGGTGCCGAACCAGTGGAGGTCCCCGCACACCCGGCGGGCGTCACAGACGGCGGTGATGAACACCGTGTGTCTGCCCTGGACGGCCTGGACCTCGGCGGTGACGTCCTCCTGCTCCCCGTCCGCGGGGACGGTGACGAGGGCCCACGGCTCACTGTCCGCGCAGTCGAGCCGGAACTCCAGCCGCGCCCCGCTCTCACCGCCGTTGGACACCCGGGTGACCAGCCGGCCGTCCCCTTCCTTGCCGAAGTCGACCTGGTCGTAGCGGAGTTGGTCGCCCCCGCTGAGGCTTCGGGCGTGCCGGTAGCCGGAGCGGGAGCCTTCGGCCCCCTCCTGAGCCGAGTACTCGTCGGCGTTGACCCGCAGCCGCGCGGCCAGCGGGGGACCCGCCTTCGGCGAGGCCGTCGCCCCGGGATCCTGACCGCCCTGTCCGCAAGGGGCAGGGTCGGACGACTCCATCCAGCGCATCGCCAGGGTCCCGGTGAGCGCGGTGGCCACGGTGACCGTCACCGCGACGAAGACCGTCGTACGGTGGCTCGTCCCGCGCAGCCACATCACCGCCTTCCGGACCGGTCCTGCCTCGCGGTGCCGACGGCGGCCCGCACCCGCGGGACGGGGCGCGGGCGCGGCGCGCACCGGCCGTTCCCGCGGTGCCGCGGGGGCGGCGGCCTCCTTGTTGCGGCGGTACTCCTCGGCCGGCCACCATCCCAGCAGCCGCAGGGGCAGATGGCGTGCCGCGCGGGCATCGAGCCGCACCAGGTCCTCGTAGAGGGCCCGGCACCGGGGGCAGGCGGCCAGATGCGCCGCGACCTCGGGGCTCGGCGACGCGTACGGAAGACCGGCGCCCTCGCTGAGGATCTTGATGCAGTCCTCGCTGTCGACCCGCTCGAGGTACAGCTCCATCCGCGAACGCCGCAGACCCCGGTCGGCCGTCGCCAGGCGCGCCCGCAGCTCGCGGCCGGTGAGGCCGGTGATGCCCGCGAGGGCCGTCAGATCGTCCCGCTCGACCAGGGCGTGCCACAACAGGCACTGCTCCAGCGGGGTCAGCCCCTCATAAGCCACCTGCAACTGGCCGTCGTCGTGCATCGGCCACACCGAACCGCTGGCGATCCACGCCATGAAACCGGACGAGAAGGCGTGTGGATGGCGCAGGGCGTCGGCCACCGCGGCCAGCCGGGTGGACTCCAGGAGCTGGAGCCGGACGCAACTCGCGTGGCGGCCGCGGTCCAGCGGATGCGGCGAGGCCACCCGCTCCCCCAGTTTGGCGAACGCCTCCGACACCAGCTTCGCCGCGAGCGCCGGGGAGGTGGTGCAGGTCAGCGCGTAGGCACGGACGGACGCCTGGTGGCGTTCGTACACCTCCCGGAACAACGCGGTACGGCCCTCCCGGACCGCCCGGAGCGCCGCCATGTCACCGTCGACGGATTCACGGACCAGGGACGCCATCCCCGACCGGTTCATCGGCCGCCACCCCCGGGACACCCCGCCACCGGACCGGAGCCGGTGCCGTCACCGATCGGCGGGGGTGAGGGTGCCGCGCGCCGTAAGGCACTCTCTGCGGCGAGGGTGTCCTTCTTGGCCTTCCAGGCGAGCAATGGCATGGTCCAACCCCGATGGTGTAGTTCTTCGCAGTGCCCGCCTGCCACGATTTCGCCGGTCTCCGCGTGCGCGCTGGTTGGTCATTTTGCTTTCAACTTCGACGCGGGTTCCGGTGTGAGGGGGGAGCCGCCTCACACCGGGTGAGCGCGGGCATGGACCACGGCGGCCGGGGATCCGACAGCCGGTCCGATCGTGGGAGTTCTTCGGGTTGCGTGGTCGTCCGGGAACATCAGCATCTTATGCACCAGACGCCATTGTTTTCACCCGCCAGCAAGAAAACTTTCCTAACTTGCCAGTACGGTAACGCCGATGAAACGCCCGAGCGAGAAGTGCGACCATGTAAATCATTTCGTTTTGAAACATCTGTGCGTCGTCAACGCCGCATTCACCCCTGGCTGTTCCGTGTGATACGAGGGCGGTCCCGGGCGCCGTCCGATTTCCGGACGCATCACCGGGTCCCGGCAGTACACAGTGGTCCGCGCGGGGTCATAAGCTCCGGTCCTGCACCCGGTTGCGCAACTCCCGGCGGTTGCGCACCCCGAGTTTGCTGAAGATGCTGCGCAGGTGGTACTCGATCGTCTTCACGCTCAACAGCAACTCCTGTGCGATCTCCCGGTTGGTGTGGCCGAGCCCCACCAGACCGGCCACCTCGCGCTCGCGCGGGGTCAGCAGGGCTTCGAGCTCCCCCAGCCCCTCCCGGGTGCCCAGCGCCGCCAGATCGGCGCGGCAGGCGGCCTGGAACGGGATGGCGCCCAGCGCGGTGAACGTGGCCTCAGCCGCCTGGAGATGGCGCTGGGCGTCGGCCACCCGCCCCTGCGCCGCCACACACCGCCCGTACGCCTGTTCCAGCAGCCCCCGGTACAGGGGCACGTCCTGCTCCGGGCGCAGCGCGTCGGCCGCCGTGGCGTACACCTCTTCCGCGGCCTTCGGGTCGCCACCGGCCTCCACCAGCCGTCCGCGCAACCAGATGTCGGCCACGGCGAGCAGGGCGTTGTCCGGGTCGGTGTCCGGCGCCAGCGCGGTCATGGCCTGCCGCGCCTGTTCCAGCCGGCCGCATTCGATCAGCGCCTCGATCCGGAACGGCAGCCAGCAGGCGGCGAACAGCCGGGCCCGTTCCACGTACGCGGCCTGCTGGGCCACGTTCTGCAGGGCCGCCAGCACTCCGCGGAAGTCCCCCCTGGCCCGTGCCGTCATGGCCCGCGCCAGGGCGATGTGGAACTGCGGGCCCGCGTAGTCCAGGTCACGGGACGCCTCGGTGGCCAGTCCCACGCTCCGGGCGGCGGCGTTCTGGTCCCCCCGCGCCGACTCGATCATGGCAGTCATGGAGAAGAGCAGGGCCCGGTCGAAGACCCGCCCATGTGATTCGACCATCGCCAGACCGCGTTCCATGTCCCGGGCGGCCTGGTCCCAGTAGCCGGTCAGGAAGTGGCAGATGCCCAGGTACATCCGGGAGCACAGACCGAGGATGCGCTCGCCTTCCGGGCGCACCCGGGTCGTGGCGGCCGTGAGGTCGGCCTCCGCCTCGGCGAAGCGGCCCGACGCCAGGCGCAGCACACCGCGCAGCGCGAGCCCCAGCAGATCGTCGTCACGGACCCGGTCGGGCCGCTCGGGGAGGTAGCCGAACGAATCCAGGCCCGGGAGCGCTCCCTCGCGCAGCGCCCGGCCGTACGCCGCGAACGCCCGCGCGGCACCGGCCACTCCGCCAGGCACCACCGCTCCGCCACCGGGCGGCGTCCGCACACCGCCGGTGTCGGCCCTGCCGCCCCCGGCCGGCACCGCGGAGCCGAGCGCACGGGCGGGCCCGCGGGGGTCCCGTCCGGTGGCACCGCGTGACGCGCCACCACGGGCGTCGCGCGGGACACCGAGGGCGGTGAGGGCGGCCGCCGCGGCCCGTTCGACCTCCTCGCCTTCGCCGAGCACCGCGCACACCGCCGCCAACTCGGCCAGCAGCACAGCCACTTGGGGATCGCGTCCGGCGGTGGCCACCGTGCGGCAGGCCCGTCGCAGCAGGGTCCGCGCGGCGATCAGCCGTCCGGCGGCGAACTCCAGCAGCCCCAGTGCCTCGTCCCGCAGGACCGACGGACGCCGCGCGCACACCTCCTGGCCGCGGCGGGACACCTCCCCGTCCGCCCCGGCCCAGAACCACAGCCGGATCGCGCCGAACACCAGGCGGTCGCTGTGGTCCTCGTCCTCGGCCGCCAGCAGTCCGGACGCCCACCACAGATGGCGGGCGGCCGGGGCGAGTCTGCCCTCACGCAGCTCCAGGCCCGCGAACGTCTCCAGTTCCGCCGCCAGCGCGGGGTCCGGCGCCTGCGCCGAGGCCACCTTGTGCACCAGCGCGCCACGCCTGCTCACGGCCGCGCCCGCGGCACGGTGCAACTCCCTTCGCCGGGTGGGCGAGATGGCGCCGTAGACGGCCTCACGCTGCACCGGGTGGCGGAAGCCCACCGCCGGGAGGTCTCCCTCCACCGACCACTCCACCAGTCCGGCCTGCACCGGCGCGTCCAGAGCGGCGGTGCAGTCGCGGTAGCCGAGCACCCTGCTCAGCACCGCGACGGGCACCGCCTCCCCCAGGACGGCCAGGGCCTCCAGCACCTGACCGCTGTCCACCGGCAATCCCACCAGCTGCCGACTGACCACGTCCGCCAGCCGCGAGGGCACGGCCCCCTCGCCGGACACCACGTCCCATGCCTCCCGCCACCCGAGCGCCAACAGGTTTGCCACATACGACGGATGGCCACCGGTGTACCGGTGCAGCCGCCGTACCACCTCCCTACCGGCCCCGTCCCCGCCCGCCAGCCGGACCAACTCACCGACCTCGCCCACCGCGAGCCCCGACAGCCCCACCCGTACGACCGGCTCCACCCCCTCCACAGCCATCCGGGTCGGACCGTCCCACGACGGCGGCCACCGCACCCCCAGCACCACCAGCACCCGGCCGCGCCCCATCCGCCGCATCATGGACGCGAGCGCCTGGAGCGAGGCGGCGTCCACCCCCTCGGCGGAGTCCACCACCAGCGCCACCGGTGACGTCCCCTGCAACTCCCCCACCCAGCCGAGCAGTCGGCGCCCCACGACGCCGGGGGCCATCACACTTCCGCCGCCCACCGGCACCACACCATTGCCCGAAGCCCCACCGGCCCCGGACACCAACTCCCCCACACAGCCGTACGGCACACCCACGCCGTCCCCGGCGCCGCCCCGCGCCCCCAGCACCAGGAAATCATCCAGCCCCGCGACAAAACGCCGGATGAGAGCCGACTTCCCGGCCCCCGGCATCCCCTGCACCACGACGAGACCCGGCACACCCAGCCGAACACCCCGTGCCACCACACCCAGTCGGCGGAGTTCCATCTCCCGGCCCACGAAACCGTCCGGCGACTCGGAATTCGACAACCACCCGGAACCCCCCGAACAATCCACCCTGTCGATGACGACACAACCCTTCCCGCAAAGCCACAAACCCATAGCGCCGGAAAAATCCACGACACCCGTTAACACCACCACACCCTAAGCCACACCCATGACAAAACCACCCCAGCGCCCTACTAGGGACAATCACCGACCACACCCCACCACAACCCAGACAAAACAACCACGCGGCAAAACACCCCGCCAGTCCCTGATGGCGCCGACAACCCCCGCCAGCCCTGCCCTCGCCGCCCCGTCACCCCGGGGCGGACCAGAGTAGAATCGATTACACAGTGTTACCTCACCGGGAGAAAGAGACCGCGGGGGTGAACATGGAGGAAGAGGGCACCGAATCGTTCATCGGCCGAATCCACGAGCTGGACCAGCTGCGCCACAAGGCTCACGCCGCAACCCATGGCAGCCCTAAGGTCATCTTGTTGTCCGGGCCGACCGGAATCGGCAAGACCATGCTGGTCCAGCATTTCTCAGAAAACCTCGGGGACACCTTCACCGTCCTGCGGGCCGAAGGTAATCGAGCGGAAATCGATATCCCTTTCGCCGCCGTACTCAGGCTCCTGGACGACGTCACCACCACATACGGCAGAAATACCGCCGCCCCCGAATACTCCGGACAACAGCCGTCCGTTCTGGCCTTCGGAGGAGCGGCGCTCAGCGCACTCGACAGCGCGCAGCAGCACGCACCCCTGCTCCTGTGGCTGGACAACGCCCACGACATCGACCTCGACTCCCTCCAGGCCCTGGGGTTCGCACTGCTGCGGCTGCGCGCCGACCGCGTCCTGACGGTCGTGGCCACCCAGCGCCCCGCCCGCACCGCCCGCGACATGGGGCTGAACGGCCTGGGCAACGCGGTACAGCACATCGCGCTGGATGGTTTCACCGTGCCGGAGACCCGGCGGTTCCTCCAGGCCAGGAACGGCCGGGCACCCTCCGAATCACGGCTGCGCAACCTCATCGGCTGGAGCCGCGGCAACCCGCTCTACCTCCGGGCCGTCCTGGGCGCTCACGCGGGAGCGTTCCCCGACGATCCGGGAACACTGCGGATCCCCACCTCGCTGAGCGAGGCGGTCGGTGAATGGGCCCGTTCCTTCCCTCCGGCCAGCCGCCGCATCCTCGATCTGCTCGCCGTCCTCGACACGCCCGCCTCCGTCCCCCTCCTCGGCGAACTGCTCGCCTCGGAGACCGTGGTCACCGACGCCGAACCCCTGGTGCAGCAGCACGCGGCCCAGTGGACACGGACCGGAGGCGCGCCCCAGCTGCGGCTGATGCACACCGGCCAGCGGGAGGCGCTGTACGCCGCCATCCCGCAACCGGAGAAGACCCGGGCACACCGCGCCGTCGCCGACACGCTCGAACCACCCACCCGGTGGCGCCACCAGATCGCGGCCGCCCAGACCTACGACGCACCGCTGGCCGATGAACTGGCACACGCGGCGGACCGCGAACTCGAGGCCGGACATGTGTCGCTGGCCGCCGAGTACGTCCTGGCCTCCTCCCAGTGCGACCCCGACGGCGCCCGCCGGCAGGACGCACTGCTCAGAGCCGTGCGCATGCTCGTGATCAGCACCCAGTACCGGGCGGCGCTGCACCACTACGACCAGGTGTTGCGGACACCGTCCGGACCCCAGCGCCAGGAGGCGCTGGGGCTGCTGAGCTTCGCCGACGGGCAGGACACCAGGGCGAGCACCTATCTGCGCCGGGCCCGGGAGGAGTTCAGCGAGGCCGGGACGCCCGAGGACGCCGCCACCGCGGCCGCCGAACTCGGCGTCGCGCAGGGCTCCCTGGGGCTCGGACGGGAGTCGCTGGCCTCGTCCGCCTTCGCCCTGCGGCACACCCGGGACGAGGCCGTACGCGGCATGGCCCGTGCCACCACCGCCTACGGTCACGCGCTGCTCAGCGGACCGGCCGAGGGGCTGCGCCATATGGAGGGGCTCAGCGCGGACCCGGACCGGGTCCCCGTCCCGGACACCGACACCCTCACCTACCGCGGCGTGTTCCGCGGCCTCGCCGGAGACCTCACCGGGGCGCTGTCGGACCTCTCCGTGGCCGCCCGGCGACGCAGCCTGGGGGTGTCGCGGATCAGCAACGTCTCGGCGCTGCACAACGGCGCCTGGTGCCACTTCCTCCTCGGCGAGTGGCAGGAGGCCCGCCGCAGCCTCTCGGTGGGCTTCGACGTCGCCCAGACGACAGGGCGTTCGGTCGACTTCTTCACGCTGCACTGTCTCAGCGCCGTCCTCTACGCCTTCACCGGCCGTCCGGAGGAGACCCGGGCCGACCTCCAGGAGGCGCTGGAACTGGAGTCGACGGCCGACTACGCCGGGCCGGGCTTCCATCTGGCCACCACCCGGGCCGCGGTGGAGTTCACCCGGGGGAACGATGCGAAGGTGGTCGGCCTGCTGGCGCGGGCCCACGAGGAGCCCGCCCATCTGACCCGGTCACGGCTGTACGCCAGCCGGCACCTGCCCCTCCTCGGTGTCGCCTGCGCCCACACCGGCGACCTCGACCGGGCCCGGAGGGTACTGGCGGAACTGGAGTCGGCCCACCCGCACGGCGCCCTCCTCCCGGTGTCGGTCCAGTGGGTGAAGGGCAGCATCGCCGCCGCCACCGGGGACACCGAGGGCGCGGTGCGGGAGTTCACGGCCGGACTCGCGGTGGCCGCCCACGGCGGTGACCCGGTACTGCACAAGGCCGTCATCCGCCATGATCTGGGCGCCCTGCTGATGCGGGCGGGCGACGTCGAACGGGCACGGGAACAACTGCGCCGCGCGGGAAGGACATTCGAACGGCTGGGGGCGAAGCCGTACGCGAACCGCTGCCGGTCGCTGCTCGGCACCGCGGACAGCGCGCGGGAGCGGACGCTGTCCCGCGGTTTCTGGAGCTCGCTGACCGACCGGGAGAAGGACATCGCCGGTCTGGTGGCCCGTGGCTGGACCAATCGGGAGATCGCCGCGGAGCTGTACCTCAGCACCAAGACCGTCGAATACCACCTGAGCAACATCTACGCCAAGCACAACGTCCACGACCGGCGTCACCTGCGCAATCTGCTCCAGCCCGGCCGCCGTTGACCCACCCCCGCCGGAGCGCACGACTACCTGATCGCCGGCTCACCGGCCGGTGAGGGAACCCTGCGACGGAGGACGTCATACGCGGGTACGAGGACGACGGCGCCGGCGGGAGCAGACCCGGGAGCTCATCGCCGGTTCCCCGCTGCTGGACTTCCCCACCGGCTCCCGGGTATTGGACCTGTGCTGCGGACCGGGGCTCTACCTGGTGCCGCTGGCGGCGCGCGGCCACACCGTGACCGGGGTGGACTGAGCCCGGTGATGCTGGAGCGGGCCCGGATGGCGTGCGCGGACGCCGGAGTGGACGTCCGCCTCGTGCGCGCGGACATGCCCGACCACGTCGAACCGCGCGCCTACGACGTGGTGCTGAACGTCTTCACCTCCTTCGGCTACTTCGACGACCCAGAGGACAACGTCCGGGTGCTGCGGCAACGCCCATGAGTCACCGGCGCCCGGCGGACGGCTGCTGATCGACGTCATGGGCAAGGAGGTACTCGCGGGCTGGACCGGCCGCACCGCATGACCAAGGCACCGGTGGCCAGCGGCCGGACGCCAGTCCGGGTCGGTATGAGGACGATCCTCGTACTGCTCTCGGCCTTCCTGGCGGTCTCGGTGGTGGCGGGGGTGGCCCCGGTCCCACCGTCGTCCCCTTCGGCGATGTGCTGCACTATCTCGCCACGGCCGTCACCGGGGGCCGGATCGGGGCGGAGGAGGTCACGGACTACTCCGTGGTCTGGGAGATCCGCACCCCGCGGGTACTGCTCGCCGCGGTGGCCGGCGCGGGCCTGTCCGTCGTCGGGGTCGCCGTAGTGGCGCTGCTGCGGCAGAGCCGGGCGCTGGACGCCCTCCAGTGCCTGGCCCTGCCCCCGCTCCTGATCGCAACCCTGCGCCGGATGCGCTCAGCCCGCTGCGCGCGGGCCGCGTGACACCCCTCGGCCACCGCCGCTGCCGGGCGGACCGGAGGGAACAACTCCGCAGACACCGGCGTTAGAGCATCCGAGGAGGCGAGGATGAGCCACGCAGAGACGGACCAGAAGAAGACCCGGGACGCCGCCGAGGAGCGGCGTCATACGCGCTTCGGCGCACTGCCGGAGCGGGTGCGGCCCGAGGAGATGGTGGAGGAGCGCCCGGCCATCGCCCAGGACCCGGCGCGGAACGCGTACAACGACGAGGAGTGGATGGTCCGCTACGGACTGTAGTCACGATGGCGGTCGGCGGGCCAGCAGGTCCCTGAGAGCCGCGGTGACATCGGCGGGTGTCTCCTCGGCCATGAAGTGACCGCCGGTGACGGTGGTGTGGCACAGATCGGGCGCCCATGCCCGCCACCGGGCCTTGGCGTCGAAGCCGAGGGCGGCGCCCCAGTCCTGCTGGAGTACGGTCACCGGCATCCGCAGCCGGTGACCCGCCTGCCGGTCGGCCTCGTCGTGGTCGACGTCGATGCCCGCGGAGGCCCGGTAGTCGGCGACGATCGAGGGCACGGCCGCACGGGACGCGCCCAGGTAGGCGGCGCGCACCTCCGCGGGGACGGCCCGCGGATCACGGGCCCAGACATCGAGGAAGTGGCCGAAGAAGGCGTCCGGGCAGGCGCCGATCATCCGCTCCGGCAGCCCCGGGGGCTGGGCCATCAGATACAGATGGAAACCGACGGCGGCGGCGGTCCCGCCCATCACCTCCCACATGTCCACCGTCGGCAGCACATCGAGACAGGCGAGGTGGCTGACGGCCGCCGGGTGGTCCAGACCCGCGCGGAAGGCCACCAGCGCACCACGGTCGTGTCCGGCCAGGGCGAAGCGCTCATGCCCCAGTGCGCGCGCCGAGCGGACGATGTCGGCGGCCATGGTGCGCTTGGCGTAGACCTCCGCACCGGTGGCCTCCGGCTTATCGCTGTCACCGTAACCCCGCAGGTCAGGGCAGATGACCGTATGGTCGGCCACCAGGTCGGCCGCGATATGGCGCCACATCAGATGGGTCTGGGGGAAGCCGTGCAGCAGCACGATCGCGGGGCCTGAGCCCGCGACGGCCACATTCAGGGACACCCCGTCGGCGACGGGAATACGCCGGTATGTGAAACCGGCGAGGGCGGTGGCGGAGGTCATGGCGGCGTTCTCGCTTTCCGGGAGCTGACCAGGAGCCCTGTAAGCCTCCCGGGCCCGGATGAGCACGCGATGAGCACGCTAGCGTGGACCCGGCCACGGAGACCCGGAGTGTCCCCGGGGCGGCGGGGCACGAAGAAGGAGGTGGCCGGGGTGCGGGTCGTCTTCGGAGTGCTCGGACCGGTGACGGCGTGGGACGCCGCCGGACACCCCATCGCGCTCAAAGGGCCTCGTCACCGCGCCGTCCTGGCCCGGCTGATCGTGGCCCGCGGACGCGTCGTACCGGTGGGCCACCTGGTGGACGACCTGTGGCCGGACCCTCCCGCGGGCGCTGTGAGCGCGGTGCGCACCTTCGTGGCCGCGCTGCGCCGTGCGCTGGAGCCCCGGCGCACGCCCCGCACTCCCGCCCGGCTGCTGGTGACCGAGGGCCCGGGGTACGCGCTGCGCGCCGGCCGCGACACGGTGGACGCCTGGTGCTTCGAAGACGGACTGACCACCGCCGCGGCCCTTCCCCCCGAGGACGCGCTCGCACGGCTGGAATCGGGGCTGGGGCGGTGGCGCGGGCCCGCGTACGCGGAGTTCGCCGATGAGCCCTGGGCCCGCGCCGAGCGCTCACGTCTGACGGGCCTGCGGCTGCACGCCGTCGAGCGGCGGGCCGAGGCCCGGCTGGCCCTGGGCCACGCCGGTGAGGTGGTGCCGGATCTGGAGGCGCACACCGGGGAGCACCCATGGCGCGAGGACGCCTGGCGGCTGCTGGCCCTGGCGCTGTACCGCACCGGCCGGCAGGGGGACGCGCTGGCGGCGCTGCGGCGGGCGAGGGCCCTGCTGGTCGAGCAGTTGGGGGTGGACCCCGGTCCGGGGCTGCGCCGGCTGGAGCGGGACATCCTCGGCCAGGCGGACCACCTCGACACCGCGGACCGCCCCGCGCCCGCCGCCCGGCCCGACTCCGGCCCGGCGGGCGCGGCGGAGCGGGTGTGGGCCCGGACCACCGCGGCGTACGACCGTACCGTGGCCTCCGGGGCACGGAACCGGCTGGAGTCGACGGTCGGCCTGCTGCGCCAGCTCGCGGTGTCCGGCGGCGGCGGCCTCGAGGCCGCCCGTGAACACCGGGTGGCGGCCGTCGCGGCGGCCGAGGAACTGGGCGACCCGGAGCTGACCGCCCGGGTGATCGGCGCCTATGACGTCCCCGCGATCTGGACGCGCTCGGACGATCCGCACCAGGCGGCCCGGGTGGTCGCGGCGGCCGAGCGCACCCTGGAGGCCCTGCCGCACGGCGGACCTCCGTCCGCACGCGCCCGGTTGCTGGCCACCATCGCCATGGAGTCACGGGGCACCCGCTCGGCGCGCGGCCGCCAGGCCGCCGAACAGGCCGAGCGGATCGCCCGCGACCTGGACGACCCCACCCTGCTGGCGTTCGCCCTCAACGGCACCTTCCTGCAGAGCTGTTACCGCGCCGGACTGGCACCCCGCCGGGACGGGATCGGCGCCGAGCTGGTCGCCCTGTCCACCCGCCACGGTCTGACCACCTTCGAGGTGCTGGGCCACCTCATCCGCCTCCAGGCCCGCTGCGCGCTCGCCGACTTCCCCGGGGCCGACGGCCACGCGGCCGCCGCGGACCGGCTGGCCGAACGCCATGAGCTGCCGCTGGCGGGCGTGTTCACCCAGTGGTACCGGGCACTGCGGCTCGCCGCCGCCGGCGGCGGCCCGGGCACCGCACAGGAGTCGGCCTACCGGGCCGCCACCACCCGTCTGGACGGTGCGGGGATGCCCGGTGTGGAGCACGGTCTGCTGCCGCTCGCGCTGCTGTCCGTAGCGCTGCGCAACGGCTCCCCCGCCCCGGTCGGCGAACACACCGACTGGGGACCCTACGCGCCCTGGACCCGCCCGCTGGTGCTGCTGGCCCGGGGCCGCCGCGACGCGGCCGCGGCCGCGCTGCGCGACGCCCCCGACCCACCGGACGATCTGCTGTTCGAGGCGCTGTGGTGTCTGCTCGCCCGGGCGGCCGTGGACCTGGACGACCGGGAGACGATGGAGCGGGCGCACCGTGAACTGAGCCCGGCAGATGGGGAGTTGGCCGGTGCGGGCAGCGGGCTGCTGACCCTGGGCCCGGTCTCCGGACATCTGAACGCCCTCACCACGGCCCTGCGCCGCCCGCGGTGAAGCGGGGTCATCGCCGGACGACCACCAGGTCCACCTCGTAGGACTCCTCCACCTCCCCGTCCGGGAAGACATCGCGCAGGTGGGCGCGCTCCTCGGCGAGGAACGCCCGGGTGCCGGGCTCGCCGAGCACGAGGAACGCCGAGTGGCTGCTGATGTTGGACAGATGCAGATCGAGGGAGACGGTACGGCTCCAGCGCACCTGCCGCCGCGTCAGACGCAGCCCCTCGAGCCCCGCGAGCCGGGCGGCCTCGCGGTCGTCGGTGCGCCTCGTCGGGGGTGGTGTCACTCCGCAGTGGCGGGCGATGCGTTCGCTCTGCGCGGAGATCCACGGCACATCGGTCGCGGCGATGTTCCACCACAGCGCGAGCGCACCGCCGGGACGCAGCACGCGCAGCGCCTCGGGCACCGACCGGGCGGTGTCGGTCCAGTGCCAGGACTGCGCATAGGTGATCAGGTCGAAGGAGGCGATGGCGAGGGGCAGCGCGTCGCCGTCGCCCCGGACGATCGGCACTCCGGGGAGGGCGGTGCGGAACTGGGCCGCCATCCCGTCGCCGGGCTCGACGGCGACCACCTCGGCGCCGCGCTCGCACAGCAGGGCGGTGGCGATCCCGGTGCCCGCTCCGACATCGGCGACCCGGGCGCCCGCGAGGGAACGCCCCATGAGTTCCTCGACGGTGTCGAGGAGGGCGGGCGGATAGGACGGCCGGCTCGCCGCGTACTGGGCGGCGGCCCGGTTGAACGAATGCGCGCGTGTGGTCGTGGTCATCTCCCCATCCTCACCCCTCGACCGCCCGCGCGGGGTGGTGAACCTCCGGGGTCTCCGGCGGGGTTGACGGCCCGGACCCACCCCTGGGCCGGTGTGCGGCCAGCCACTTTCCGGCGTAGCCGACGGCGTCGGCCAGGGCGAACAGCCGTACCTCGGCCCCGCCCACCCGGCCGTGCACCACCGGGCGTTCCGCCTCGAAGGCCGCGCCCAGCTCGGCGAAGCGCTCCTCGGTGATGGAGGTGTCCCGGACGGTGTGCCAACGGCGTCCGCCCGGGGTCATGACAGCGAAGGAGACATCGACCCGTGGGGCCGGGATCCGGTATTCGGCGAGGTGGAAGGCGGTGCAGGCGTCGAAGCCCGCCCCCAGCAGCAGGATCCGCGCCCCCGCCTCCTCCAGCCGGGCGAGCGGACTGCGTTCGCCGAGCCGGCAGGCCGGGGCATGGCCGTCCACGATCGCGAAGGCACCCGCCCCGATGGCCGCGAAGGAGGTCTGCGGATGGGCGCTGCGCAGTGCGCCGGGCCAGGTGCGGACGGTCTCGGGGATCCGGCCGACACCGTGGGTGGGCGTGGTGCGCGGGTCATAGCCGGGCATCGCCGCGCGGATCCCGGCCCACCAGGACTCGGGCACCGGCGGATTGCACCAGTCGGCCGGATCGGAGTTGTCGCCGGAGTGCGTCGGCACCACCAGCGTTCCGCCCGGACCCAGGACGTCGAGCAACGCCTGGACCACGGTGACCGCGCCGCCGCAGACCCAGCCGAGCGCACTCAGGGAGGAGTGCACCAGGAGGGTCTCCCCCGGGCGCAGACCGAGCTCATGGAGCTGGGTCACCAGTGAATCGCGGGTACAGAGCGGGCCGCTGGGCGGAGTCGTCGGCATGAGGGGATTCTGCGGCCCCCCGGGTCGAGGGAACCACCAGTTTTCGCGTGCCCGCGACGGCGCCCCGGACCGGGCCGCTTGTCAGCCCATCACCCATGACAAGTTCACTAAGTCCGCCCTTGTTATAGAAAGGCAAAAAATGTCCGTATTGTGTAACACGCGGTGTTTCATGGTGTCTCCCCAGCATGCGGCGCGGCACAGTGATCTCCCCGGCCACCGCCGGGACCCGATCAACGGGACGGCCCACCGCCGTCCCCGCACACCAAGGGGTCACCATGACTCGACTCGCCCGCCTTGCCGCCGGCAGCCTCGCCGCCACCGCTCTGCTCGGCGCCGCCGCCCTTCCGGCCGGCGCCCACCCCACCACGCACCACGCGCGCGTGACCATCGGGGAGGTCCAGTACAACAGCCCGGGCAGCGACGACTACTCGCGCCGGAGCCTCCGCGCGGAGTGGGTCACCATCACCAACAACGGCCGCCAGCGCGTCGACCTCACCGGCTGGACCCTGTCCGACACCTCCCGCCACGTCTACCGCTTCGAGGACCTGACCCTGCGCGGCTACGAGTCGGTGCGGGTCCGGACCGGCTCCGGCACCGACACCCGGCGCGACGTCTACCAGGACTCCCGCACCTACATCTGGAACAACGACGGGGACACCGCGATCCTCCGCAACGACCGCGGCCGCGTCGTGGACGCCAAGTCCTGGGGACGCCAGGGCCACTGGCACCACCACCGCTGAGCCGGACCGGACCACCACCGCGGCCCCGGTGTGCCCCGTCCTCGGACCGGGCGCACCGGGGCCGTCCCGCGTACGCCCCGGCAGCCGGGGCCGCCTCAGCCGGCCGGCAGGTCCCACACCGCCATCACCGCGCGCAGCCGGTCCCGGTGGGCCGCGATCCAGCCGGCCGGAAGATCCACCGGCACCCGTACCGTGACCATCGAGACTAACTCGTCCACCACGACGACCTCGGGACAGCCCCGCTCCCCGGAGAGCCGGACGGAGAGCGTCGGACCTCGCTCCACCCCCATCCATGTGATGTCATGACCCGCTTCGAGCCGGTCCAGCGCACGGCCCCAAGCCTCCAACCGCGATCGCCACAGCGAGACATCGAGCCGGCCCCGCACGAACGGGGTGTCGAGGACGAGTTCGGCGGCCAGACCGTGCGGCACGGCCGGCAACCGCCCCACCACGGTGACGCTGACGCGATTGCCCTCGGCGTCGGCCAGATGGACCAGCTCCCCGGCCGGACGGGCCCCTTCAACACCCTCGATCTCCGTTCCCATGGGACGCGACTGTAGGTCACCGCCCCGGAACGGGCCGCGATTGAGGGATTTTTGCTCTGGCCTTCCGTCTCCCCGGGCTCTCATCCTGGTGGGTCGAACAACGGGACCCCACGGTGCGTCAGCACCGCGGACACCTCCCGCCCCCACACTTTCGGAGACCACAGCGTGATTCTGAAAACCCGCGCCCGGATCGCCCTCGCGACCGCCGTCGTGGCCGCCACCGTGCTGCCACTGTCCGGCGCCGTCCACGCCACGGCGGCCGACGGGACGTCAGCCGGCACCGCCGCCTACACGGGACTCCCCCAGGGGAGCAAGAAGACCAAGACACTGGTCATCGGCGTGGACGGCGCCACCTACGACGTCCTGGCCAAGACGCCGATGCCGCGGCTCAAGGGACTGATGGCGCAGGGGATGACCGCCACCAGCAACCTCTACGCCGACCCGTTCGCGCCCACCCTCTCCGCACCCGGCTGGGCCTCCATCGCCACCGGGGTGTGGCCGGACAAGCACGAGGTGACGAGCAACTTCTTCTGGGACACCAACTTCGAGGAATACCCCGACTACGCCACCCGGCTGGAGACCGCGGACCCCGCCATCTCCACCCTGACGGTGGGCACCTGGGAGCCCATCACCGACGAGATCTTCGGCGAGAAGACCGACCGGCGCATCGAGGGCGAGGACGACACCGACACCACGCGGACCGCCGCCGACTACCTGGCCCACGGCAACCCCGACTCCACCTTCGTCCACCTCAACGACGTGGACGAGGCGGGACACGACTCCGGCACCGCCAGCAGCGACTACACCGACGCACTCACCACGACGGACCAGCGGATCGGACAGCTCCTCGACGCCGTCGCCGCCCGGCCGGGCCGCGCCTCCGAGGACTGGCTCATCGTGGTCACCGCCGACCACGGACACACCGCGGAGGGCGGCCACGGTGACGACAGCCCCGCGGAGCGCAAGACCTTCGTCATCGCCAAGGGCGCCGGGATGCGCCCCGGTTCACAGCGCAACGACATCAAGCTCACCGACATCGCACCCACCGTCCTCACCCACGAGGGCGTCGCGATCAACCCGGCCTGGGGGCTGGACGGAGCGCCCATCCCCACCGTGACCCCCGACGACTTCGACAGCGTGCGCGGCGCGCTGCGCACCCGGGCGGACGAGACCGAGCCCGGAGCGGACGTCAAGGGCTGGACCACCACCCCGCCCCGCGGCTGGACGATCGACAACTCCCGGATGCCCGCGGGGGGTGTCACCGAATGGCGCGGCTGGTCCTTCGCCACCGACGAGTTCTGGACCAACACCGACCTCGGCCAGGGCCGTGAGGCCAACGTGCGCGCCCGTGACGTCTTCGCCGTGGCCGACTCCGACGAATGGGACGACAAGCCCCACGGTGACGGCCGGTTCGACTCGACCCTGGTCAGCCCGGCCTACCCGCTGCACGGATCCGGCGCCGTGAACGTCTCCTACGCCAACCACTACGAGATCGACGGACCGCAGACCGGAGATGTCTACGCGGTGTGGGACGGCGGCCAGCCGGTGCTGGTCAGGAGCCACCGCTCCGACTCCAACGCCGTCGAACACCTGAGGCTCACTCCGCCCCCGGGTGCCCGGTCGCTCCAGCTGCGGTTCCGCTACACCGGCGACAACAGCGCCTTCTGGACCGTCGACCGCGTCGCGGTGCGGCAGCCCACCGCCGCCCAGCCGTCCTCGCACTGACCCGCACGGTGGGGCCCGGGACCGTCCGTCCCGGGCCCCACCGCCGCCCCGACCAGCCGTCCGGGCCGTTCCCGGCCGCCACCCGCTTGGCACACTATTCATATGACGCCGCAGATGGGAGCCGGTCTCGGAAGCAGAGCCCGCATACCCGCACTACGCTCGGAGAAGAGGATCCGGTCGTCCGGAGGGAGGTACTCCCGTGTCGGTCACATCGTCCCGATCGTCTCCGGTCCCGCTGCCCCGCCACCGCGGCTGCCCCTTCGATCCGCCCGAGGAGTACGCGGGACTGCGCGAGGAGGGACGGGCCACCCCACTGGCCTTCCCCGACGGCAAGGCCGGCTGGCTGCTCACCCGCTACGAGGACGTACAGGCCCTGCTCGCGGACGAGCGGTTCAGCGCGGACCGCCGACGGGCCTCCTCCCCGGTCCGCTCCCTCCCGATCCGTGAGGAGGACTCCCGGCGGGTGGGGTCGTTCCTCGGTATGGACCCGCCCGAGCACACGCGCTACCGGCGGCTGCTGGCCCGGTGGTTCACGGTCCGGCGGATGCGCGGACTGCTGCCGGACATCGAGGAGATCGTCACCTCCCGTCTGGACGCGCTGGAACACGGCGGCCCGCCCGCCGATCTGGTGGCGGCGTTCGCCCGTCCGGTCCCCTCGCTGGTGATCTGCCAGTTGCTGGGGGTGCCGTACGAGGACCGGGCCGACTTCCAGCGGTGGACGTTCACCCTGTTCGGGATCGACCGGGAGGAGGCGGAACTCTTCGCCGCCCGGGACGCGCTGTGGGAGTACATGCGCGAGCTGGTGGCCGCCAAACGGCGGCGGCCGGATGACGCGCTGCTGTCCGGACTGGTGCACGGCGCGGACACCGCCGCCGACGGGGACGCCCCGCTGACCGACGAAGAACTGACCGGTGCGGGGCTGCTGTTGCTCGTCGCGGGACACGAGACCACCGCGAACATGCTGGGCCTGGGCACCTACGCGCTGCTGAGCCACCCCGGGCAGGCCGCGCTGGTGCGCGAACGTCCGGAGCTGGCCGACCACGCGGTCGAGGAGCTGCTGCGGTATCTGACCATCGCCCAGTTCGGCACCATCCGGACCGCCCGTGAGGACGTCGAGATCGCGGGGGTGCGGATACGCGCCGGGGAGACGGTGGTGGGCTCGCTCGCCGCCGCCAACCGCGATCCCTCGCACTTCCCCGTCCCCGACGACCTGGACGTCACCCGGGACGCCGGAGCGCACCTGGCCTTCGGCCACGGGATGCACCAGTGCCTGGGCCAGCACCTGGCCCGGATGGAGATGAGGACGGCGTTCCCCGCCCTCCTCCGCCGCTTCCCGGCACTCCGGCTCGCGGTGCCGCCCGAGCAGGTGCCGCTGCGGGACGACATGCTCGTCTACGGGGTGCACCGGCTCCCGGTCACCTGGGACCGGTGAGGGTGATGCGCGTCCGGGTGGACCGCGACCGGTGCCGGGGGGCCGGTCGGTGCGTCCTGGCCGCGCCGGAGGTGTTCGACCAGTCCGAGGACGACGGCCTGGTCGTGGTGGTGGGCGAACGGCCGCCGCCCGCGCTCCACGAAAGGGCCCGGCTCGCGGCACGGCTCTGCCCGAACAGCGTCATCTCCACGGTGGACACCGCCACCGTGGACGAGGACGGCCGGGGCACCGGATGAGACCGGCACCCCGCCCGGGCGACCCACCCGGTCAGGCGCAGGGGTGCAGCCAGCCGTGCGGATCGGTGTCCTCACCGGTCTGCCGCCGCAGCAGCGCCTCGCGCAGCCGCGTGGCCACCGGACCGGGCCGTCCGTCGGTGATCGTCCAGGAGCCGTCCACCGTCTTCACCTGGCCGACCGGGGTGATGACGGCGGCGGTACCGCAGGCGAAGACCTCGCTGATGGAGCCGTCGGCACAGCCGTCGCGCCAGTCGTCGACGCTGATCCGGGCCTCGCGGGTGGCGTAGCCCAGCTCCTCGGCGAGGGTCAGCAGCGAGTCACGGGTGACACCGGCCAGCAGGGTGTCGGTCAGCCGCGGGGTGACGATGGTGGCGTCGGAGCCGGTGCCGTACACGAAGCACAGGTTCATCACTCCCACCTCCTCGATCCACCGGCGCTCCAGCGCGTCGAGCCACACCACCTGTTCACAGCCCTGCTCCGCCGCCTCGGCCTGGGCGATCAGCGAACCGGCGTAGTTCCCGGCGCATTTGGCGGACCCGGTGCCACCGGGGGCGGCCCGGACGTAGTTCTGGGACACCCACACGGACACCGGCTCGACACCGCCGGGGAAGTAGGCACCGGCGGGGGTGGCGATGACCACGAAGAGATAGCTGGCGGCCGGACGGACGCCCAGGGAGTTCTCCGAAGCGATCATGAACGGCCGCAGATACAGCGTGTGTTCGGGCTCTCGCGGAACCCATCCGGCGTCCTCGCGGACCAGCAGCTCGCACGCCTCGACGAAGGTCGCCACCGGCAGTTCGGGCATGGCCAGCCGACGGGCGCTGAGCTGGAAGCGGCGGGCGTTCGCCTCGGGGCGGAACATGGCCGCGGTCTTGTCCGGCTGGGCGTACGCCTTGAGCCCCTCGAAGATGGCCTGCCCGTAGTGCAGGGTCATGTTCGAGGGGTCCATGGGGATCGGTGCGTAGGGCTCCAGCCGGGCGTTGTGCCATCCGTGGTCGGCGGTCCAGGCGATGGTCACCATGTGGTCGGTGAAGTGCCGTCCGAAACCGGGCGCGGCCAGGATCGCATCGCGCTCCGCGGCGGGCCGGGGTGAGGGATGGGGGTGCCGCTCGAAGGTGAGGTGAGGTGGTGTCACGCCGCGTCCTCGCAAGCGCTCGGGCCTGTTGCCAGGCGGAGTGGGGGTGGGGGGTACGGTCCGCGCCGCGGTCGGCCGGTCCGGTGGCGTCAGCGGGCGAGATGGCGGCTGATGACCAGCCGCTGGATCTGGTTGGTCCCCTCGAAGATCTGCATGATCTTCGCCTCGCGCATATAGCGCTCGACGGGGTAGTCACGGGTGTAGCCGTAGCCGCCGAAGACCTGGACCGCGTCGGTGGTGACCTTCATCGCGGCGTCGGTGGCGACGAGTTTGGCCACGCTGGCCTGGCGGCCGTAGGGGCGCCCCCGGTCACGGCGGCGCGCGGCGTCCAGGTAGGCGGCGCGGGCGGAGTCGACGGCCGCGGCCATGTCGGCCAGCAGGAAGCCGAGCCCCTGGTGGTCGATGATCCGGCGGCCGAAGGTGGTGCGTTCATGGGCGTAGTCGACGGCGGCGTCCAGGGCGGCCTGGGCCAGTCCGGTGGCGCAGGCGGCGATGCCCAGACGGCCGGAGTCCAGGGCGCTCAGCGCGATGTGCAGTCCCTGGCCCTCGTCACCGATGAGCCGCTCGGGCCCCAGGAGGGCGCCGTCCCAGAAGGCGGTCGTGGTGGGGATGGCGTGCAGCCCCATCTTCTCCTCGGGGCGGCCGAAGGTGAGGCCGTCGGCCCGCCCGGGAGCGAAGAAGCAGGATATTCCGTCGCTGCCGGGGCCGGTGCGGGCGAACAGGGCGTAGAAGCCGGCCTTGCCGCCATGGGTGATCCACGCCTTGGCGCCGTTGATCCGGTATCCGCCGGGGTCCTTGTCGGCGCGGCAGCTCAGGGCCGCCGCGTCCGACCCGGCCTGCGGTTCGGACAGGCTGTAGCCACCGACGAGACGCCCCGCCAGTACGTCCTCCGCCCAGGTGGCACGCTGCGCGTCGGTGCCGAACGTGAGCAGCGGGAAGGAGGCGAGGGTGTGGACGCTGACCGCGACGGCCACCGCCGCCCAGCGTGCGGCCAGTTCCTCCAGCACCTGGAGGTAGACCTCGTAGGGCTGGGCGCCCCCGCCGTACTCCTCGGGGCAGGGCAGGCTCAGCAGTCCGGCCTCGCCGAGCAGCCGGAACAGCCCCTCGGGGTAGCGCTCGGCGCGTTCGTGCTCCTCCACGCGGGGGCTGAGTTCCTTGTCGGCGATGTCCCGGACGAGGTCGATCAGATCCTCGGCTTCCCCGGTGGGCAGCAGACGGTCGACGGGCATGGCGGCTCCTGGGCTGGGCGTACGGATCAGGCGGAAACGGCCGTGGGGGTGCTCAGTCCGGCGAGGGCGTCGCGGGCCTGGTCGCGGAAGTCCGCGATACGGGCCAGCTTGATGTCCTCGTAACCACGGATGCCCTCGGCGAGCCGCACCAACTCCTCCACCTCGGCGGTGTTGTCCGGGGTCAGATGGGTCAGGGCGGTCCGGACCAGGTTCCGGTACTCCTCGATCAGGGCGCGCTCCTCGCGGCGGAGCCGGGCGTAGCCGAAGATGTCCAGCCGGGTGCCGCGCACCCGGCGCAGGGCGTACAGGGTGCGGAAGACGGCGGGGGCGGAGCGCCGCAGCCGCAGCTTGCGCTTCATGCCCATGGCGCGCAGGAGGGGCGGGTGCAGCATGACGGAGACCGAGGCACCGGGGCCGAACTCCTCGGTGACCTTGGCGCGTTCGACGGTGTCCAGGTGCAGCCGGGCCACGTCGTACTCGTCCTTGTAGGCCATCAGCTTGTGCAGACCGTGGGCGTAGGCCAGGGCGATGCGCTCGCCGTTCTCCTCGCCCGCCCGCTCGCGGGCGGTGGCGGCCACCTGCCGTACATCGGCGGTGTACTGCCGGGCGTACGCCTCGTTCTGATAGCCCATCAGGTCGGTGCCGCGCAGCGCCACCGTCTCCTGGAGCCGTCCGCCCGCGCCGACGGCGGTGGCGAGGGTGCGTGCCACCGGGGCGATGTGCACCACGGGCCGTTCGGGGGCGGCGGTGGCGCGCCGTACGGCCTCGGGGTCGATGACGGCGGCGCGCCCCCAGGCGAAGGCCGCCAGGTTGGTCTCCACGGCGGCGCCGTTGAGGCGGATGGCGTCCTCGATGGCACG
The DNA here is from genome assembly GCF_056431485.1 of Streptomyces sp. NPDC045899. Classification (NCBI taxonomy): domain Bacteria; kingdom Bacillati; phylum Actinomycetota; class Actinomycetes; order Kitasatosporales; family Streptomycetaceae; genus Streptomyces; species Streptomyces sp. NPDC045899. The sequence goes on from NZ_JBWKKP010000016.1 coordinate 77,356, forward strand.
TGCCGAGAGCGGCAGGCAGCCGCTCTGGAAGGCGGCTCCGATCAGCAGGGTGTTGGTCGGCATATGGTCGCCGAAGACGGCCTCGGCGAGGCCCTGGGCGTCGAGGTGGACATTGGCCTCGGGGCGGGTGGCGGAGGCGATGCGCTCCAGGGAGTCGTCCGGGGAGCCGGGGACGACGACCCGGTTGGTCACCATGGCGGCGGTGGGCACGATGGCCGTGTTGACGATCGCGATGGTGTGTCCGGGGCGGGCGACCTGGAGGTTGCTGTCGGCGGCGGCGCCGAGCAGGTCGAAGCCGAGCAGGACGTCGGCGGTGGCGCGGGAGGCACGCAGCGCACCGGTCACCGGTGTGCTGGAGATGCGTACGTCGCTGACGACGGGACCGCCCTTCTGGGCCAGTCCGGTCTGGTCGAGCCCGGCGGCGTGGCGGCCGTCGAGGTGGGCGGCCATCTGGAGGATCTGGGAGACGGTCACCACACCGGTGCCGCCGATCCCGGGCATCCGCACCAGGGTGTCGTCCACGTCGACCGCGGGGACGGGGTCGGTGAGCTCCACCGGGAGCCGCGGGACGGCGCGCCGCCGCTTGGTGGCCTCCTGGGCCCCGGCCTTGGGTTCGACGAGCAGGAAGGACGGGCAGTCGCCCTTCAGACAGCTGAAGTCGGAGTTGCAGGACGGCTGGTGGATCCGGGTCTTGCGGCCGAACTCGGTCTCGACGGGGTGGACCGACAGACAGGTGGACACATCGCCGCAGTCGCCGCAGCCCTCGCAGACCCGCTCGTTGATGACCACCTTCTCGGCGGGGGTGGGCAGCTCACCGCGTTTGCGCAGCCTGCGCTCCTCGGCGGCGCACCGGTCGTCGTGGATGAGGACCGTGACGCCCTCGGTGGCGGCGAGGGCCTTCTCCGCCGCGGGCAGGTCGTCGCGGTGGCGGACGGTGGCGATCGGGTCCAGGCGGATGCCCCGGTAGTCCTCGGGCTGCGCGGTGGTCACGACGACCTTGCGCACGCCTTCGAGGGCCAGCCAGCGGGTCAGGGCGGGGACGTCCAGACGGCCTTCGGCGCGCTGTCCGCCGGTCATCGCCACCGCGTCGTTGTACAGCAGCTTGTAGGTCATGGTGACGCCCGCGGCCACCGCCGCCCGGACGGCGAGCGATCCGGAGTGGTGGAAGGTGCCGTCGCCGAGGTTCTGGACGAAGTGGCGGTCGTCGGTGAAGGGGGCCAGCCCGATCCACTGGGCACCCTCGCCGCCCATCTGGGTGAGCCCGATCTGGTGGCCGCGGCCGGCGCCGTCGAGGGCGATCATCACATGGCAGCCGATGCCCGCCCCGACGAGGGTGTCGCTGTCGGTGCGGGTGGAGGTGGAGTGCGGGCAGCCGGAACAGAAGTACGGGGTGCGGGCGGAGAGGGTCGGCAGGGAGATACGGGCCGCGGGCTTCGGCGCGAGGGAGGCCAGATGGGCGGTGGCGGTGCGCGGCAGCAGCTCGGTCCCGATGCGGTCGGCCAGGGCCCGCGCGACGTGTTCGGCCTCCAGGGTGCCGCGCGCGGTGAGCAGCGGACGGCCGTCCTCGCGGTGGCGGCCGACCACGACGGGGGCGTCCTTGGTGCCGTAGAGGGCCTCCTTCAGATGTCCTTCGAGGAAGGGCACCTTGTCCTCGACGACGAGGACCTGGTCGAGGTCGCCGGTCATGGCGACGAGGTCCTCGGCACACAGCGGGTACGGCATCCCCAGCCGGATCAGCCGGAGCCCGAGCGTCTCCATGGCCGCCTCGTCGATACCGAGGTCGGCCAGAGCGCGCTGGACCACGGCGTAGGAGGTGCCGGAGGCGACCACGCCCAGGGTGGCGCGGGGGGCGCTGTAGGTGATCCGGTTCAGACCGGTGTCACGGGCGTAGGCACGGGCGAGGCCGAGGCGGCGGGTGAGCATGTCGAACTCGGCGTCCAGGGACGCGGGCCCGACGAGGGTCGGGAGGGTGCCGCGGGTGGTCCGGCGCGGGGCGGGGATGTCGGGGACGATCCCGTCGAGGTCGACGGTGGCCGAGGCGTCGGCGATATCGGCGACGATCTTCAGCCCGGTCCACAGTCCGGTGGCGCGGGAGAGGGCGACGGCGTGCAGCCCGAACTCGATGATCTCGGCGATGGAGCCGGGGGCGAGCAGCGGCATCGCCAGGCTCTGGCACATCGGCTCGCAGGAGCTGGGCACGGTGGACGACTTGCTGGCCGGGTCGTCGCCGATCCAGGCCACGGCGCCGCCGAGCGGGGCCGTACCGGCCACCGTGGCGTGGCGGATGGCGTCGGCCGCCCGGTCCAGACCGGGGTTCTTGCCGTACCAGAACCCGGTGACGCCCTCGTGGCGGCTCCCGGGCACCTGGTCCAGCAGCTGGGTGCCCGCCACCGCGGTGGCGGCCAGTTCCTCGTTGAGACCGGCCTGGAACACCACCCCGGCGGGGTCGAGGAAACGCTGGGCGCGGCCCATCTCCAGGTCGACGCCGCCGAGCGGCGAACCCTGGTAGCCGCTGACGAAGGCGCGGGTGTCCAGTCCGCGCTCCTCGTCGAGGCGGCGCTGTTCCAGCGTCAGCCGGACCAGTGCCTGGATGCCCGAGATCAGCACCCGGCCGCCGCGGGCCGTGTACTTGTCGTGCAGCGATACCGCGGCAGGTTCGGTGCTCACTCGAGCCTCCTCGTCGTCGTGGGGTTCGAGCGTTCAGGACAGCAACACCTCCCCCGGGGGCACAAGTAAGTTGCGAGAGATTGGTTCGAGGACGCAAAGGATTCCGCGATTGTGACGGTCTCGGTAAAATTAATTGCATCCAACAGGGGCTGCGGAGGGTGTGCCGATGACCGAGATAGACCAGGTGGACCGCCAACTGCTGCGCATGCTCCGCGAGGACGGGCGTCGTACGTTCTCCGAGATGGCGCCCGAGGTGGGGCTGTCGGTGGCGGCGGTCAAGCGCCGGGTGGACCGGCTGCGGGAGAGCGGGGTGATCACCGGATTCACCGTGCAGATCGACCACACCAAGCTGGGCTGGGGCATCGAGGCGTTCGTGGAACTGTCCTACACGGGCACCACCCCGGTCGGGGAGATCGTCCGCACCGCCTATGAGGTCCCGGAGGTGCAGGCGGTGTTCACCATCGCCGGTGACCCGGACGCGCTGGTGCATGTGCGCGTACGGGACATCGAGCACCTTCAGCAGATCATCGACGGACTGCGCCGGGCCGGGCAGGTCACCGGCACCAAGACACTGATGGTGCTGGGCTCCTGGACCCGCACCGCCTGAGCGGGCGGGCGGCCCGGAGCGTCCCGCGGCGGACTCAGTCCGGGCGGCCGGTGGCCGCCACCGTCACGCCCAGACCGACCATGGCGAAGCCGCCCGCTCCCCCGATCATCGACAGGCGGCGCTCGGAGCGGCCGAACCAGTTGCGGGCGGCCGAGGCCGTCAGCCCCCAGAGGGTGTCGGTGACCATGCCGATACCGATCGGCACCAGTCCGAGGATCATCATCTGGGTGGGCAGCCCACCGGCCGAGTGGTCCACGAACTGCGGCAGGGTGGCGGCGAAGAAGACGAGGCCCTTGGGGTTGGTGACACCCACCATGAACCCGTCGGCGATCGTGCGCAGATCACCGCGGGCGGGCTGTCCCGACTCCTCCGCGGTGACCAGCTTCATGTCCTTGCGGTGCCGGAACGCCTGGACGCCGAGGTGGACCAGATAGGCGGCGCCGGCCAGCTTCACCGCCATGAAGACCGCCGCGGACCGTTCGACCAGCGAGCCCAGGCCGAACGCGACGGCCACGACGAGGAGATAGGAGCCGAGCGTGTTCCCCAGGACGGTCGCCATCACGGTGCGACGGCCGTGGGCCAGCGCCCTGCCGATCATGAAGAGCACACTCGGGCCCGGGATCACGATCACCAGCAGTGACATCGCGGCGAACTCGAGCAACCGGTCGGTGAACATCGCGGCCCTCACCTCCACACCGTGGTGTGCGCCGGACTCCCGGCGCGCCACGTCTTCCGGGTGAGCGATCATACCGGTGGCGGCCGTGGGCGACCGGGCCCCCGTCACCCGGTCCACCGCCTCAGCCCAGGGCGATCTCCCGCTGCCGCAGCGCCTCGACCGCCGGGCCGTACATCCGGGCCTTGATCTGGCCGAGAGTGGGCCCGGCCTTGGCGGCGAGGGGGCGCGCGATCTCGATGGCGGCCGCCCGGACCCCTTCCTCGCCCTCGGCGCGGTCGACGATGGCGGCGGCGAGCGCGTCATCGCCGCCGTAGCGCCGTCCGGTGGTCATGGCCTCGTGGGCCACCTGAGGGGTCAGCCGGGACTGGATGAGGGCCGCCATCCCGTCGGTGAAGGGCATGGCGATGTCGACCTCCGGCAGACACCACCAGCCGCGGTCGGCCCGCATCACCCGGAAGTCATGGGCGAGCGAGAGCATGGCCCCGGCCGCGAAGGTGTGCCCCTGGAGGGCGGCCACGGTGACCACCGGCAGGGTGAGCACCCGGGCCATCAGGTCCTGGGCGCTGACGAGGTAGTCGCTCGCCTGATCGGAGTGGGCGAGCAGCCACTCCAGGTCGAGGCCGTTGGAGAAGAACTTGCCGGTGGCCGCGGTCACCAGGGCACGCGGTCCCTCCTCCTTCTCCACCTCGTCCAGCAGCGCGCCGACCGAAGTGATCCAGTCGGGGTGGAATCGGTTCTCGGTGTCCCCGAGATCGAGGACGAACACCTCGTCGTGGCGCTCCAGCGTAGGCATGACAGCTCCTTCGGGCAGAGATCATCTGGATGGGGGTGATACGGGGTACGGCGGTGTGCCGGGAGGACGGCGGTGCGGGGTCCCGGAGACGGGCCCCGGCGGTCACGGCCGCAGGGCGCGGCTCAGCAGATCGTGGATCTCCTCGGCCGCGGCCTCGAGCGGGGTGATGCTCTGCTCGGCCCGGCACATGATCACCGAGCCTTCGACCGCGGCGATGATGAAGGCGGCCAGCCGCCGGGACCGCTCCTCGGACAGTCCGTTGCGGAGGAACATCCCGGCGAGCGCCCCCTGCCAGCGGCCGAAGACCTCGGCCGCGGACCGGGCAAGCTGCGGGGCGTCATGGTTGGTCTCCACCGCGACCGCCACGATGGGACACCCGGCCCGGAACTCGCTGTCGACCAGCCGGTCACGCCACAGGGCGAAGAAGGCGTCGATCGCCTCCAGCGGATCGTCGGCCCGGGCGGCCGCCTCGATCATTCCGGAGATCACGTCCCCGGCGAACGCCACGGCCTCGTCGATGAGTTGTGCCCGCCCCCGGGGGAAGTGGTGGTACACCGAGCCCCGGGGCGCACCGCTGTGGGCCAGCACCCGGTCGATGCTGGTGGCACTGGCGCCGTACTCCCTCAGCAGGGCGACAGCGCTGGCGATCATCCGCTCCCGGGTCTCGGATCTGCGCGGACCCATACCAGGACAGCACCTCCCTCTGCGGTCGCCGGTCCGTCCGACACACCGACCCTACTGGTCGGTAACTATAGTGGATGGCATAGCCCATGGAAGAGGCGCGGCGGATTTTCCCGCTCCCGGCGCTACCCGTGAGGGCTGAGCAGAGCGGTGAGCATGTCCCTCAGCCAGGGCCGCAGGGTGGTGAGGTCCGGCTCCAGCAGCAGCCTGGTGGCCGCCGCGTCATGGACGGTGACGACCGCGGCGGTGAGGGCTTCGGGGTCCCGCAGGGCGGGCGGCATGGCGGTGAGATCCACCGCCCCCACGACGACGGGCTGGAGCGTCTCGCGGATGGCCTCGCGGTGCCGGATGAGCGCGGCCGCCGTCTCCGGATCACGGGCGGCGTGCAGCAGGAAGTCGGTGCGCACCAGGACCCAGGTCCGGTCGATGAGCAGGGCGCTGATGACCCGGTCCAGCAGGGACGGCAGCCCCTCGTCGGGGGTGGCACCGGCCAGCGCGGCGTGCACCTGGGTCATGGTGTGCGCGGCCTGCTGCTCATAGAGGGCGAAGAACAGCTCGTCGAGGCTGTCGAAGTTGGAGTAGAAGGCGCCCCGGGTGTACCCGGCCGTCTCACAGATCTCCTCGATGCCCGCACGGCCGAAGCCGCGCTCCGCGAACACCGAGAGCGCGGCGGCGAGCAGGCGCTCCCGGGTCTCGGCACGTCTGCGGGTGACACGTGCGGGGGTGCCGTCCGCCCGGCGGCCGGTGCGCAGCGCCCGCCGGTCGAGTGCGCTGTTACTGACGTCAGCCATGCGCCCATCCTAGCGTTCGATACATGAACGCATCCGATACACTCATGTATCGAAACGGGGACCGTCGAACGAACGCAGTCGCAGTGAGGAAGTGCAGTCGAGTGAGCCAGGCGGACACGGACCGCGAGGATCGCGAGCGCGAGGACCAGGAAGAGCGCACGGATCAGGAAGGGCACGCGGGCCGGGACGAGGGCGCCGGCCAGGACGAGGGCGCGGGCCAGGACGAGGCCGGGGAGCGGACGGAGAGCGCCACGGTCCCGGAACCGCGGGCCGAGGAGCCACGGACGGAGCCGAAGCCGACCGGTGACGCCGCCCCGGACGGCTTCTGGTCCGAGCTGCGCGCCGCGGTCACCCCGCGGATGGTGGCGATGATCGCGGGCGCGCTGCTGTTGCAGCTGGGCTTCGTCCTGTCCTACGTGGGCGCCTTCCACCACCCCCAGCCGCACCGGGTCCCGATCGCGGTCGTGGCGCCGCAGCAGACGGCGGAGCAGGTGGTGCGGAAGATCAACGCGATCCCGGACCAGCCGGTGAAGGCGACCGCCGTCGCCGACGAGAAGGCGGCCCGCGCACTGCTGGGCGACGGGGAGACCAGTGGCGCGCTGATCGTGAACCCCCGGTCGCACAACGACCGCCTGCTGGTGGCCGGCGCCGGGGGCGCGTCCACCGCGAACGCGGTGGAATCGGTGATCACGCAGGCCGAGAAGAGCCAGAAGCGCACGGTCTCGGTGACCGACGCGGTCCCGCCCCAGTCGGGGGACGCCCGGGGACTGAGCAGCTTCTATCTCGTGGTGGGCTGGACCGTGGGCGGCTATCTCCTCGCCGCGCTGCTCGGTGTCTCCAAGGGCGCCCGCCCCTCCTCGGTCCGGCGCGCCGGTGCGCGTCTGCTGGCGGCCGTACCGTACGCGGTGCTCTCCGGTCTGGGCGGCGCGCTGATCGTGGGCCCGGGGCTGGGTGCCCTCAATGACCACTTCCTCGCCCTGTCGGCGCTGGGCGCGCTGGTGGTCTTCGGCGCGGCGGCCGTCACCGTCGCCTTCCAGGTCCTCTTCGGCGTCCTGGGGATCGGCGTGACCGTGCTGCTGTTCGTGGTGCTGGGCAACCCCAGTGCGGGCGGGGCGTACGGCACCGATCTGCTGCCCCCGTTCTGGCGCACGATCGGTCCCGCGCTGCCCAACGGCGCGGCCACCCACGCCGTTCGCCACCTGGTGTACTTCTCCGGCCACGGCATCGCCGCGAACCTGGCGGTGCTCGTGACCTACGCGCTCGGCGGGGTGCTGGCCACCCTTGTCGCCGCCACGCTGATCCACCGGCGGATGTCCCCCGAGCTGGATCCGGCGGGCGCCCGCGCCTGACCGGAGGATCACCCCGGCCCGGGTCCGTACCGCTCCCCCGGTACGGACCCGGGCCTCGTCATGCGACCCGTGGGTCAGGCGGGTGCCTCGGACCGTTCCGCCTCCTGCGGGGCGGGGACCAGGCCATCGTCCACCAGCCCCGCGAACACCGCCGCGCCCAGCGTCTGCACCGCCGACTGCGGGCGGACCATCACGGTGAACTCCCGGATCCTGCCCTCCTCGTCGAACTGGAGCAGGTCGATGCCGTGGATCTCCTTGCCGTTCACCGTGGCCCGGAACAGCAGGACGGCCGACGGCAGCACGGCCCCGTCGGAGCTGGTCTGTGCCGTGCCGTCGAAGTGTCCGACGTAGCGGAAGTCCTCGAAGGTGCGCAGCAGGACACCGAAGAGCCCCAGCACCATGGGTTTGCCCTCGAACGGGGTGAACTTCACCGGGCTGTAGAACCGGATGTCCTCGGTGAAGAGGTCCTCCAGGGCCGCCGGGTCACCGTTCTCGACGGCGGCGCGGAAGCGGTCTGCGGTCGTCATGGCGAAGCTCCTCCCACTCATGAGACCGCGTCCGCGGCTACTCATGAAGATGATTAGTCATTTTCTTGAGTATCATGAGGGACGGCCCGGGGAACAGGGTCCGGGAACGGAACGGGAACGGCGCGGGAGGAGAACGGACCGATGGCATTGCGTCATGCCGTACTGGCGGCGCTGCTGCACGAGGAGCTGAGCGGCTATCAGCTGGCCAAGGCGTTCGACACCGGAGTGGCGAACTTCTGGCACGCCCTGCCGCAGCAGCTGTACGCCGAGCTGACCAGGCTGGAGGCCGACGGTCTGGTCGCCGGCCGTGAGGTGGTGCAGGACAGCCGCCCCAACAAGCGGCTGTTCACGGTCACCGACGCCGGCCACGCCGAGCTCGAGCGCTTCGCGGCGGCCACCGCCAAGCCCTCGTTCATCCGGGACGACCTGATGGTCAAGGTCCAGGCCGTCGACCATATGAGCGCCGACGCGGTGATCGCGCAGCTGCGGGAGCGGCTCGCGTTCGCCGAGGCCAAGATCGAGCTGTTCGGCTCACTGCTGCGGACCCTGCGCGGCGACCGGGACGAAGAGGAGTTCCTCCGCCACGGCGACCGGATCGGCCCCTATCTGACCTGTCTGCGCGGGCTGGCCTTCGAGGAGGGCAACCGGGACTGGTGTCTGCGCGGTGTGGCGGTGCTGGAGGAACGGAGGGCGGCCCGTGCCCGGGGATGAGTATCTGCGGTACGTCGCCCTCGGCGACAGCCAGACCGAAGGGCTCGGCGACGGCGACGACACCACCGGGCTGCGCGGGTGGGCCGACCGGCTGGCGGAGCGGATCGCGGTCCACCACCCCGGGCTGGCCTACGCCAACCTGGCGGTACGGGGCCGGGTCGCCGCCGAGGTGCACACCCAGCAGCTCCGCCCCGCGCTCGCCCTGCGCCCCGATCTGGCCACCGTCGTCGCCGGGATGAACGACCTGCTGCGGCCGCGCTTCGACGCGGACGAGACGGCGGGCCATCTGGAGGCGATGTTCGCCGGACTCACCGCCGCGGGCGCCCGCGTGGCCACGCTCACCTTCCCCGACATCGCACGGATCACCCCGCTCGCGCGCCCGCTCAGTCCCCGCGTCGAGGCCCTCAACCGGCGGATCCGCGCCGCCGCCGCGCGTCATGGCGTGGCGCTCGCGGAGACCGCGCACCACCAGGTGGTCACCGATCCGCGGCTGTGGAGCGCGGACCGGCTGCACGCCGCGCCACTCGGCCACGACCGGATCGCCGCCGCCGTGGCCGACGCCCTCCGGCTGCCGGGGAGCGACGCCGCCTGGGCGCTCCCGCTGCCCCCGCCGGACACCCCGCTTCCGGTCGGATGGCGGGCCCTGGGCACCGAACTGCGCTGGGCCGGGTCGTTCCTCGGCCCCTGGCTCGGCAGACGGCTGCGGGGGCGCTCCTCCGGCGACGACCGCGTCGCCAAACGGCCGGAGCTGCTGCCGGTGGCGTCCCCCCGGGGCCTCTCGGCACCGTGAGTCCGCCACCGGCTCGGACCGGTTCACCGGCGCGGCGGTCTCATACCCGACGGTGTTCCGCCCGGCACCTCAACAGAGTGGTGGCGATGGTCACTTGGGCGGGATCGAGAGCGGTCTCGCCGTCCTCGATGTCCCACAGGGCGTTCTGGAGCACCCGGCCGAGCGTCCAGCCGACCGCCCGCCGCCGGTCCACTCCGACGGCCTCGGTCAGCACGTCGAAGCGGCGGAGCACCGCACGCGGTACGTCGCCGGTGGCCACCACCTCCTCCCACCGGTTGCGCAGCGCGGGCAGCAGCTCGAACCCGGGGTCCCCGGCGATCGGTTCGGGGTCGATGACCAGCCAGGGCTCCCGTTCCCCGGCCAGCACGTTGTCGTAGTGCAGATCCCAGTGCAGCAGCCGGTCCCCCGGCTCACCGGTCAGCTCGGCGACGGCGGACGCGCAGGTGCGCACCAGCCGCCGTTCGGCGGGGTCGCTCAGCGCCGGGACCGCCCGTGGCACCTCGTCGAGCATCGCGGTGGCGATGCCGGACAGCCCGCGCATCCCCTCCGGGGCGGGGACGGCGGCCAGCCGGGCCAGCAGTCCGGCCAGGACGCACAGCGCCTCATGGTCATCGGAGACCGAGGACAACGGGCGGTCGGCGTCCAGCCGTTCCAGCAGCTGGGTGCCGCTCTCCTCGTCGTGGCCGAGCAGCCGCACCACGCCCCGGCCGCGCCACGCGCGCAGTCCCGCGGGAACACCGGCGGTCTCCTCCCGGAGGCGCTGGAGCTTGAGGACGGCCGGGGTGCCGTCGTCCTGGCGGACGGGCAGGACCAGCGAGGCCATACCGTGCGCGGGCGGGCCGTCCGGCCGCAAGCCCCAGCGGTCCAGGAACTCATCGCCCAGCCGGGGCAGTCGGGCCAGCCAGGCCCGTTCCTCGGGGCCGTGGGCACCGTAGGACGCGATGAACGCGTCGGGGACGTCGAAGCGGGTCGACGTGGTCATGCGAAAGCTCTCCTTCGTGGTGTCGGAACCCGGGAGCGCGCTGGCGCAGCCGGTCGCCGGAATCGGCGTGCGACGGACGAAGGAGTCGGCGGGGGTGCCCGCGGCGCGGGCAGGCGTCACAGCATGTCCCCCACCCTACGCACCCCCGCCCGTGCGCAACTCCCCTGCGCGGTCGGGCGAAAAGGGCAGGAGAAACCCACCCGGGGCGCACCATAATCAGCGCCATGAGTGACCAGCCATCCCCCGTACACGCCCTGCTCGTCATCGATATGCAGACCGCCTTCGTCTCCGGTCCCGGGGCCGTACCGGACGCCGCGGGGCTGCTCGAACACGTCTCGGACCTGCTGGACCGGGCGCGGGCCGCCGGGGCGCTGGTGGTCCATCTGCAGAACGACGGGCCGCGGGGCGAGCCGGACGAGCCGGGGACACCGGGCTGGGAGCTGTTCCTGCCGGTGGTGGAAGGGCCGCGGGAGGTCGTGGTCCGCAAGGCGGAGGACGACGGTTTCCACGGAACGCCCCTGGCGGAGTTGCTGACCGGGGCGGGGGTGCGGGCGCTCGCGGTGTGCGGGGTGATGTCCGAGATGTGTGTGAGCGCCACGGCGCGCACCGCGCTGGAGCGGGACCACCGGGTGGTCCTGCCGCACGACGCCCACGCGACGTACGACGTTCCCGGGGTGGCGGGCGTCAGTGCGCCGGTCCCGGCCGCGCTGGCGTCACGGGCGGCCGAATGGGCGCTGGGCGACGAGATCGAGCTCGTGGCGCGGGCCGCCGACGTCACCTTCGGCACCTCCCCGGGAACGGCCGTGGACACGGTGATCCAGGGGCGCGCCGTCCGGCTGCGCCGCGCGGTGCCCGGGGACGCGGAGCGGTTCGGTGAGATCCTCGGCCATCCGGCCGTGGCCCGCTGGTGGGGGGACGCGCACGAGGGGGCGGCGGAGACGTGTCATCCGCCGGAGGGCGTCCACGGCTACGCCATCGAGTCCGGAGGCACGGTGGTGGGGCTGATCCAGTCCTGCGAGGAGAACACCCCCGAGTACCGCAGCGCGGGGCTGGACATCGCGGTCCACGCGGACTGGCACGGGCGGGGCATCGGTGGCGACGCCCTCCACACGCTCGCCCGCCATCTGATCGAGGTGGCCGGACACCACCGGCTGACCATCGATCCGGCGGTGGACAACGAGCGGGCGATCCGGCTCTACCGGCGGCTCGGCTTCCGGCCGGTGGGCGTCATGCGGCAGTACGAGCGGCGCCCGGACGGCACCCTGCGCGACGGACTGCTGATGGATCTGCTCGCCACCGAGCTGGTGGCGCCGGACCACATCTGACCACGGGCGGGGCCGGACGGGTCGGCCGTGGATCCGGCCGGACCCCGGTCAGCCCGGGACGTCGTCCCACTGGTCGAGCAGGTCCTCCTCGTCCAGCGGCGGGGCGGCCACGCCGGTCAGGGGCAGCTCAGCCCAGATGATCTTCCCGTTGGGGGTGTAGCGGGTGCCCCAGCGCTGGGCGAACTGGGCCACCAGGAACAGCCCGCGTCCGCCCTCGTCGGTGGTGGCCGCGCGGCGCAGATGCGGTGAGGTGCTGCTGCTGTCGGACACCTCCACGATCAGGCTGCGGCCGCGCAGCAGTCGGACCCGGATGGGGTCGGAGCCGTAGCGGATGGCGTTGGTGACCAGTTCGCTGAGGATGAGCTCGGTGGTGAAGCCGACCTCCTCCAGCCCCCAGCCGGCCAGCCGGCGGTCGGCCTCGGTACGGATCCGGGCGACGGCGGCGGGTTCGGAGGGGATGTCCCACTCGGCCACCGCGTGCGGGTCCAGCAGCCGGGTGCGGGCGATCAGCAGGGCGATGTCATCGCTGGGGTGCGGGGAGGCCATGATCTCGAAGACCGCCTGGCAGGTCCGCTCGGGGCTCCGCTCGGGGTGCCCGGCCAGGGTGGCCTTGAGCATGTCGAGCCCGGCGTCGACATCGCGGCCGCGGTCCTCGATGAGGCCGTCGGTGTAGAGCACCAGCCGGGTGGCCTCGGACAGCCGCAGCTCGGCGGTCTCGACGGGCTCACCGCCCAGGCCGAGCGGCGGGGCGAGCGGGACCTCGGGGAAGGTCACCGTGCCGTCGGGGTGGGCCACGGCCGGACCGGGGTGGCCCGCCCTCGCCATCGTGCAGTGTCCGGTGACCGGGTCGTAGATGGCGTACAGACAGGTGGCGCCGGTGATGGCCGGGGCGTCGTTGTCCTCGGCGGCCTGGTCCTGGTCGAAACGGGTCACCAGTTCGTCGAGGTGGCCGAGCAGTTCGTCGGGCGGCAGGTCGAGCGCGGAGAAGTTGTGCACGGCGGTGCGCAGCCGCCCCATGGTGGCGGCGGCGTGCAGACCGTGGCCGACCACGTCGCCGACGACGAGGGCGACCCGGGCGCCGGGCAGCGGGATGACGTCGAACCAGTCACCGCCGACCCCGGCCTGGGCGGGCAGATAGCGGTGGGCCACCTCCAGGGCGTCCTGCTCGGGCAGTCCCTGGGGCAGCATGCTGCGCTGGAGGGTGACGGCCATGGCGTGCTCGCGCGTGTAGCGGCGGGCGTTGTCGATGGCCACGGCGGCGCGGGCGACGAGCTCCTCGGTGAGCGCCACGTCCTCCTCGTCGAAGGGCTCGGCCTTCTCGGAGCGCCAGAAGGTGGCCAGCCCCAGCGTGACGTCCCGGGCCCGCAGCGGAACGGTGATCATCGAGTGGATGCCGTAGTCGACGATCCGCGCGGCCTGCTCGGGATCCTGCACCTGCCAGCCGCCGAAGGCGCGCAGATCCGCCTCGAGCACCGGTCGTCCGGCGCCGAAGCCGAACGCCTGGGGCGCACCGCTGACGTAGGTGATCAGCTTGCCGATGCGCCACAGCGGGTGATCGGGCCGGACGCCGCTGGTGGCGGTGCGGCGCATGACACTGCCCGCGGGTTCGTTGCCGCGCATCACGGGTTCCACCAGATCGACGGTGGCGTAGTCGGCGAACCACGGGACCGCGAACTCGGTGAGCTCCTCGGCGGTCCGGACGATGTCCAGGGTGCTGCCGATCTTCGCACCGGAGTCGTAGAGCAGCCGCAGCCGCTTCTCGGCCACCTCGGCCTTGCCGGACAGATCGCGCAGCTCGGTGGTGTCGCGCACGGTGGTGACGGTGCCGGACTGGCCGCCCTCCCAGCCCGTGGGCCGCTGGTTGACCGCCAGCAGCCGGTCCCCGGCCAGATGCACCTCGTCGGTGGCCAGCCGCCCGGAGCTGAGCAGCTCCTCGGTGCGCGGATCCAGGCCCAGCCCGGAGACATGGCGGCCCTCGGCGTCCGGGGGGAGGTCCAGCAGCCGCCGGGCCTCGTCGTTGGCCAGCACCAGACGGCCCTGGTCGTCGACGATCAGCACCCCTTCGCGCACGGAGTGGAGCACCGCGTCATGGTGCTCGTACATCCGCATCATCTGGGCCGGGCCCAGTCCGCGGGTCTGGCGCCGCAGCCGCCCGCCGACCAGCGCGGTGCCCCCGGTGGCGAGGGCGAGGGCACCGGCGGCGGTGCCGAACACCAGGGGCAGCTGGTGCTTGACCCGGCCGCTGACGTCCTTGGCGGTCATCCCCGCGCAGACCACGCCCACGACCTTCCCGTCGGCCGCGCGGATGGGCACGGTGGCCTGCACCTCACGGCCGAGGGGGCCGTCCACAGTCTCGGTGACCACCTTGCCCCGGACGGCGGGCTGCCAGTCGGCGACGACCTCCTTGCCGATGTACTGCGGCAGGGGGTGGGTATAGCGGATGCCGTGCGTGTTCGCCGCCACCACGAAGTCCAGGCCGGCCCGTTCGCGGGCCATCTCGGCCCGGGGCTGGAGCACCGCGCTGGGGTTGCTGGAGGTCATGGCCGTCGCGGTGCCGGGTGAGGTGGCGAAGGTCTGGGCGACGGCGGTGGAGCGGTTGATGGCTTCCTGTTCGCTGTCGTTGCGCGCCTGGAGGACCAGGGCCACCGTCGCGACGACGATGAGCACGACGACGAGGACCACCTGTACGGCGAAGACCTGCCCGGCGATGCTGCGCATGCCCAGCAGTGAGCGGAGGCGCCGCCGGGAGGGGACGTGCCCGGACCGCCTCGATCGACCGAAAAATCCGATCACCCCCTATTCCTAACACTTCCGCCAGCGGGAGGTGAGGGGTTCGGGGAGTCGGATCGCGGGGCTCCGCTCAGCGAGACGATCCTTTCACAGGGCGCGTTCGCCCCCATGCGGTGGGTGTGCGGCCACCGGGCCGCGTGCGGCGGCCCGGTGGCGCGGGGTGCTCCCGCGGTGACGCGCGGCGATCAGAGGAAGCTGACGTTCTGGGCGAGGGCCAGCCGGCTGGAGTAGTTGATGGTGTTGGTCGCCGGACGCATATAGGCGCGCCAGGCGTCGGAGCCGGACTCCCGTCCGCCACCGGTCTCCTTCTCCCCGCCGAAGGCCCCGCCGATCTCGGCTCCGGAGGTGCCGATGTTGACGTTGGCGATCCCGCAGTCGGAGCCCTCCGCGGACAGGAAGTACTCGGCCTCCTGCTGGTCACGGGTGAAGATGCTGGACGACAGGCCCTGGGGGACGTCGTTGTGGAGCGCCACGGCCTCTTCGAGGGTGTCGTAGGTCAGGACGTAGAGGACGGGTGCGAAGGTCTCCTCCCGGACGACGGGGGTCTGTGCGTCGACGCGGACGATCGCCGGTTCGACGTAACCGGCGTGCGGGGCGCGGTCGGCCAGCCGCCGCTCGCCGCCGGCCAGCAGGGTGCCGCCTTCGGCCTGTGCGCGGTCCAGGGCGTCGCGCATGGTGTCGAGCGACCGGGTGGAGATCAGCGGGCCGACGAGGGTGCCCTCGTCGAACGGGTCGCCGATGGGCAGCTTGCGGTAGGCGGCGGTCAGCCGGTCGACCAGGGTGTCGGCGATGTCGCGGTGGACGATCAGCCGCCGCAGGGTGGTGCAGCGCTGTCCGGCGGTGCCCGCGGCGGCGAAGACGATGCCCTGGACGGCGAGGTCGAGGTCGGCCGACGGCGCGACGACGGCCGCGTTGTTGCCGCCCAGCTCCAGCAGGGTGCGGCCGAACCGGGCGGCCACCCGGGGGCCGACCTCGCGGCCCATGCGGGTCGAGCCGGTGGCGCTGACGAGGGCCACCCGCGGGTCGTCGACCAGCCGCTCGCCGATCGCGCGGTCGCCGAGCAGCAGCCGGTGCACATCGCGCGGGGCCCCGGTGTCCTCGGCGGCCCGCGCCAGCAGCCGGTCACAGGCCAGTGAGATCAGCGGGGTGAGCTCGGAGGGCTTCCACACGACGGTGTCACCGCAGGCCAGGGCGACGGCGGTGTTCCACGACCAGACGGCGGCGGGGAAGTTGAACGCGGAGATCACCCCAACCACGCCGAGCGGGTGCCAGGTCTCGGCGAGCCGGTGTCCGGGGCGTTCGGAGGCGATGGTGCGGCCGTAGAGCTGGCGGGACAGCCCGACCGCGAAGTCACAGATGTCGATCATCTCCTGGACCTCGCCCAGCGCCTCGGAGCGGATCTTGCCCGCCTCGATGGTGATGAGGTCGGCCAGGTCGCTCTTGTGGTCGCGCAGCAGCTCACCGAGGCGGCGGACGAGTTCACCGCGGCGCGGGGCGGGGGTGACGCGCCAGGTGAGGAAGGCGGCGCGGGCGGCCTCGAGCGCCTCCTCGGTCCCGGCCTCGGTGGCGGCGGCGAGCCCGAAGAGGTCCTCACCGGTGATGGGGGTGCGGGCGTGGAAGTCACTGCCCTCGGCGGGGGTGACGCCGACCCGGCGCAGGCTCGTCAGGGCGCGGTCGCGCAGGGCCTCGGTGGTGGGAAGGGCGGGGGTGGTCATGGTGCTCCCTGGTGGTGTCGGGGTGGTCGGGTGGTCGATCGCCCGGGGTACGGGGCGCGCGGGACGGGCCGGACCGTGGTCAGCGGGGCGCGGTGAGCAGGTCCAGCTCCCGGGCGACCCGGTCGAGGGACTGGTTCTGCTGCCGCTCGTAGAGGGCGTAGGGGTCCAGGACCTCGCGTCCGATGGCGCCGGAGAGCCAGGCACTGTCATAGGCGGCGCCCTCGTGCTCGGTGTTCTTGGAGCCCTCACCGCTGAGGTTGGACTGGAAGATCCCGGCCGCGGAGCGGGGCAGGAAGTCCTCGTAGACGATGGGTTCGGCGCGCACCCAGCCCTGGTCCAGGAGTTCTCCGAGGGTGGTGGGCGCGGGGCCGGACGGGCGGTCCGCGGCGGCGTGGTAGGTGAAGTAGCCCAGACCGCGCCGGGCCAGTTCGGCCTCGCTGCCGGGGAAGTCCTCGGCCCACAGGGCGCGGGCCAGCTCGCCGCGGTCGGCGGCGGGGTGCCGGGCGGCCTGTTCGTCCGTCCGGGCCAGCAGGGCGTCGTAGCGGGCGCGGCCCTCCCGGGTGAGGGCGATGCCGCGCGCTTCGACCTCGCCGAACCGGACCCGCAGGGCGCCGCTGGTGACGCTGCCGTCGGGGGCGCGCAGGGCGCGGGGTTCGGCCAGGGCGCGGAAGGAGGTCTGGCGCAGCAGGACGTCGGGGCCGCTCCAGCGCGGGGGTCCCTGGATGGTGTCGATCATCTCGATCCCGCGGTCGGTCATCCGCCGGTACAGCTCGTCGATGTCCAGCACCCGGGGGGTGAGGTGGTTGATGTGGGTGCTGCGGACACCGCCGATGTCGGCGGCGACGGCGGAGACCTTCTCCAGCGTCTCGTACCAGCCCCGGTCGATGGGTTCGCGGGACAGCTCGAAGGACCGGACCGCGAGCCGGAGGAAGCGTTCGGCGTCCTCATCGGGGAGGCCGCGGTCGGCCGCCGCGCGGTCGGCGAGGGTGAGCAGCTCCGGCGGGAAGAGCGTGCGGGAGGCGAGGAAGGTCTCCAGCCGGGCCCGCAGTGCGGCGTCGAAGAACCGGGGGTCGGCGGGGGTGAGCATGGAGGTGAAGACGCGGAAGGGGTTGCGCGCCAGTTCCTCGCCGTCGACGGGGCGGAAGGCGGTGGAGACGACGGGGACGGCGCTGGCGGCGGCTTCGCGCAGATCGTAGAAGCCGACGGGGTGCATCCCGAGCGCACCGAAGATCCGGGCGACCTGTTCCAGTTCCGCCGGGGTGCCGACCCGGATGGCGCCGTGGCGTTCGGCGGTGACGCGGCTGATGGAGCCGAGGCGTTCGGCGCCCGCGCCCTCGGCGCGCAGCACGTCCTCGTTCACCTCGTGGGAGACGTCCACGAGGGTGGTGTAGGCGGGGACTTCCTGGCCGTACATGTCCGAGAGCCGCCTCGCGAACGCGGCTCGCAGCTGCCACTGGCTGATCATGTGCGGGGCTGCCTTTCGGTCGGGTGCGGATGCGTACCGGTGGTGCGGGGTTCACACCACATGGGCCTCGGGGCGGGTCTCGGCGCCGCTGGTGAACCGGTCGGCTCCGAACGGGGTGACATCCACGCAGGGTTCCCGTTCCAGGTGCAGATCGCGCACGATCTCGCCGACGGCGGGGGCCTGGAGGAAGCCGTGGCCGGAGAAGCCGGTGGCGTAGAGGAAGTTGCCGACCTCGGTGGAGCGGCCGATGAGCGCGTTGTGGTCGGGGGTCACCTCGTAGAGCCCGGCCCATCCCCCGGCGATCTCCATATCGGCCAGCTCCGGGGCGAGCAGCCGGGCGCGGTCCCGGAACAGCTCCAGCCACTCGGGGGTCCAGGTGGTGTCGAAGCCGTCGGGCTGGCCGGGGTCGGCCAGGCCGAGCAGCAGACCGTCATCGCTGTTGTGGAAGTACGCCGAGGAGGCGAAGTCGATGGTGAACGGGATACGGGGGGCGGCGCACGGGGCGGTGAAGGCGAGTTGGCGGCGGACCGGGCGGACCGGGAGGCTGACCCCGACCATGTCGCCGATCCCGGCGGACCAGGCGCCCGCGGCACAGACCACGGTGGCGCAGGAGATGGTGCCGCGGTCGGTGTGCACGGCGGTGACCCGGTCACCGGTGGTGTCCATCCCGGTGACGGTGGTCCCGGTGGCGAAGGTGACGCCCGCGCGGGCGGCGGCGGTGGCGTAGCCGTGGACGACCAGACCGGGGCGGGCATGGCCGTCCTGCGGTGAGTGGACGGCGGCCAGCACGCGGTCGGTGGTCACGTACGGGCACAGTTGCCGGGCCTCGGCGGGGCCGATCACACGGCTGGGGACGCCCAGCGCGTTCTGGACGGCCACGCATCGCTCGAAGTCGGCCACCTGCCGCTCGTCGGTGAGCAGGAAGAGGTAGCCGACGGTATCGAGCCGGATGTCCGCGCCGGGGCGGCGGGGGAAGTCCTGGTAGGCGCGCAGACTGCGGCTGCCCAGTTCGATGTTGAGGGGGTCGGAGAACTGGGCGCGGACGCCGCCGATCGGTTTGCCCGAGCTGCCGCTCGCCAGCTCGGCGCGTTCGACGACGACGATGCGCCGCACGCCCGCTTCGGCGAGGTGGAAGGCGACGGAGGCGCCCATGACGCCGCCGCCGATGATCACGACATCTGCGGTGGCCGGGACGGTGCCGCGGGTGGGTGAGATGGACAAGGGCCGATCCCTCCAATGGCCGGTGCCGGGGCCCGGGGACGGAGTCCGCGCGGGGGGCGGCAGGGGCAGCGGTGCGATTGCTCGAGGTGCTGATCAGCTGGCTGCCCGTCATCGTGACCCACCCCGACCGTTGACGTCCATGAACGATGAGTGCGGCTTTTCTTTTAGGATCCGTATATGGACTGGACGAGTGCCCAGTTGCGGTCACTGGTGGAACTGACCCGGCGCGGCACCATCACCGCGGTCGCGGAGGCGCTGGGATACACCCCCGGCGGGGTGTCCCAGCAGATCGCCGCGCTGGAGCGGGCCACCGGGATGGAGCTGCTGCACCGGGTCGGACGGCGGGTGGAGCTCACCGACGCGGGAGTGACCCTGGCTCGCCACGCCGAGCGGATCCTGGCCACCGAGGCGGAGGCGGTCGAAGCGCTGGAGCGGTCCCGCAACGAGGTGTCCGGGGTGCTGTCGGTGGGCCTGTTCGCCACCGCGGCGGCCGAGATCCTGCCGCTGGCGCTGCGCCGGGCGCGGCTCAGCCATCCGGAGCTGACGGTGCACAGCCGCGACATGGACGTGGACGAGGTGTACGACGCGGTCGCCACCGGTGGTGTGGACCTGGCGCTGGGCCTGGACTATCCGGATGTGCCGATCCCCCGTGACCCGGCACTGCGGGTGATGCAGCTGTACCGGGAGCGGTTCTCGCTCGCGGTGCCCACCGGGACGATGCCCGGCCGCGCGGTGGTGGGTCTGGCGGACACCCAGGACCTGGGCTGGATCCTGCCGTCGGCGGAGAGCTACTACGGGCGCGCGGTGCGCACCGCCTGCCGCCGGGCGGGTATCGAGCCCGATGTGCGCCATGTGGTGACGGACACCGCGGCGACCCTGGCCCTGGTGGAGGCGGGCATCGGGGTGAGCACCGTGACGGATCTGATGCTCAGGCTGCGTGCCTCGCGGTTCGACGTGGTGGAGCTGAGGGAGCGGGTGGAGCGTCACATCGTGGTGGTGTTCCGGTCCTCGGCCGAGCGCCGTCCCACGGTGTCCGCGCTGGTCGAGGTGTTGCGGGCGGTGGCAGCCGACCGGGGCGGCGGCCGCGGCTGAGGGGCCGGGGCGGCAACGGTCCGCCACCGGCCCGGCCGCCGTGCGCGGGTGGTGCACCAGGACCCCTTGGTCTCAGGGCCGCAAGGTGTCGCGCTGCCACGTCTTTTGCGGGCGGCGGGTCGTGGGCGAGGGTTCCGGCCAGTGGTGACCCACACCACGACGCCGGGCCGTCGTGCCCGTCGTTGCCTGACAGGGAGCGATCGATGTCCCCCGCCAACACACCGAAGCCGCCGCGGTCGGCGCTGCTGGGCAGCGGACCGCGGGGAATCTTCCGGCGCACACTCCCCTCCGAACAGCCCGCGGGCGAACGCATGGTGCGCACCCTGGGCCTCACCCAGCTGACGATGATCGGCATCGGCGCCATCATCGGGGCCGGGATCTTCAGCCTGGCCGCGGCCGTGGCCCGTGATGTGGCCGGTCCGGCGGTGCTGATCTCGTTCCTGGTAGCGGGGGCGGCGTCGCTGTGCGCGGCGTTCGCCTACGCCGAGTTCGCGGGGATGGTCCCCAAGGCGGGCTCCTCCTACACCTACTGCGCCGCGGTCCTGGGGGAGGTCGTGGGCTGGATCGTGGGCTGGGACCTGCTGCTGGAGTACACCGCCATCGTGGCGGTGGTGGCCATCGGGATGTCGGGCTATCTGGGGTTCCTGCTGGACGCGGTCGGCATCCATCTGCCGACGTGGGCGCTGGGTGCGCCAGGCACCGGCTCGGGGCACCGGATCGACCTGCTGGCGGTGGCGATCTGTCTGGGCGTGGCCTGGCTGCTGACCCGCGGCACCCGTACCTCGGCCCGGGTGGAGACGGTGCTGACCATCGTGAAGATCGCCATCGTGCTGGTGGTGATCGTGGTCGGGTTCACCAAGGTGGACTCCGGGAACCTGCATCCGTTCGCCCCGTTCGGTCTCGGCGGTGCGTTCACCGGGGCGGCGACCGTGTTCTTCGCGGTGTTCGGCTATGACGCGCTGAGCACGGCCGCGGAGGAGTCGGTGGAGGCCCGCAGCAAGCTGCCGAAGGCGATGATGCTGTCGCTGGCCGTCTCGATGGTGCTCTACGTCCTGGTGTGCGTCGTGCTCACCGGGATGCAGCACTACAGCGAGCTCAACCCCAGCAGCGGTATCTCCAGCGCCTTCCAGAGCGTGGGCCTGAGCGGACTGGCCAATGTGATCGCGGTCGGCGCGGTCATCGGCATCGTCACGGTGACGTTCTCGTTCATGATGGGCGCCGCCCGGCTGTGGTACGCGCTCAGCCGGGACGGGCTGATGCCCGCGTGGTTCGGCGCCATCCATCCCAAGCGCAAGGTGCCGCACCGGGCCACCTGGCTGATCGGCATCGTCTCCGCGGTGCTGGCCGGACTGCTGCCCATCAACGCGGTGGCCGAACTGACCAATATCGGGGTGCTGCTGGCGTTCGTCGTGGTGTCCGCCTCGGTGCTGGTCCTGCGCTACCGCAAGCCGCAGCTGACCCGCACGTTCCGGTGCCCGGGGATGCCGGTGGTTCCGGTGCTGGGCATCGTGTTCTCGGTCTGGCTGATGTCCTTCCTCCAGTGGCAGACCTGGGTGCGGCTGGGTTGCTGGCTGGTGGTGGGGCTGGTGCTGTACGCCGCGTACGGATACCGCCGTACCCGTCAGGTGATGCCGGGCGGTTCGGTGGACCTGGACGCGCTGGAGCACATGTCCGACACCGATGACATCGATGACACCGGAGCGCGCGGTGACGGCGGCGGGGACACCGCCCCGGCCTCGGCCCGCTAGCGCGGACGGGGACGGGGACGGGCCGGTGGCGATGTCGCCGGGCCGTCCCCTCCGCCGTCCTCCACCGCTCCGACGGGCCGCAGATACGGCTCCTCGCGGGGCACCGCCCGCCGCAGCGCCTCCAGCACCGTGCCGAGCAGCGGGTTGCTGTTCTCGTCACGGTGCAGGGCCAGCACGGTGCGGTGGGCGGAGCGTCGGGTGAGCCGGGTGGCCTCGATGGGCGCGCTGTCCTTGTGGCCGAGGGCCGGGACCACGGCCACTCCGAGGCCGCTGGACACCAACTCCCGGACCACGTCGTAGTTGTTGCTGCGGAAGACCACATCGGCGTCGAACCCGGCCGCCGCGCACAGCCGGGTCAGTGACACCGCCCCGCCGGTGTCCTCCCGGCTGGTGATCCAGCGGGCGCGGGCCAGTTGGGGCAGCTCCGCGCCGAGTCCGCTGCCGCGGGCGCGCAGCAGGACCAGGTCCTCGCGCAGCAGCGGGTGGCGGGTGAGTCCGTCGGGCCAGTGCCGGGGGCTGAGCCCGTACTCGTAGACCACGGCGATGTCCAGATCGCCCTGGACGAGCAGGGCGATCAGCTCGTCCGGTTCGCCCTCGGCGAGCTGGATCTCCGCCCGGGGCAGGGCGGCGACCGCCGCGGACAGGGCGGCGGGCACCAGCCGGACCCCGGCGGTGGGGAAGGTGCCCAGCCGCAGCCGTCCCACGGTGCCGGTGGCCAGCTCCCGCACCTGGTGGTCCAGGTCGTCCAGGGCGGCCAGGACCCGGGCGCTGAGGTCGACCAGCCGGTGGGCGGCGGTGGTGGCGCGGATGCCGTGCGGCTCGCGTTCGAACAGCACCAGGCCGGTCTCCTTCTCCAGCGCGGAGATCTGCTGGGAGATGGCGGACGCGGTGTAGCCGAGGTCGCGGGCGGCGATGGCGAACGATCCGCTGCGGACGACGGCCTTCAGGGTGATCAGATGCAGAGGCTTGAGCATTCCGGCTCCCCAGGGCGCTCCTGAATGACAGGGGGACCGAGCATAAGCGCACTCCGCCCAGCATAAGCGTTCCTATGTCTCGCACCTCATTTCCTTCGCGCTGCTGGCCCTTGTGGTGGCCCGGAGCGGGCGCGGATCGTGGTCGGGACCCGGCCGCGGAGCACACGGCCGGTGCGTCTTCCCCGGAGGAGCGGACACACGTGACGACGTCAGCGCAGGACACCCGCCGGACTCCCGAGGCGGCGGCGGTGGCCGAGGCCCTGGACCGGGCGGACTGCGGTGAGGTGGCCGGGGACGCCGGGCGCCGTGCGCAGTACGCGGCCGACGCCTCCAACTACCGGCGGGTCCCGCTGGCGGTGGTGTTCCCGCGCGACCGGGAGCAGGTGCTGCGCGCGGTGGCGGTCTGCCGCCGGCTGGGGGTGCCGGTCACCGTGCGCGGCGCGGGCACCAGCACCTCGGGCCAGGCCGTCGGATCGGGTGTGGTGCTGGATGTCTCCCGCCACTTCAACAAGCTGCTCTCCCTGGACCCGGTGGCCCGCACCGCGACCGTGCAGCCGGGGATCGTGCTGGACGAGCTCCAGGCGGCGGCCGCCGGACACGGGCTGCTGTTCGGTGCCGACCCCTCCACCCACAGCCGCTGCACCCTGGGCGGGATGATCGGCAACAACGCGTGCGGATCGCATTCGGTGGCCTGGGGCCGCACCGCCGACAACGTGGTCGAGCTGGAGGTGCTGACGTACCGGGGCACGGCGGTCCGGCTCGGTCCGATGACCCGCGCCGAGATCGACGAGGCGGTCGCCGCGGACGACGACCGCGGACGGCTGATCGGCGCGCTGGACACCCTGGCCCGGCGCCATCTGGAGGTGCTCCGCACCGAACTGGGCCGGTTTCCGCGGCAGGTGTCGGGCTACGCGCTGGAACACCTGCTGCCCGAGAACCGGTTCAACCTCGCGCGGGCCCTGGTGGGCAGTGAGGGCACCCTGGCCGTGGTGCTCTCCGCGACCGTGCAGCTCATCGCCCCTCCCCCGGCGCGGGCGCTGGTGGTCCTCGGGTACCGGGACGTCTACGCCGCGGCCGACGCGGTGCCCGCCCTGCTGGAACACCGGCCACTGGCCCTGGAGGGGCTGGACCACGCGCTCACCGACATCGTCACCCGGCCCGCGACCCGGGCGGCCGTCGACTCCCTGCCACCCGGCTCCCGGGCCTGGCTGTTCGCCGAACTCGGCGGCACGGCCGAGGAGTTGGATGCCCGGGCGGCGGCCCTGAGCGCGGCGGCCCGGGAGACGGCCGGGTTCACCGGCGGTGAGGTCGTCACCGACCCCGGGCGCGCCCGGCGGCTGTGGCGGATCCGCGAGGACGGCGCGGGGCTCGCGACCCGGCTGCCGGACGGGTCCGAGGCGTGGCCCGGCTGGGAGGACGCCGCCGTACCCCCCGAGCGGCTGGGCTCCTACCTGCGCGGGTTCACCGGTCTGCTGGACCGGCACGGACTGCGTGGAGCGGTGTACGGACACTTCGGCGAGGGCTGTCTGCATGTGCGCATCGACTTCGACTTCGGCACCGGGAAGGGCACCGCGGCCTTCCGCGCCTTCGTCACCGCCGCCGCCGCGCTGACGGCCGCGCACGGGGGTTCGCTCTCCGGTGAGCACGGGGACGGCCAGGCCCGTTCGGAGCTGCTCCCCCTGATGTACGGGCCCGGGGTCATCGGGCTCTTCGAGGAGTTCAAGAACATCTGGGATCCGGACCACGGGCTCAACCCGGGCATCATCACCCGGCCGTTGCCGCTGGACGGCAATCTGCGCGTCGCCCACCACCGCACCCCGCTCCCCCTGGCCACCGTCTTCCCGTTCCGCGCCGACGGCGGTGACTTCGCCAAGGCCACCCGCCGCTGCGTGGGTGTCGGCGCGTGCCGTTCGACCGCCCAGCGCGGCGATGTGATGTGCCCGAGCTACCGGGTGACACGGGACGAGAAGGACTCCACCCGCGGCCGGGCGCGGCTGCTGTACGAGATGACACAGGGTGAGGTGATCACCGACGGCTGGCGGTCCACCGAGGTCCGTGACGCCCTGGACCTGTGTCTGTCCTGCAAGGGATGCAGCAGCGACTGCCCGGTCGGGGTGGACATGGCCACCTACAAGTCCGAGTTCCTGTACCACCACTACCGGGGGCGGCTGCGCCCGGCGTCCCACTACTCCATGGGCTGGCTGCCGCTGCTGTCCCGGGTGGCGGCGCGGATGCCACGGCTGGTCAACGCCCTCACCGCCTCCCGGTTCGCCCCGCTGCTCAAACGGCTCGGCGGAATCGCCCCACAGCGGGAGATCCCGCGCTTCGCCGACCGCACCTTCCTGGAGTGGTTCCGCCACCGGACCCCTCAGGGCGACGGCCGGCGCGGTCCGGTGGTGCTGTGGGTGGACTCGTTCAACAACCACTTCTCCCCGGAGGTGCTGCGCGCCGGGGTGGCCGTTCTGGAGAGCGCCGGATACCGGGTGCGGGTCCCCGACGGCACCCAGTGCTGCGGACTGACCTGGATCACCACCGGGCAGCTCGGTGTGGCGCGCCGGATCGCCGGGCGCACCGCCGCCGCGCTCGGTCCCGCGGCCCGGGCCGGGATACCGGTGGTGGGTCTGGAGCCGAGCTGTACGGCGGCGCTGCGCGGTGACCTGCCGGAGCTGCTGGACGGCGACACGGACGCGGCCGCCGTCGCACAGGCCACCGTCTCCCTGGCCGAACTCCTTCTCGAGCACGCCCCGGACTGGCGGCCCCCCGAGGTCGCGGCCCGGAGCATCAGCCAGACCCACTGCCATCAGCACGCCACCTCGGGTTTCGGTGCGGACGCCGCGCTGCTGCGCCGGATGGGCGTGGACAACACCGCGCTGGACTCCGGATGCTGTGGGCTGGCGGGCAACTTCGGCTTCGAGCGCGGGCACTACGAGGTGTCCGTGGCCGCGGGGGAACAGGTGCTGCTGCCCGCGGTGCGCGAGGCCGCCCCCGATACGGCCGTCCTCGCCGACGGTTTCAGCTGCCGCACCCAGATCGGCCAGCACACCGACCGCCGCGGGCTGCATCTGGCCCAGCTCATCGCGGCGGCCCTGCCGCCCCCGCCGGCCGCGGACACCGCCCGCGCGTCCCGGGGACCCGGCTCCGACCAGGGACACACCTCCGAGGGACAGGAAGACACCCGTGACTGACGCACTCTCGCTCATCGACGACTGGGGCCCGGAGAAGGTCGTGGTGGTCTCCCACCGGCGCACCGGTATGAAGGGCGTGCTGGTCATCGACAACACCGCGCGCGGCATCGGCAAGGGCGGTACGCGGATGGCGCCCGGGGTGACCGTCCAGGAGGTGGCGCGGCTGGCCCGGGTGATGACCTGGAAGTGGGCGGGCGTGGACCTGTTCTACGGGGGCGCCAAGGCGGGCATCGTGGCCGATCCCGCCTCCCCCGACAAGGAGGCGGTGCTGCGTGCCTTCGCGCGGGCGCTGTCCAACGAGGTGCCGCGCGAGTATGTGATGGGTCTGGACATGGGGCTGACCGAGTGCGACGCGGCCATCATCCAGGACGAGCTGGGCGACCGGGGGGCCGCCGTCGGCACCCCGGAACACCTGGGCGGCGTGGCCTACGACAAGCTCGGTGTCACCGGCTACGGAGTGGCCGAGGCCGCCGACGCGGCGGCGGGCGGCCTGGGGCTGCCGCTGGCCGGGGCACGGGTGGCGATCCAGGGGTTCGGCGCGGTGGGCAGTGCCGCCGCCCGCCGCTTCGCCGAGCTGGGCGCCGCCGTGGTGGCGGTGTCCACCGCCCACGGCTGTCTGCACGATCCCACCGGGCTGGACGTGGCGGAGCTGCTGGCCGCCCGTGAGGAACACGGCGACCATTTCGTCACCCGCCACCGCGGGGGCACCGCGCTGCCGCCCGGCGCCGAGCTGACGGCCGACTGCGACGTCCTGGTCCCGGCCGCGCTCCAGGACGTCATCAGCCGGGACACCGCCCGGCAGATCAAGGCCCGGGTGGTGGTGGAGGGGGCGAACCTCCCCACGTCCGAGGAGGCGCAGGGCATCCTCGCGGAGCGGGGTGTCACCGTGATTCCCGACTTCGTGGCCAACGCCGGGGGCGTCGTGGCGGCCGCCTTCGCCATGGACGCCCGCTACTCCGGCTTCCGCCCGGACACGGCCGCCATCTTCGAGACGGTGTCGGCGCGGCTGCGCGCCAACGCGGTGACCGTCCTGGCGGAGGCGCGCCGCCGGTCCACCACCCCGCACACCGCAGGCCGCGGTCTGGCCGAGGAGCGGGTCCGCGCCGCGATGCGCAGCAAGGGGCGGCTGCCCCGCGGCTGACCGGTCCGCGCGCCGGCGGCCGGGCCCGGCACGGGGCGCTGCGCGCCGCCCTGGGTCACGCTGGAGGGGGGACGGTGACCGTGGGGCGGGAGGCGGCTCCCGCACCGCACCGGACACAGGAGGCGTGGGTGCACTCGAGGTGACGGTCTGGAACCGGTGGTCCCGGCGGCTCCAGGAGGCCGTGGAGCGGCCGGTGACCGCCGAGGGCCTGATGGCGGAGCACCAGGGCAGGGCGGGACTGCTCGCCCTGGTCCCCGGGCTGCTGATGGCCGGGGGTGTGCTGGCGGACATGCTCGGCCCGGTGCCCTACACCGGGCTGCCGCTGCTGGCCGCCGCCCCGCTCGTCGGGTGCATGGTGCTGCCGTTCCGGGGTGCCGTGATCACCGCGGTATGTGCCTGTGTGGTGTCGGTGGCCACGGACCTGCTGGTGGACCGGCCGGTACTGGCGCTGGTGGTGGATCTGCTGGACGTGGCGGTGATCAGTGTTATCGCGCTGTGGCTGAAGTGGGTGGTGCGCCGCCAGGGGCGGCGGTTTGCGGCGGTGCGGGCGGTCGCCGAGGTGGCGCAGCGCGCCGTGCTGCCACCCCTGCCCGCGCGGGTGGGAGCGCTGTCGGTGGCCACCCGGTACGAGTGCGCGTACGCGGAGGCGCAGATCGGCGGCGACTTCTTCGCGGTGCGCTCCTCGCCGTTCGGGGTCCGCGCGCTGATCGGGGACGTCCGCGGCAAGGGGTTGCCCGCGGTGTCCGCGATGGCGGTGGCGACCAGCGCCTTCCGGGAGGCGGCCGGCCGGATGCCGTCGCTGGACGCGCTGGCGGACCACCTGGACCGGGGGCTGGCGCGGTTCGCGGAGGACACCGGGGACGGCCCGGACGCGCTGGAGCGGTTCGCCACCGCGGTGCTGGTGGAGATCGAGGTGGCGGACGGGGTGCTGCGGGTGTGCAACCGGGGCCATCCGCCGCCCTATCTGCTCCGGGACGGCACGGTGCGGTCCCTGGAGTCCGCGGAGGCCGGGCTGCCGCTGGGGCTGGGACTGCCCGAGGGCGAGCTGCCGCCCGGCACCGACACCTTCGCCTTCCGCCGGGGCGACTACCTGCTGCTGGTGACGGACGGGGTGACCGAGGCCCGGAACAGCGAGGGCGCGTACTACGACCCGTGCGCCGGACTGTCCGGCCGGGGTTTCCGCGGGGCGTCGCACCTGGTGGACACGCTCGTCGCGGAGGTCACCGCCTGGACCGGCGGCCAGCGGCAGGACGACATGGCGATCCTGGCGCTCACCCCGGACCCCGTCCCGCGGTCCGCGTCACCGTCCCCGCCGTAGCCTCCCGTCCCCGGTCGCGCGCGTCAGACGTCGAGCCGCAGCGCCACCTCGGACATCGTCGCGCGGGCCGCGGCCAGGTCGACCCGGCCGCGGTCGGCCACCAGGTACATGAACACGCCCTGCCGGGCGCGCTGGCTGAGCGGTCTGATCACGTGGTACTCGGTGTCCAGGGTGACCACGATGTCCTCGAGGCGGTCGGGGCTGTAGCCGAGCAGTTCGAGGGTGGAGAGCTTGGCGCGCAGCACATCGGTGTCGCCGTAGGCCACCTTCTCCAGGTCCGGCCCCTTGGTGGTCTGCGCGGCTCCGAGGGTGATCCGGCTCAGATAGTCGACGAGCGAGGCCGCCAGCACGCCCTCGACACGCATGACATCACGCAGCGCGTCCTCGATGTCGGTCATGGCCCATCGTCCTCCCCGGAGGTGAGAGGGTGCGATGCCGACCGGACGGTCCTGGTGCGCCCCGTACGGCCCCCGATCGTGGAATGCCCTCATCTCAGGTCAGGACAAATCCATATATCATCCTTGCACAAGGTGGCGTCCGCCGGAATCCGGGAGGCCCCGGGGCGGCCCCGGGCCTGGCCCCGGCTCAGTAGCCCACGGTGAAACGAACCCGGTGGTGGCGGGGGCGTTCGGCTTCGTCGACGAGGGCCACGGCGAGATCCTCCATGGAGATCGCGGACCGGCCCGCCGCATCCACCAGCAGCTCATCGGTCCCGGTGCGATAGCCGCCGGTGCGTGCCCCGGGCTCCAGCAGGGCGGGCGGGCTGAGGTACGTCCAGTCCACCCGGCGCTCGGCACGGCAGACCTCCAGCTGCCGTGCGCAGGCGAGCGCGATGGGGCGCACGTCCGCGGGGAAGCCGGGGGTGTCGACGACGGTCAGCCCCCCGGTGCCGGGCACCGTGAGGGTGGCGGCGCCACCGACGAGCAGCAGCCGGACACCGGTCGGGGCGAGCCCGGTCAGCAGTGCCTCGGTGACGGCCACGAGTTCGTCCTCGCGGCCGGCCACCGGACGGGTCGCGCCGATCACGATGTCCTGTCCCGCCGAGAGCCGGGCCACGTCCCCGGTGTCGGAGGCGTCGCCGGTGCGGACGGCGGCGCCGGGTGGCAGCACCCCCTCGGCGGCGGGACGGCGCGAGACGGCGCTGACCTCGTGGCCGCGGCGCAGGGCCTCGGCCACCACCCGGCGTCCGACGGCGCCGGTGGCTCCGAAGACGGTGATGCGCATGACGGGTACTCCTCGGGTTCGGTGGCCGGGGTGAACACCTTCGGCGGACAGACCGGCTGAGCCGGTGTCAGGAGACCCCGCGGCCGCGGCGCAGCAGGGTGCGCACGGTATGCGGGGACAGCTGCGCGGCCGCGATGGAGAGCAGGGCGAGGGCGAAGCCCAGCGCCTGGGCGGCGGTGAGGGTCTGGTCCAGGGCGAGCCAGCCGAGCGCGGTGGCCACGGCCGGGGAGAGCATCGGCAGGAAGGACAGCGCGCCGACGGGGAGCCGCTCCACGCCCTGGAACCACAGCGCGTAGGCGAGCAGGGTGCCGACGACCGCCAGCCACGCGTACCCGCCCAGAGCCCCGGCGTCCAGCGCGGGCGGCGGCCCCTCGACGGCGAGCGCGAGCGGCGCCAGCAGCAGTCCGCCCGCGGTCAGCTGCCAGCCGGTGAACGGCAGCAGCCCGACCGGGCGCCCCCAGCGCTTGGTCAGGACGACCCCGGTGGCCATCGCCAGGGTGCCGAGGAGTCCGGCCAGGACCCCGACCGGGTCGAAGGCGGCCTCGCCACGCAGCACCATCGCGGCGACCCCGCCCGCCCCGGCCACGCCCCAGCCGAGCTGCCAGGCGGTCGGGCGCTGGTGGAGCAGGGCGAGGGCGAGTCCGGCGACCAGCAGCGGCTGCGCCGCGCCCAGGGTGGCCGCGACCCCGCCGGGGAGCCGGTAGGCGGAGAAGAACAACAGGGCGAAGAAGGCACCGATGTTGAGGGTGCCGAGCACGGCCGCCCGCCACCACCAGGAGCCGCGCGGAAGCGTGCGGGTCACGGCGAGGACCGCCAGGCCCGCCGGGAGGGCGCGTATCGCGGCCGACAGCAGCGGACGCCCCGGCGGCAGGAACTCGGTGGTGACGAGGTAGGTGGTGCCCCAGGACACCGGCGCCAGCGCGGCGAGGCCGGTGAGCCTCCAGGCCGGTACCACCGGCCCCGGAACGGCGGTGGGCGGAGCGCCGACACCGCTGGTACGCGGACTCACACGCACAGGAACTCCTCAATGCTGAACTGTTTAACGTTGAGAAAACTATGCGCACTGATACCTTGCCGTCAAACACTTCAACGTTGAGGAATCGCGTGAGGGACACCGCATGAGGGACAACGTCGACCGGGTACTGGACCAGTGGAGGGCCGAGCGGCCGGACATCGACCCCGCACCCATGGGCGTCGTGGGCCGCATCGCCCGCGCCGATCGACTGCTCGGCCTGGAGCTGCGCGACCACTTCGCCGACCACGGCCTGCAGCGCTGGGAGTTCGACATCCTCGCCACGCTCCGCCGCTCCGGAGCCCCTCACCAGCTGACGGCGGGCGCCCTGGTCGAGACGTCGATGGTCACCTCGGGCGCCATCACCAACCGGATCGACCGGCTGGCCGGCCGCGGCCTGGTCACCCGGGAGACCGACCCCGGCAACCGCCGCAGCGTGCTCATCACGCTCACCGATGAGGGGCTGCGCCTGGTGGACACCGTGGTCGCGACGCATGTCGCGAACGAGGAGCGACTGCTCGCCCCGCTCTCCGGACGCGAGCGGAACCAACTGGCCGGACTGCTGCGCAAGCTCCTCGTCGGCCTCGGCGACACCCCCGGCCGCTGACGCGGGCGCCGCCCGTCCGGCTCAGGCGCCGCCCACGCCCTTCTGACGGGCGGAGTGGCGGCGCGCCTTCACACGGTTGCCGCACACGCTCATCGAGCACCAGCGGCGGCTGCGGTTCTTCGACACGTCCCAGAACGCCTCCGCGCAGGTGTGTTCGGCACACCGTTTGAGGCGCACGTGTTCACCGGTCGTGACCAGCTCGTTCCAGGCGATCGCCAGCCGCGCCAGGGCCTGCCGGACCGGCGGCAGACCGTCCGCCGGGCGGGCCGCGCCATGGACGGTGACGCACACCGCGAGCCGGCTCAGCGCCGCATCGGCGGCCGCCAGGGCCTCGGTGTCCGGCTCGTCCCCGACATGACTCCCCAGCCGCTCGCGGATCCCGGCGCGCAGCGCCAGTCCCAGGGCGTGGTCCTCGGCTGTGACCCGGCGCGGACGGTCGAGCAGCCCCCGCTCCCGCAACCAGTCGGCGAGCCGGGCGGGCGTGGTCAGCGCGTCGGTGTCCAGATGCACATCAAGGGTGTTGGCGAAGTCCTCGACCAGCCGGGCCGAGGCGGGTGCGTCACGCATGGGCGGCCTTCCTGATAACCGGCTATCCAGTTTACCGGTAGCGCGATCCCGTCCGCGGATGGCACACTCGCCCTCGCGGCGCTGAAACCGCCAAAACGAGTTAGCCGGTTATCCCGGCAGAGGGGTGGGGCGATGACCGACCGAACGGCGCCGTTGGCGGCGCGGGAGGTACCCGTGGTGGCGGCCGGTGACGCGGCACCGCCCGGCACCCGCAACACCGCCGTCCTCCTGGTGTTCACCGCCGTCACCAATCTCGCGGACGGCGTGACCAAGGTCGCGCTGCCCCTGCTGGCCGCCCAGGTGTCCTCGGCGCCGTCCCAGGTGGCCGCCGTCTCCCTCACCCTGACCCTCCCCTGGCTCCTCCTCGCACTCCACGTGGGCGTCCTGGTGGACCGGTTCGACCGGCGGCGGCTGCTGTGGATCGCCGACGGGCTGCGGCTGGCGGCGGTGGCGGCGCTGCTCCAGCTGACCGCCGCCGGCGCCCTGTCCATCACCGCGCTGTGCGCGGCGGGCACGGTGCTGGGGGTCGCGGAGGTCATCGCGCTGACCTCCGCCGCCGCACTCGTGCCCGCCGTCGTCCCGCCCGCGGGCCGCGAACGCGCCAACGCGTGGATCACGGGTGCCGAGACCGTCTGCAACGAGTTCGCCGGGCCGTTCGCGGGCGGGCTGCTGCTGGCCGCGGGGACCGGTTTCGCGCTCGGCGCGACCTGGTTCTCCTATCTGGCCGCGTCCGTGGTCCTGCTGCTGCTCACGGGCTCCTTCCGCGCCCGCCGCCCCGGCCCGGTGACGCCAGGGACGCGGGAGACCGTCGGCCACCAGATCGTCACCGGCCTCCGTCATCTGTGGGGCCACCGGCTGCTGCGCACCATGTCCCTGATCCTCACCGTGCTGTGCGCCTCCTGGGGCGCCTGGCTCGCGCTGATGCCGCTGTACGCCACGGAGTCGATGGGGCTGACCCCGCGCGGCTACGGCACGCTGCTCAGCGCGCTCGGGGTGGGCGGGCTCGTCGGCGCCCTCGCGGTGTCCCGGCTCAACCGGCTCCTGGGCCGTCGCCGGGTGATGGGCGCCGATCTGGCCGGTACCTTCGCGATGATGGCCGTCCCCGCGCTGACCGGCGAACCGTGGGCGGTCGCCGCCGCGGCGTTCGCCGGGGGCATGGGCGGCACCCTGTGGGCGGTCAACGCCCGGACGATCGGCCAGCGGCTGGTCCCCGACCATCTGCTCGGCCGCTACAACGCGGTCACCCGCCTGTTCAGCTGGGGGGCGATGCCGGTGGGGTCCGGGCTGGTGGGGCTGCTGGCGCAGTGGCTCGGACCGCGGCCCGCCTTCCTGGTGTTCGCGGCCCTGGTGGCACTGGCGGTCCCGGCGTTCCTGCGCGCCCTCACCTCCGGCGCGCTGTCCGCGGTCTCCGGTCCGGACGCCTGACCACCGGTCACTTCCGTTTTCTGCCGGGCGCGGGCGCCAGCGCCACCGCGGCCTCGCTCGTGTACATCAGGAACGTCAGCGTCTCCTGGAAGTACAGCCGGACGCGGTTCTCGTCGTGGGAGAGGTAGCCGATGGACACGTCCTGGCCGAGGTGGAGTTCGAAGTCGCCGCCCCGGGTGGACAGCAGGAAGGCGCCGTCGATCGCGGGTGCCCAGATGATCTCCCCGTCCAGCACCCGGTCGATGTGCTTGTGGATCGGATAGCCGTGGTCGGAGGTCTCGTTCACGGCCGTGTACGCGTCCGCGCTCAGCGCCAGGGTGTACGCGCCCTCGACCCCCGCGAGCCGCAGGATGCTGACCGCCTGGCTGATGGCGTTGGGGTAGTCCCGCACCTCCGACGGGAGCGTCAGCTCCGGATGGGAACTGCCGCGCCGGATACCGGTGATGCCCGCCGCGGGGTACCCCTCGAACACCGCCCGGTCCTCGGCGAACGCGATTCTGCGCGCGGCGTCCTTGACCGGCTGCCAGTCCGCGTCCTTGGCGCCGCGTTCGACCGAGTCGACCTGGCGGCGGTCGACGACGAACGGCACGCGCAGTTCGACGACCGGCTCCGACCGCCGGGTGTGCGCCACCACGCCCTTGGCGGGCGGATCGACGGCCGTCAGATGTCCGGTGCCGACCGCCGCCAGTTCCAGTCCGGCCGGATCGGGCACGTCCACGACGCGGCGCCCGGCCACATGGCGTCTGAAGGTACGCCGCGCCTCCTCCTCCAGATCCGCCCACGCCGCGTCGGAGACGGGCGCCAGTTCACGGTGCAGGTTCTTCATCGGGGGCGCTCCTCTTCACATCGCCGATCCCCAGGGAACCGTCGTGCGCCGGTGAGCCGGACGGTGCGGTGAACCGGACCTCGGGGGCCGGTGGTGCCGCCGCCACCTCACGGTCCGCGTCGGCGGACGCCGCGGCGGCGGGCGGATCGGGCAGTTCGTCCAGGAAGTCGGCGCTGGGTACGAAGAACAGCGAGCCGGTCACGGCCGTGGAGAAGTCCAGGATCCGGTCGTGGCCGGCCGGCGGACTGCCCAGGAACATGTTCTCCAGCATCCGTTCGGTGATCGACGGCGTACGGGCGTAGCCGATGAAGTAGGTGCCGAACTCGCCCTGTCCGGCCCTGCCGAAGGGCATGTTGTCCCGGAGGATCTGCCGCTCGGTGCCGTCGGGGTCGGTGATGGTGGTCAGGGCGACGTGCGAGTCGTCCGGCTTGACCGCGTCGTCCAGTTCGATGTCGGACAGCTTGGTCCGGCCGATCACCTTCTCCTGGGCCTCCACCGGCAGCGCGTTCCAGGCGCGCAGATCGTGCAGGTACTTCTGCACGATCACATAGCTGCCGCCCGCGAACGGCGCGTCCTCGTCGCCGATGAGGACCGCCGCGCTCGCCGCGGGCCCCTCCGGATTCTCGGTGCCGTCCACGAAGCCGAGCAGATCGCGTACGTCGAAGTACTTGAAGCCATGGGTCTCATCGCGGACCGTGACCGCGCCGCGCAGCCGGTCCATGATCTCGGTGGCCAGCCCGAAGCACAGGTCGAGCCGGCCGGCCCGGATGTGGAACAGCAGATCACCGGGGGTGGACACGGCACGGTGGCGGGCGCCGACCAGTTCGCGCAGCGGATGCAGTTCGGCCGGACGCGGCCCGTCGAAGAGCCGGTCCCACACCTGGGACCCGATACCGACGACACAGCTCAGCTCGCCGTGGGGAGCCCGGAACCCGACCGCCCGCTGGAGCGCGGGGACCTCGGACAGCAGATCCCGGGTATCCGCTTCGCCGCCGGGGTCGACGGTCACCACGAGGAAGATGGCGGCGCTGGTGAGCGGGGTCAGCACCGGCTGCGGGATCACCTCCCGCGGGGCGGGAGAGGACATCGCCCTCCACCTCCTCCCGTCCGGTGGACCCGGGACCGGCCACCCTCGATTCTCCCCCGGGGCCGCGGAGGCCGCATCCGAGGGCCGGACGGGCGGTGCCGGAGGGCCGGTGGCCGGTCGCGGCACACCCTCCGCTCCCGGCCACGGCCCTCCTCGTCCAGCGGCGTGGGACCGCCGGTCAGCCGGTGTCGCCCAGCGGCTGACCGCCACCGTCCAGCGGACCGGCTCC
The DNA here is from genome assembly GCF_056431485.1 of Streptomyces sp. NPDC045899. Lineage (NCBI taxonomy): Bacteria > Bacillati > Actinomycetota > Actinomycetes > Kitasatosporales > Streptomycetaceae > Streptomyces > Streptomyces sp. NPDC045899. The sequence continues at coordinate 112,881 of NZ_JBWKKP010000016.1, forward strand.
CTGCGCGGCGTCCGGTTCGAGGCCCATGTGCCGGGCCAGCCCGACGGCCAGGGCCGCGACGGTCGGGTGCTGCCAGACGAAGTTGCCCGCCAGTTTGACGCCCAGCCCCGATTCCAGCCGGACCCGCAGCTCCATGGCGAGCAGGGAGTCGAAGCCCAGGGACTTCAGCGGGGTCTCGGGGTCGAGGGTGGTGCTGCTCAGCCGGAGCACGGCGCGGATGTGCTCGCCCAGATACGCCTCGAGCGCCGTCCGCCGTGCGATCCCGGCCGGGAGGGCGGTGATCCGGGCGCGGACGTCATCGGTGGCCCCGGGTGTGGCCGGGTTCTGCTCGTCGTCCGGGGCGAGCCGTGCGAACAGCGAGGAGTGGCGCCCGGCGGGGAGGATCCAGCTGTCCGGCTCACCGGGGATCACACCGGTCTGCACCCGGCGGTGGGCCAGCAGAGTGCTCAGCGCGCGCAGACCGTCCTCGGTGGGGATGGTCTCGTAGCCGCGGTCGGCGAAGCCGGTGGCGACACCGGTCTCGCCCCACGCGCCCCAGTTGACGGCGAGAGTGGGGGCCCCTCGGGCGGAACGCCAGGCGGCGAAGGCGTCGAGCCAGGCGTTGGTGGCCGCGTAGGCGCCCTGGCCGGGGTTGCCGAGCAGGGAGGCCATGGAGGAGAACACCGCGAACCAGTCGAGCCGGTGTCCCGCGGTGGCCTGGTGCAGCCGCCAGGCCCCGGTGACCTTCGGGGTCCACACCCGGCCCAGCTGGTCCTCGCGGACGGTGGTGACGGCCGCGTCGTCCAGCACCATGGCGCAGTGGACGACTCCGCGCAGCGGGGCGTCCGGGTCGGCGGTGGCGGCGGCCACCAGCCGGTCGGCCGTACCGGGGCGGCCGATGTCACCGAGGATGACCGTCACCCGCGTTCCGGCGGCCGACAGGTCGGCGAGGGCCCGCGCGGTGGCGGCGGTCGGCGCGCTACGGCCGTTGAGCACCAGATGGCGGGCGCCCTGGGCGGCCAGCCAGCTCGCGGTGGCCAGGCCCAGACCCCGCAGCCCGCCGGTGATGACGTAGGTGCCGTCGTCGTGGACCGGGAGCGGCCCGTCGGGCAGCACGGCGCGGATCTCGCCCTCCTGGGGGACGGTCAGCACCAGCTTGCCGATGTGGCGGGCCCCGGCCATCTGCCGGAAGGCGTCGGTGGCCTCCGCGAGCGGGAGCACCGTGCAGCGCAGCGGCTTCAGCCGTCCGGCGGCGAACTCGTCCAGCACCTCGCGCAGCAGGGTGGCCAGCACCGCGGGCCGCACGGTCTGGAGTTCCCGCAGGTCCACCGTGCTGAAGGTGATGTTGTGCTGGAGGGGCGCCAGACCGAGCGGGGCGTCGGAGAGGATGTCGCGGACACCGAGTTCGAGGAAGCGGCCGAACGGGCGCAGACATTCCAGACCGGCGCGGATGGCCCCGCCGGACAGCGAGTTGAGGACGATGTCCACGCCTTCGCCGCCGGTGGCCTCCTTGACCTCGTCCCGGAAGTCCAGCGACCGGGAGTCCATGACGTGGGCGATGCCCATACCGCGCAGGAAGCGGCGCTTCTCCTCGCTGCCCGCGGTGGCCAGGACCTCGGCGCCGAGCAGCCGGGCGACCGCGACGGCCGCCAGTCCGGTGCCGCCGGTGGCCGAGTGGATCAGCACCCGCTCCCCCGCGGCGAGGCGGCCGATGTGGCGCAGCGCGTACCAGGCGGTGAGGAAGGCGATCGGCAACCCGGCGGCGGTGGCCGGGTCCAGGCCCTCGGGGATCGGCCCCGCGCAGTCGGCGGGGACGACGGCGAACGAGCCGAAGGCGCCACCGCGGACGTCGACCGCGACCACCCGGTCGCCGGTGCGCAGATGGTCCACCCCGGGGCCGACGGCGGTGACCTCACCGGTGCATTCGAAGCCGATGCGGTAACGGATCGCGTCGGGGTCACCGGGCAGCAGGCCCATGACGGTGAGGACGTCACGGAAGTTCAGGCCCGCGGCGAGCACCCGCAGTTCGACCTCGCCGGGACCCGGTGGGCGGCGCCGGGTGGCGGCCAGTTCCAGGGTGTCCAGGTCGCCCAGGCGTCCGGCGCGCAGGCGGAAGCCGTCCGCACCGCAGCGCGCGGTGCGCGCGGCGGCCCCGGTGCGCTCCGCGTCGGTGAGCGGTGCGTAGACCAGCTGGGCGACGTGCCGTTCGCCGTCGCGCAGCGCGATCTCGTCCTCGGGGGCGTCGGCGAGGAGTTCGGCGACCAGGTCACCGGTGCCGTCCGGGTCGGTGTCCACGAGGGTGGCGCGCAGTTCGGGGTGTTCGAAGGCGAGGACGCGCACCAGACCGCGCAGGGCGCCCTGACCGGGGTCCGCGGGCTCGCCGGGCGCCAGGGCGCGGGCGCCGCGGGTGACGGCGTACAGCCGGGGCGGTTCGGGGCACCGGGCGGTGAGCGTCTGGGCGGCGGCCAGCAGCCGCCGGGTGCGGGAGAGCGCGTCGGCGCGGCCGGGGGTGTCATTGCCGGGGGGTGGTGCCGCGCACAGCAGCACCACGCCGCGCAAGCGCTCTCCGGGCCCCGCGAGCCGCCCGGAGAGGGCGTCGCGGAAGGCGTCCAGGCTCTCGTCGGTCAGGGCCGGGTCCCAGACCCGGGCCTCGGCTCCGGCGGAGGACAGGGCGTAGGCGAGGGTACGGGCACCGCCGTCGGCCTCGCCGATCACCAGCCACCGTCCGGGGCGCGGGGTGCCGGACGCGGCGGGCCGGTCGGCGCGCTCCCAGCCGACCTCGAGGAACCAGCGGTCGACCTCGGTGGCGGCCCGGGGCACGGTCCGGCGGGCCAGCCGCAGTCCGTCGAGGGCGAGCACGGGTCTGCCCTCCGCGTCGAGCAGCCGGATGTGTCCGACGACGCTCTCCGGGGTGGCCTCGGCCATCCGGGCGTGGCAGTGGACCGCGGTTCCCGGGTCGCCGAGGATCCGTGCGCTCTGCACCCGTACCGGCAGCACCAGCCCGGGGTCGTCGCCGTCCTCGAGCATTCCGGCGACGAGCAGTTGGGCGCACAGGTCGACCAGGACGGGGTGGACCCGCAGTCCGTGTCCGGGGGCGCGGGAGGCGTCGGGGACTTCCACCCGGGCCCAGAAGCTGTTGCCGTAGCGGGAGGCGTGCACCGCGGTGATACCGCTGAACGCGGGGCCGTGTTCCAGGCCGCGGGCGCGCATGTTGCCGTAGAGGGCACCGGGTTCGACGGCCACCGGGTGGCGCAGGGCGAGGGTCTGGACCGAGGCGGGGCGGGAGCGCGGCGGGGCGCTGAGCCTGCGCAGGACGGCGGTGGCCTGGCACACCCAGGTGCCCTCGTCGCCGCGTCCGAAGATCTCGCACTCGGCGCGGTCGGTGGCGGCCACCGTCACGGTGGTGCTGAGGTCGGTGCGGTCGGCGAGCCGCAGCAGTTCACGGAAGCGCAGATCGGTGACCTCGACCTCGGTGGGAGCGGTGTCGAACACCTCGCAGGCGGTGGTCAGGGCGATGGCGTAGTAGGCGGCACCGGGGAGGACGGGGGTGCCGTGCACCCGGTGGTCGTCGAGCCACGGCAGTGCCGCGGTGCCCGTGGTGGCGCGCCAGACGTGGCGCGGCGGCTGCCCGGGCACTTCGGTGTGGGCACCGGGGAGTTCACCGGCCGTGCGGAGCTCCGCGGTCCCGGCGGATCGGTCCGGGAGGGTGGTGTCGGCCCAGTGGTGGGTGCGGTCGAAGGTGATGACGGGGACGTCGGCGAGGGCGGCGCCGTCGTAGAGCCGCGTCCAGTCCACGGGGACACCGGCGCAGTGCAGCGCGGCGAGGTGGGTGCGGAAGGTGACGGTCTCGTCGGTGTCCCGGCGCAGGGTGGGCAGGACGACGGGGTCGTCGACGAGTCCGGTCAGACTGCGGGTGATCGGGTGGGTGACCACGGGGTGCGGGGAGATCTCGGTGTAGACCAGGTGGCGATCGGCCGCGGCGGCGGCCACGGCGGCCGAGAACCGCACCGGGCGCCGCAGATTGGCGCACCAGTAGTCGGCGTCGAAGGCCGGGACGCTGTGCGGGTCGTCCAGGACGGTGGTGTAGAAGGGCACCCGGGGCCGCATGGGGGTGAGGTCGGCGAGCGCCGTGCGCAGATCACCGAGGAGCGGATCCATCTGCGGGGAGTGCGAGGCCACGTCGACGGCGATGAGCGCGGCGGGCACACCGCGGTCCTCCCAGTCGGCGACCAGCCGTTCGACGGTGGCGGTGTCCCCGGCCACGACGGTGGAGCCGGGCGCGGCCATCACCGCCACGGTGACCGCGTCGGCGGCCCCGGCGGCCTCGAGTCCGGCCTGCGCCTCGGCGGCGGCCAGACCGACGGTGGCCATGGCCCCCCGTCCGGCGACCCGGGCGAGCAGGGCGGAGCGGCGGCAGATCACGGCGGCACCGTCGGCGAGGGAGAGCGCTCCGGCCACCACGGCCGCGGCCACCTCGCCCATGGAGTGGCCGATGACACCGGCCGGTTCGACGCCGTGGGCGCGCCAGGTGGCGGCCAGGGCGGTCTGGAGGGCGAACAGCACGGGCTGCACCCGGGCGCAGCCGGTGACCGGTTCCCCCGCGCGCACGAGCTCGAGGACCGAGAACCCGGCCTCGGCGGCGATGAGTTCGTCGGCCTCGGTGAGGGCGGCGGCGAACGCCGGGTCCCGCTCCAGCAGGTCGCGTCCCATACCGGGCCACTGCGATCCCTGTCCGGAGAACACCCACACCGGCTGCCGGGAGACGGCCGCGCCGACGGACCCGGACACCACGGCGTGGTGGGCCTGTCCGGCGGCGAAGGCTCTGAGCGCCTGGACCAGGTCCGCACGTCTGCCGGTGGTGACACCGAGACGGCCGCGGCCGCCGGAGCGGCGCAGGGCCAGGGTGTGGGCGATGTCGCGCAGCGGTACCCCGGCCCCGTCACCCTCCAGCCAGTCGGCCATGCGGTGGGCGGCGGCGGGCAGCGCGGCCCGGGAGCCCGCGGGGACGAGGAACACCTGCGGAACGGTCCGGGTGGTGAGCCGGGGGCGGTCCGTTCCGGCGGGGGCGGCCGGCGGCTGCTCCAGCAGCACATGGGCGTTGGTGCCGGAGAAGCCGAAGGAGGAGACGGCGGCCAGCCGGGGGCCGGTCCGCACCGGCCAGGGGGTGAGCTCACGGGGGATGAAGAACCGGGTGCCGTCGGCGTCGATGGCCGGGTTCCAGCGGGTGAAGTGGAGGTTGGGCGGGATCTGCCCGTGCCCCAGGCAGAGGATCGCCTTGATCATGCCGGTGACCCCGGCGGCGGGCTCCAGATGACCGAGGTTGGTCTTGACCGAGGCCAGTGCGCAGGGGTCGGGTCCGGTGCCGTAGACCTGGGCGAGGCTGGTGAACTCGACGGGGTCGCCGACCGGGGTGCCGGTGCCGTGCGCCTCGACCATGCCCACGTTCGCGGCGTCGATCCCGGCGCGGCGCAGCGCCTCCTCGTACAGGGCGCGCTGGGCGGGGGCGGAGGGCGCGGCGAGCCCGTCGGAACGGCCGTCCTGGTTGACGGCGGAGCCGCGCAGCACGGCGAGGACGCGGTCCCCGTCCCGTTCGGCGTCCTCCAGACGCTTGAGGACGACCATGCCGCAGCCCTCGCCTCGGACGAAGCCGTCGGCGGCGGCGTCGAAGGCGTGGCAGTGGCCGGCGCGCGAGAGCATGCCCATGCGCACGAACGAACGGGTGGTCCTGGGCTCGAACATGAGCGTGACACCACCGGCGAGGGCGAGGTCGCACTCGCCCGCGCGCAGGGCCTGGGCCGCGAGGTGCACCGCGACCAGGGAGGAGGAGCAGGCGGTGTCGAGGGCCACGCAGGGGCCGTGCAGCCCGAGCAGGTAGGAGATCCGTCCGGCGGCGACGCAGTGGGCGTTGGACAGGGCGGAGCCCTCGTTCTCCCGGGGGTGCCGCTCCAGGCGGTCCATGTAGTCGTTGTAGCTGAGGCCGGTGAAGACGCCGGTGGCGGTGCCGCTGAGCCGGTCCGGCGGCATTCCGGCGTGTTCCAGGGCCTCCCAGGCCACTTCGAGGAGCAGCCGGTGCTGCGGGTCGAGGACGTCGGCCTCGCGGCCGGAGACGCCGAAGAAGTCGGCGTCGAAGCGGGAGACATCGCGCAGATAGCCGCCGTGGGTGGGCAGTCCCGAGTCGGCGCCCGGCTCGTCGGGCCACAACTCCCGGCGTTCGGCGGGCGGTTCACCGACGGCGTCACGGCCTTCGGTCAGCAGGTGCCACAGGGCCGCGGGCGAGTCGATGTCACCGGGGAGCCGGCAGCCCATGCCGACCACCGCTATGCGGCTGGGTGCGGATATGACATGACGCATCGGAGTCTCCGTGGGGGGTGCTCGGCCGGGGTGGGGCCGCGTGGTCCATGGGGAGGTGGCCGGGGGACGGGGCCGTGGGGGATGCGCGCGGGACGCACGCGGGAGGTGAGGGGGTACGCAGCCGGGGCGCCGACTCAGGTGGCGTCCGGGCCGCCCAGCAGCATCACGTGCTTCACGCCACCGATCTGGTAGTTGAAGCTCAGCGCGTAGTCGAAGTCGAGCGGGCGGGTGCGGTCGCCCGGGACGGGGTCGAAGGGGAGCCCGTCCAGGGGCTGTTCGCAGTTGGCGGTGGGACACACCTCACCGAGTTCCATCATCATCAGCGTCAGGGCGGCGCCCAGGCACCCGGCGGGCGAACCGTGGTGGCCGAAGCAGCCCTCCTGGGAGGACATCAGAACGGTGCCGTCCGGTCCGTAGAGCTCCCGGACGGTGCTGGCCTCCATGGCGGTGACGGCCGCGCCGCCGTCGCTGGCGCCGTTGACGTAGGGCACCTGGTCGATGCTCCAGCGGTCGCCGAGGCAGGCCCGCACCGCGCGTACGAGCTGGGCGCCGGTGTGGTCGGCGGCCAGCGGATTGGCGAGTCCGTCGCGGGTCATGGCGGTGGCGAGCACCTGGCCGTAGAGGTGGGCGCCCCGGCGGACGGCGTGCTCGCGGCTCTCCATGATGACGGTGGCGGCGCCCTCGCCGTGGTTGATGCAGTCCGCCCGCCGGTCGTAGGGGCGCATCAGGGAGTCGAAGGACGGCAGGAGGTCGGGCATCCCGGCGGCGTCCATGGAGTCGTAGGCGTGCTGGGCGCCGCGCAGCAGCCGCTGCCCCTTCTGTATCAGCCCGAGGTTGAAGACGTCGACGCCGGTGACGACGGCGATGTCGGTCTCCCCGCTGGCGATCAGCCGGCGGGCGATGCCGATCTGGACGGCGGCGGAGGAGCAGCCGCAGGAGACGGTGTAGCAGGGGCCGACGGACTGGGTGAGGGCGCCCTGGACGACCGCCACATCGGAGGGCGACACGGCCTGCTCGGCGGCGACGAACATCTCCAGGGCGTCGAAGACGGAGGTGCCGTCGGGGTCGACGTTCAGCAGCGCCAGATAGCTGTCGACATTGGCGTCCACACTGCCGCGGCCGACGAGGATCGCCGATTCCCGCAGGTCTCCGGCGCGGAAGTCCAGTTCGGCGTCGGTGCACGCCTCCACCAGGGAGACCAGGCCGAGCCGGTGGGCGGCGGTGTAGTGGCGGGAGAAGAATTCGGGGATGTCGGGGAGACGCTGTTCGAAGTGCTCGGTGGTGAGGTTCACCGAGCCGTAGTAGATGTCGTGCTGGACGAGTGCGGAGCGGCCCTGTGAGGCGATCTCCCAGACCTGCCCGGCGGTGAAGACCGGTTCCTCACCGCCGGGCAGACAGAAACCGAGGCCGGTGACCACGGCGTCGCGCGCATTTCCGCCGCCTTTCTTCATTGCGATCCCTTTCACGTGAGCAGACCGCGGACGCGCCGCTGCGCGGCGGGCCCTACTCTGCTATGAATGTGCGGTAGCACCACCGGTAGACAGGGATCAGCTCACCCTCGAATTCGGCGCACTCGCCCGCGGATTCGAAATGTTCATAACCGTTGCCCCGCTGGATCTTGACTCGCTCTCGCCTCCAGATGGAGGGAGCGGTCCATACCTGGGGGGTTCCGGGGGGTCCGCCGACGAGGAGGACAAATGCCGGTTGAGACATGGAATGGACCCTCGGTGGATCAGGAGCAGATCGTCGCTCGGAAACGATGTGTGGAATAGATGACACTACGCCGTCAAGAGGGCCTATCGGTAGGTGGTGTCGAACCACCCGGGCGGATTCGAGCGATCCGCCACTCTGCTTTGCACGCCCGGCGCCCATCACACACCACCGAGCGGACAATGCGGTCCGGCCGTCGCCTCACGCCCCCTCTTGCGGAAACTTCCTGCAAGCGGACAGAAAGCGGACAGCAAAATGCTGGCTTCGTGGAACGCTTTACAGAACCTTTGAGCATTGCGGGCATCTCATCGGCACGTCGTCTTGGCAGTTTATCACCTATTGTTTCCGGCGCGGATACCATTGGGCGGTTTGCGCGCGTGACAGAGTTCTCTTCCCGGCACCCGGGACGGCTGACTGCAAAGGATGACAAAAGATGGCAAATCAGTCCGTGCCGTTCGACGACCTGGACCGCAAGATCGTTGCGGCGCTGGTCGCGAACGCCAGGGCGAGTTTCACGGAGATCGGCGCCACGATCGGCCTGTCCGCCTCCGCGGTGAAGCGGCGGGTGGACCGTATGCGGGACAACGACGTGATCACCGGGTTCACCACCACCGTGCGCCCGGCCGCCCTCGGCTGGCGGACCGAGGCGTATGTGGAGGTCTACTGCGACAGCGCGGCGCCACCGCGGCGGATCGCGGAGGTGGTGCGGGACTATCCGGAGATCATCGCGGCGATGACGGTGACCGGCGGGGCCGACGCCCTGCTGCATGTCATGGCCACCGACGTGGAGCATTTCGAGGAGGTGCTGGAGCGCATCCGGGCCGAGCCCTTCATCCGGAAAACGATCAGTTACATGGTGTTGTCCCACCTGCTCACCGGCAGTCCGGAGGCCGGTGCGACCCCCGCCACACTCCCCACGCAATGAACCGGCGCCGCGGCGCCCCAGTACGCAGCATCACTGCGTGTGTGCGCAGCTCTCCATTCTTGTCTCCGCTCTCCTCCCCTTCCTACCGTTGAAAGCATCCCCCGGTCGCCTGCGGAAGCGAGAGGAATCCGTCCGTGCCCCACGAGCGCGTGCCGCGCCCCCGGCGCTATCTGACCTGTCCTCCCAGATATTTCGACGTGCGCTATGCCATCAATCCCTGGATGCGCGAGGACGCCGAGGTCGACACCGACCTCGCCCGCTCGCAGTGGGAGACGCTGATCCGCGTCTACCGTGACCACGGCCATCAGGTGGAGACCATCGAACCGGTGGCGGGCCTGCCGGACATGGTCTTCGCGGCCAACTCGGCCCTCGTTCTGGAGGGCCGGGTGTTCGGCTCCCGCTTCCACGCCCCGCAGCGGCGCCCGGAACAGCTGGCCTACGAGACCTGGTTCAAGACGGCCGGCTACGACGTGCATCCGCCGGAGTCGGTGTGCGAGGGCGAGGGCGACCTGGTCCCCGCGGGCCGGTTCATCCTGGCGGGCACCGGTTTCCGCACCACCCGGACGGCCCATCAGGAAGTGCAGGAGTTCTTCGGGATACCCACGATCAGCCTGCTGCTGGTGGACCCGTACTTCTACCACCTGGACACCGCGCTGTTCACCCTCGACGACGAGAACATCGCCTACTACCCCGAGGCGTTCTCGCCCGGCAGCCGGGAGGTGCTGGAGCGGCTCTACCCGGACGCGCTGCTCGCCACCCGGGAGGACGCGATGGCCTTCGGACTCAACTCCGTCTCCGACGGCCGCAACGTCTTCGTCGCCCCCCAGGCGACCGGCCTCATCGACCGGCTCACCGAGCGCGGTTACGTCCCCGTCCCCGTCGACCTGTCGGAACTGCACAAGGCCGGCGGGGGCATCAAGTGCTGCACACAGGAGATCCGCTGATGACCGCCCCCACGCGCACCGCCCCGGACCACGGCTCCCGTTCCGCGCGGTCGTCACAGGAGCTGATCCGCGCCGAGGAGTCCTCGCTCGCCCACAACTACCACCCGCTCCCGGTGGTCGTCGCCCGCGCCGAGGGCGTCTGGGTGGAGGACGTCGAGGGCCGCCGCTACCTCGACATGCTGGCCGGGTACTCGGCCCTGAACTTCGGCCACCGCCACCCGGCGCTCATCGCCGCCGCCCACCGGCAGCTCGATGAACTCACCCTCACCTCCAGGGCGTTCCACAACGACCGGCTGGCCGGCTTCGCCGAGGGCCTGGCGGAGCTGACCGGTCTCGGCATGGTGCTGCCGATGAACACCGGCGCCGAGGCCGTGGAGAGCGCCATCAAGGTGGCCCGCAAATGGGCCTACGAGGTCAAGGGCGTCGCCCCGGACCGGGCCACCATCGTGGTGGCCGCGGACAACTTCCACGGCCGCACGACCACGATCGTCAGCTTTTCCAACGACCCCACCGCCCGGGAGGGGTTCGGCCCGTTCGCGCCCGGCTTCCGGGTCGTGCCCTACAACGACCTCGCCGCCATGGAGGCGGCGATCGACGAGACCACCGCCGCCGTGCTGATCGAGCCGATCCAGGGCGAGGCGGGCGTCATCATCCCCGACGACGGCTATCTGCGCGGGGTGCGGGAGCTCACCCGGCGGACCGGGGTGCTGTTCATCGCCGATGAGATCCAGTCGGGTCTGGGGCGCACCGGCACCACGCTGGCCGTGGACCACGAGTCGGTCCGGCCCGATGTGCTGACGCTCGGCAAGGCCCTGGGCGGCGGTATCGTCCCGGTCTCCGCAGTGGTCGCCGACCGCGAGGTGCTCGGGGTGCTGCGCCCGGGTGAGCACGGTTCGACGTTCGGCGGCAACCCGCTGTCCGCGGCGGTCGGCACGGCCGTGGTGGACCTGCTGCGCACCGGGGAGTTCCAGCGCCGCGCGGCCGAGTTGGGCGAGGTCCTCGAGGACGGTCTGGCGAGGCTCACCGGCAAGGGCGTGGTGGGCTACCGCTGCCGCGGACTGTGGGCGGGCGTCGACGTGGACCCCGCGCTGGGCACCGGCCGCGAGGTGAGCGAACGCCTCATGGGCGAGGGGATCCTGGTGAAGGACACCCACGGTTCGACGATCCGGCTCGCGCCGCCGCTGACCATTACCCGTGAGGAGCTGGAGTCCTCGCTCGCCGCCCTGGAGAAGGTGCTCGGCTGACCGACTCCGCACCACCGACAGCACTCGAGCGCCGGGCCGCATTCAGTCTCATACGGCCCGGCGCTCCGCTGTGTTCACCCTTCGGCGGGAATTTTCTCCACGCCGTGCGAACGGGCAAGCGGAACCTAAGATAACGCCCAGGTCACGGCTACCCGTCCGAGAATTTATGTACGTTGTTGAGCATTCCAACGGTGCCAACCATCCCTTGTGGAACACTTCTTTGCGTCTTCACCGGCCGACCTGCTGGAAAGCCGGAAGCCCTCGCGGGTCGAACGCGGTGGAGAGGTCCCCGCCCTCGGCTTCCCGCGAGCGGTCGTTGGGACGCCTGTCCGGGGAGAGCGACGTCCGGGCAGCTTGAATGCAGGGAGGCAATCCGGATGGAATCGCTGAGGACGCTCCTCATCGATAATTATGACTCGTACACGTACAACCTCTTTCATCTGCTGACCGAGGTCAACGGCGAGGAACCGGAGGTGCTTCTCAATGACGCACCGGAGTGCGCGGACATCGACCTTTCGGAGTTCGACAACATCGTGGTGTCCCCCGGTCCGGGACATCCGGCCGACGGGCGGGACTTCGGCGCCGCCGCCCGGCTGATCGACCGCTCCCCCGTCCCGGTGCTGGGGATCGGCCTCGGCCACCAGGGCATCGCGCTGGGCGCGCAGGCGCGAGTGGTGCCCTGCCCCGAACCCCGGCACGGGCACCTCTCCCGGATCAGCCACGGGGGCCGCGGACTGTTCCGCGGCCTGCCGCCGGACTTCACCGCCGTCCGCTCGCATTCGCTGTGCGTGGCCGAGCCGTTGCCGCTGGGGCTCCAGGGCATCGCCTGGTCCGAGGACGGTGTGCTGATGGGGCTGCGGCACCGGGCGCGTCCGCTGTGGGGGGTGCAGTTCCACCCGGAGTCGGTGCTCACCGGATTCGGCTACCGCATGTTCGTCAACTTCCGCGATCTGACCGTCGAGCACGCCAACGGGGAATCGGTCACCTCCATCACCGATCCCCGCCGCGCCCGTCCGGCGGGCGTACCGGCCCCCGCACCGCCGCCGGAGCGGACCCCGCCGCCCGTGGCGAGCGCCCCCGCCCGCACGGCCCCGGCGCCCGCACGCCGGACGGACGGGGAACCAGCCCCCGAACGCCGCTACCGGCTGCACGCCCGGTGGCTGGCCGACGCCACCGACACCGAGGCGGCCTTCACCCGGCTCTACGCGGCTGCCCCGGGCGCGTTCTGGCTGGACAGCGCCCGTACCGGGACCGGTGAGGCCCGTTTCTCCTTCCTCGGTGACAGCCGGGGCCCGCTGGCCGAGTTCGTCCGCTATGACGTCACCCGCGGGGTCTGCGAGATCGAGCGGACGGGACGGCCCGGCGCCCGGTTCGAGGGCAGTGTCTTCGACTACCTCGAACGGGAACTGACCTGCCGTCAGGTGACCGCCCCCGACCTCCCCTTCGACTTCACCGGCGGCTACGTCGGGTACTTCGGCTACGAGCTCAAGGCCGACTGCGGCTCCCCCAACCGGCACCGGGCGACCACCCCCGACGCCTGCTGGCTGTTCGCCGACCGGTTCGTCGCGGTCGACCACCAGGAGGGCGTCACCTATGTGTGCGCGCTGGCCGAGGACACCCCCGAGGGGCAGCGGGGGGCGAAGGACTGGCTGGACGCGACCGTCACCGTGCTCACCGGAGTGCCGACGGCCACCGCGCCGCTCCCCCAGCCGCCGCCGCTCACCTCCACCACCGCCGTGGAACCCTGGCTGGTCCGGGACCGGGAGAGCCACGCCGCCGCGGTCCGCGCCGCGCTGCGCGAACTGCGCGCCGGGACGAGCTACGAGATCTGCCTCACCGACTCCGCCTGGCTGCCCGCGCCCGGCGACTCCTACGCCTTCTACCGGGCCCTGCGCCGGTCCGACCCCGCCCCGTACGCCGCCTATCTGCGCTTCGGCGACATCGACGTGGCCTGTGCCTCGCCCGAGCGCTTCCTCCGCATCACCCCCGACGGGCTCGCGGAGGCCAAACCGGTCAAGGGCACCATCGGCCGCGGCGAGGACGCCGAACAGGACGCCCGGGCGCTGGCGGCCCTCGGCACCAGCCCCAAGCCCCGCGCCGAGAACCTGCTGATCGTCGATCTGCTCCGCAACGACCTCGGCAGGGTCTCCCAGCCCGGCAGCGTGTACGTACCGCGGCTGATGAACACCGAGACCCACGCCACCGTGCACCATCTGGTCTCCACGGTGCGCGGACGGCTGCGCCGGGGCACCTCCGCCGTCGACTGCGTACGGTCCTGCTTCCCCGCCGGGTCCATGACCGGCGCCCCCAAGACACGCACCCTGGAGATCATCGACTCCCTCGAGACCGAGGCCCGCGGGGTGTACTCCGGGGCCATCGGCTTCCTCAGCTGCAACGGCGCCGCCGATCTCAACGTGGTCATCCGCACGGCCACCTTCACCGGCGGCCGGATGCACCTCGGCGCGGGCGGCTCCGTCGTCCTCGGCTCCGACCCCGCCGAGGAGTACGAGGAGATGCTGCTCAAGACCGCCGCGGCGATGCGCGCCCACGACGCCGTACGGTCCGGGTCCGGCGGAGCCCACGACGGTCCGCACGCCCCGGCGGCCGGGGCGCACGACGGCCTGCTCGTGGGGACCGCGCCCGCCACCGCGACCGACTTCGAACGGTGAGGTGACCCGGACATGTTGCAACGGCTGCTCCCCGAGCGCGGGTTCTATCCGGGGCTCGCGTTCCAGGAGGCCGCGGTCCGCCACGGCCGGGTCCGCGTCACCCTCGACCGTCCCCTGGACATCGCGCCCGGCGCCGGCACCGACCTGGGCTACCCCGAACTGGCCGATCTGGTGGACGACCTGGCCGGACGGCTGTGGTCGGCCGGGGTCCGGCCGAGCGAGCATGTGGCCGTCCTCAAGCGGGACAACGCGGACGTCGTCTTATTGGCGTGTGCCGTCTCCCGGATCGGGGCGGTTCCGGCGCTGCTGTCGCCCGCCCTGGAGGGCGGGGTGGTGGCGGTGCTGCTGGACCGGCTGCACGCCCCCTGGCTGATCACCGACCGGGAGACCCTGCTGTCCGCCCTCGGCGGGGTGGACACCACCCTGGCCCGCGGGGTGCTGACGGTGGACGAGGCGCCGGGGAAGACCCTGGCGCTGGCGGGGCTGGCCGGTGTGCCACGGCGTCCGGCCATCCGGCTGCACCCGCATGAGCCCTCGCTGATCACCCATGGCCCGGGGGCCACCGGAATCCCCCGGCTGGAGGTGCACTCACCGCATACGCTGTGGAACCGGCTGGTGCCGCAGCAGGCGCTGGGCCGGGCCACCCGTGGTGAACCGGCCGCGCTGCACCTGCCGTTCGCCTCCTCCCGGATGCTCCAGCAGCTCGGAGTGCTGCTGCACTTCGGCAGTCCGCTGCTGCTGCTCACCGATCCCGACCCCGCGCAGGCGGGCCCGCTGCTGGCGGCGCAGCGGCCCGGCGTCGTCGAGACGGATCCGCACACCTTCGCGCTGTGGGAGGAACTGGCGGACGCGCCCGGCGCGCCGCTGTCCCGGGTGCGCTCCTACGGCTGCCCCTCCGACACCGTTCACCCGCGCACCGTGCGGCGGCTGCTGGACGCGTCCCGGCGCCGCGACCCCCGGCTGCTCCAGCTCTACGGCCAGGGCGAGACGGGCCCGATCGCCTTCGGCTGGTACACCCGGCGGGGCGTGGACCGGGCGCACTGCCGCCGGGTCGGCACCGGGATCCCCGGCTTCACCCGGATCCGGGTGGTCGACGAGGGCGGGCGCGCGTGTCCGCCCGGTGCGCCGGGGGCGGTCGAGGTCCGCACCCGGGGCCGGATCCTCACCTATCTGGGCGCGCCGGAGAGTTACGCCCGGCAGGTGGACCGGGGCTGGTGGCGGATGGGCGACACCGGCTACCGGGACCGGTGGGGCGCGCTGTACCTGCTGGACCGCGAGGGGGACGGGGTGTCCCCGGCCGAAGGCGATCTGGACGTCGAGGACGAGCTGCTGTCACGGGTGGCCGAGCTCCGTGAAGTGATCATCGTCCGCGGTCCCGGACGGGAGGCGGTACCGGTGGTGTGCACCCGCGGGGACGTCCCACTGGACACCGGTCGGTGGCTGCGGGCCACCGGGGACCTGACGTCGCTGGCGTCACCCGTGCAGTGCCGTTTCGAGGACCTTCCCCGCACCCGCACCTGGAAGGTCAGACGGCTGGAGATCGCGCGGCTGCTGGCCACCGGTGAACTGCCCGTGCTGAGCGGGGCGCCGGCCCATGGGTGAACGGACGCGGCAGTGGGGCGGCGGGCTCCAGGGCTACCGGCCCGACCAGAAGCAGTGGACGCTGATGTGGCGTGAGGACGGCGGGCTGATGCCCTCGCGCTCGGTGCCCGACAGCGCGGTGCTGGCCGCCGACTCCTGGCTGGTGGACGACGGACGGGTACGGGCGCTGGACCGGCACCGCCGCCGCTTCCTGGCCGCCTGCACCGAGGCCACGGGCGATTCGCCCGCACGGATCGAGAGCTTCTGGCGGGACGCGATGACGATGGTGCCGCGTACCGACCGCTGGTTCCCCCGGGTGGAACTGGCGGGCCCGGAACCGGCCCGGCTGTTCCTGCGGATCCGTCCGGCACCACCCCGGACGGCCAATGTGACGGTGTGTCTGACCGAGGAGTTCGATCCGCGGGCCGCCCCCCGGCGCAAGGGGCCCGATCTCTCGCTGCTGGCGCATCTGCGCGAGCGGGCGGCGGCGCGCGGCGCACAGGAACTGCTGCTCACCACGGACACCGGGCTGGTGCTGGAGGGCACCGGTGCCAGTGTCCTGTGGTGGGAGGACGATGTGCTCTGTCTGCCGGACCCGGAGCTGCCACTGCTCGCGAGTGTCACCTCGGCGCTGATCGGGGAGCGCGCGGCGGAGCTCGGGCTGCGGCTCGAACACCGCAGATGCACCCCGCATGCGCTGGACGGCCGGGAGGTGTGGCTGGTCAACGCGCTGCACGGGATCCGTCCGGTCACCGCGTGGCTGGGCCGTCCGCTGCGCGCGGGTCCGGCGCTGCGCGCCCCCGACTGGCAGACCTGGCTGGACGGCAGCGCCGAACCGTTCGTCACCCCGAACGGCGTCCACCGATGACGGCCGTCCCCGCGGCCCGCGAGGCGGCGGCCCCGACCGTACCCCGGCACCCGCTGGAGGCCACACCATGAACACCCATGGACCGCGACGTGACGTCGGGACGCACCGGCCCCGGGCCGTGGCCCGGGGGCGGAATCCGCTGCGGCGCCGGTCGGACCGGATCCAGTCCTGGTGCACCGCGCTGTTCCTGCTGACGCTGGTGTGCGGGATCCCGTTCGCCGCGCTGAGCGTGGCCGGCGCGGCGTACGACTCACAGCTGCGGGTGGTGCACGCCGAGGAGGCGGCGCGCCACCGGGTCACCGCGCGGCTGGCCGAGGACCCGCCGGGCGGACCGCGCGGGGCGGAGGGGGCGCCGACCCGGCAGGCGCGGGTGCGCTGGACCGGCCCGGACGGCGCCCGCCACTCCGGCCTGGCCACGGTGACGGGCGGTTCTCGGGCGGGTGACGCCGTGCTGGTGTGGGTGGACCGTGCCGGGGCGCTGGTACGCGCCCCGGCCTCGCCCTCGACCGCGCGGACGGTGGGCTGGTTCACCGGCTGTCTGAGCGCCGCCGCGGGGCTCGCCCTCACCTGTGCCGCGCGGTCCCGGGTCCGGCGGGCGCTGGACCGCGGCCGGTACGCGCGGTGGGAGGCAGAGTGGAAGGAGGTGGAACCCGCGTGGTCCGGCAGGAACCGTCGCTGATCCGGCCGGTGCCCGCGGGCCCGGCGGACGCAGGTGCAAGGTGAGGAGCGGACATGTCGCACACAGTGGAATGGCGGGTGCACCTCTTCCTCTTCGAGGACGAGGGCAGGACGAAGGCGCGGATCGAGCTGGACACCGGGGAGTCGGCGCTCACCGGGCGCGGGGTGGCACGCTGCAACCCCGATGACGAGGACGTCCCGGCGATCGGTGACGAGCTGGCCGCGGGCCGGGCGCTGCACGACCTCGGGGAGCAGCTGCTGCGCGCCGCGGAGCACGACATCGAGCGGGTGGGCGCGCCGCCGGCGTCGCCCCGGCCGCGCCCGGGGTACGGCTGGATCGCCTGACGGCGCAGGCGTACGGCCTAGGGCGTGTCCTCGGCCGCCCCGGCGAGCAGGTCGAGCATCGCGCCCTCGGCGCGGGGCGCGTCCCGGTCCCGTACGGCCTCCAGCACCCGCCGGTGGCCGGACACGGGGTCGCCGGCGCCGTCGCGGCCGCGCACCGGCCGGGCGGGTCCGTCCGGCGCGGGCGCGAGGACCAGCTCGAGCCGGGAGAGCAGTTCATTGCCGGTGGCGGTGTGCAGGGCGTGCTGGAAGGAGGCCGCTGCCGCCGCCTCCGCCGCGGGATCGCCGCGGCCGCGCTCCATGGCGGTCAGCGCCGCCTCCAGGGCGGCCAGGTCGGTGTCGCCGCGGCGCAGCGCGGCGCGGTGGGCGGCGGCGGGGGCCACGGCGGCGCGGACGTCGGTGAGGTCGCGCCACAGCCGCTCGCCGTCTCCCCCGGCCAGCCGCCAGCGGATCACATCGGCGTCCAGCAGGTTCCAGGCGGAGCGCGGGCGGACGAAGGTGCCGCGTTTCTGGCGCGCGTCGATGAGTCCCTTCCCGGCGAGGACCTTCAGGGACTCGCGCATCACGGTGAGGCTGACGTCCAGCTCCGCGCCGAGGGCACGCACATCCAGGATCTCGCCCTCGGCGAGCGCTCCCGCGACGATCCGGGCGCCGAGCCGCTGGACCACCCGGCCATGGACACCTCTGCCCGCGTAGGACGTCATGGGTGCGCTCCTCCTGTCCGCCGGCCCCACCCGTACGGAATCGCCCGTACCACGCGTTATTTATGAATACATCCTGGCACCGGGACGGCGGCCGCCGGAGGTCGCTCACCGGATTAAATGTGAATTAACGGCACGCGGCCCGGCCCTCACTCCGGGAGCCGGGATCCGGGATCCGGGACCGACGGCATGCACATCCGGCATATCCGCCTATTTCCGCTTAGCGTGGCAGGTGCGGAGTAACATTACGCTTCACGTGCTGGAGGCAGAGCGAAAGCGGATCTCATGGGCGACAGCACCTTCCGCGGGTGGCCCCACCATCTCCCCGATCTGGTCTCCGAGGCCGTCGCCGTGGTCGATGAGCGGGGTGTCCTCGCCGGCTGGAGCCTCGGGGCACACCGGCTGCTCGGGATTCCCGCGGAAGAGGCCGTCGGACAGCCCGCGGCCGGGCTGTTCGCGGACGGCGCCGAACCGCCGCACGGAGTGGCGGCGTACACGGCGCCCGGGGGAAGAGCGGCCGTACTGCGCCACCGCGACGGCGGCGAGATACCCGTCGTGCTGTGGGCGCAGCCGTGGGCCCCCGGTGACGGGGGCCGCCACTGGCTGGTGCAGGCGACCCGCGAGGAGGCGATGCGGCAGCAGGACGTCGGCCGCGCGCTGCTGGACAGCCTCGGCACGGACGCGCCGGTCGCCATGAGCGTCTACGACACCGACTGCCGCTGTCTGATGCAGAACGCCGCCCTGCGCAGGCTGAGCGGGCTCACCGACGAGGAGCGCATGGGCCGCACCCTCCGGGAGTCGCTGCCGGACCTGGAGGTCACGGAGATGGAAGCGCTCCAGCGGCGGGTGCTCGGGGGCGGCAGCGCGGTGGGGGACGTGGAGGTGCACGGCCGGGTACCGGCCGACCCCGGCCGGGAGCACTCCTGGTGCAACTCCGTCTTCCCCCTGAAGGACCGCTCCGGGGACGTCTTCGCCGTCTGCCACGCGGTGGTCGACGTGACCGCGCAGGCCCGCGCCCGGGAACGGCTGGCGGTGCTGAACGACGCCAGCGCCCGTATCGGCAGCACCCTGGACCTGCTGCACACCGCCCAGGAACTGGCGGACGTGGCGGTTCCCCGGCTCGCCGACTTCGCCTGCGTCGATCTGATCGACTCCGTCTTCGAGGGCGAGGAGCCGCCGTCCGGCCCGGTGACCCGGGAGGCCGCGTTCCGCCGCGCCGCCCACCGCTCCATCGTGCCCGGCTCCCCGGAGGCGGTGGCCGCCGTGGAGGACGTGGACGTGCACGCCTCCGCCCCCGACTCCCCCTTCGCCCGCGCGCTCGCCACCGGGCAGCCGGTGCTGGAGTCGGCGAACGGCCCGGGGCCGGTCCCCGCCTGGCTCGCCGACGATCCCGCGCGGGCCGCGGGCATCCGGGTGTGGGGCATCCACTCCTGGATGGTGGTCCCGGTGCGGGCGCGCGGCAGCACGCTCGGGGTGGCGGTGTTCCTGCGCCGACAGCGCCCCGAGCCGTTCGAGGAGGACGACCTGCTGCTGGCCGACGAGATCGTGGCACGGGCCGCGGTCTGCATCGACAACGCCCGCCGCTACACCCGGGAGCGCGGTACGGCCCTCGCCCTCCAGCGCAGTCTGCTCCCCCAGCGGCTGCCCGAACAGGCGGCCGTGGAGGCGGCCTCGCGCTATCTGCCCGCGAGCGGCCGGACCGGGGTCGGCGGCGACTGGTTCGATGTGATCGCGCTGTCCGGGGCCCGGGTGGCGCTGGTGGTGGGGGACGTGGTGGGACACGGGATGAAGGCGGCCGTCACCATGGGGCGGCTGCGCACCGCGGTGCGCACCCTGGCCGACCTCGACCTCCCGCCGGACGATCTGCTCACCCATGTGGACGCCCATGTGCGACGCCTGATCGCGGAACAGGCCGATGAGCACCGGGACTTCGCCGAGGCAGGGCCGCCGCCCGCCGAACCGGCCATCGACACCTGGGCGTTCGGGGCCACCTGTGTCTACGCGGTCTACGATCCCGTCACCCGGTGCTGCACCTTCGCCCGCGCCGGACACCCGCCGCCCGCCGTGGTCTTCCCCAACGGCCGGACCCGGTTCCTGGACTCCGCCGGAGGACCGCCCCTGGGGGTGGGCGGCCATCCGTTCGAGCGGGCGGAGGTCGAACTGCCCGACCGCAGCATGCTCGTGCTCTACACCGACGGCCTGGTGGAGTCCCGGGACCATGACATCGACGCCGGTCTGGAGCGGCTGCGGGGCGCCCTGGACGGCGGCTGCCACGAGCTGTCGCTGGACTCGGTGTGCGATGCGGTGGTGGGCGGACTCCTCCCGGAGCATCCGCCCGATGACGTGGCCCTGCTGGTGGCCCGTACCCGGGCGCTGGACGACGACCGCTGCGCCTCCTGGGAACTGCCCCCGAAGCCCGCGGTCGTCCCCCGGGCCCGCTCCTACGTCGCCCAGCAGCTCGCCCGGTGGGAGCTGGGCCATCTGGTGCACACCACCCAGCTGGTGGTCAGCGAACTGGTGACCAACGCGATCCTGCACGCCGGCGGTCCGATTCAACTGCGGCTGGTCAGGAACGAGGCCCTCATCTGCGAGGTGTCCGACAGCAGCGCCGCCGCCCCGCATCTGCGCCGGGCCGGACGGCTGGACGAGGGCGGACGCGGTCTGTTCCTCATCGCCCAGCTCAGCAGGCGGTGGGGCACCCGGTACGCCGGGGACCGCAAGACGGTCTGGGCGGAACAGCCGCTGGAGGTCCCCGAGCCGTAACCACCGCCGTCACGGGGTACCCACTCCACGTCCCCCGCCCGGCGGTGCACGGCTGAAAGGGCCCGATGTGACCAGTCCCCTCCCCGACCCGGCCGGTTCCCTCCCGCACCGCACCGGGTCCGGCCGTCCGGTGTCCGCGCCCGCTCCGCGCCGCGCGCTGGTGGCCGGTTCGGTCGGCAACCTCATCGAGTGGTACGAGTTCGGCGTCTACGGCTACTTCGCGACCGTCATCGCCGCCAACTTCTTCACCCCCAGCGGCGGGAGCGAGCTCGAGGGCCTGGTCAAGACCTACGCCTCGTTCGGGCTCGCCTTCTTCTTCCGGCCCCTGGGCGCCGCGCTGTTCGGACGGGCCGGCGACCGGATCGGCCGCCGCCCCACGCTGATCCTGGCGCTGCTGCTGATGACCGGCGCCACCACACTGATCGGTCTGCTGCCCACCTACGCCACGGTGGGCGCCGCCGCCCCGTGGCTGCTGACGCTGCTGCGGGTGGTCCAGGGCCTGTCCGCGGGCGGGGAGTTCGGCGGCGCGGTGTCGCTGATGACGGAGTTCGCACCGCCGGGCCGCCGGGGGCTGTACGGGGCGTGGCAGTCGTTCACGGTGGCGCTGGGACTGCTCGCGGGGGCCGGTGCGGCGGCGGTGCTGGCCACCGTGCTCGGTGAGCGCGCGCTGCACGACTGGGGGTGGCGGCTGCCGTTCCTGCTCACGCTGCCGCTGGGGCTCGCCGCGCTGTGGCTGCGGCTGAGACTGGAGGAGACCCCGTCCTTCCGGGCCGCGCCCCCGGTGGCACCGGCCGGGGCGAGGGCGGACCGGAAGGAGGTGGCGCGCGCCGTCGTGCTGGGGGCCGGACGTGTCATGGGCTGGGCCGCGGCCGGTTACACCTTCCTGGTCGTCATGCCCTCCTACCTCCAGAGCACCCTGGACGCCTCGTTCCGGCAGGCGCTGGTCGCCACCGTGGTGGCCAATCTGGGGTTCGCCCTGTCCATCCTCCCGGCGGGGCTGCTCAGCGACCGGATCGGACGGCGTCCGGTGATGCTCACCGGGGCGGCCCTGGTGGCCGTGCTCGCCTTCCCCCTGCTCGACCTGGTCCAGGATCCGCACGGTTCGGCCGTGGTCCGGGGAGCCGCCGTGTTCGTCGCGGGCGCCGCCGTCGGGCTGATGGCCGGACCCGGTCCGGCGATGCTCGCCGAGATGTTCCCGGCCCGGGTCCGCTGCACCGGGCTGGGGCTCGCCTACGCGCTGTCGAACGCGGTGTTCTCCGGGTGCGCGGGGCTCATCATCACCGAGGCCATCCAGCGGACCGGCGACGCGGACATCCCCGCGTACTACGTGACGGCCACCTGTGCCGTCAGTCTGCTCGCCCTGCTCGGACTGCGCGGCGACCACCACCGCGGGGCGCTGCGCGAGACCACCGGGACACCGCGGGACCCCGGAACACCACGGACACCGAAGGAGACGTCATGCGGGTGATCGGACTGATGTCGGGGACCTCCCACGATGCGATCGACGCCGCGGCCGCCGATCTCGTCCTCGACGGCGACACCCTGATCCTGGCCCCGCTGGGGCTGGTCAGCGATCCCTATCCGGACGCGCTGCGCGGTGCGCTGCGGGCCGCGCTGCCACCGTCGGCGACCACCATGGAGGAGGTGTGCGCGCTCGACACCCGGATCGGCCAGGCGTTCGCGGCACTCGCCGCGCGAGCCGCCCGGGAGCTGTGCGGCGGGCGGGCGGACCTCATCGCCTCGCACGGCCAGACCGTGTACCACTGGGTGGCGGACGGCCGGGCGCTGGGCACCCTGCAACTGGGCCGGTCCGCCTGGATCGCCGAGGCCACCGGGGTGCCGGTCGTCTCCGATCTGCGCTCCCGGGACATCGCCGCGGGCGGTCAGGGCGCCCCGCTGGTGAGCCTGGTGGACGCGCTGTGGCTGAACGGACGGCCCGGGGTGTGCGCCGCGCTGAACCTCGGCGGTATCGCCAATCTGACCGCGGTGCCCAAGGGCGGCGCGCCGCTGGCCTTCGACACCGGCCCGGGGAACGCCCTCATCGACGCGGCCGCCACCGAGCTGACCGGGGGCCGGCTCGGCTATGACGCGGACGGGGCGATGGCGGCGCGCGGCACGG
This sequence comes from Streptomyces sp. NPDC045899, assembly GCF_056431485.1. Lineage (NCBI taxonomy): Bacteria > Bacillati > Actinomycetota > Actinomycetes > Kitasatosporales > Streptomycetaceae > Streptomyces > Streptomyces sp. NPDC045899. The sequence goes on from NZ_JBWKKP010000016.1 coordinate 135,755, forward strand.
TCCACCCGGGACTGCTCGGGCGGCTGCTGACGGAGCCGTACTACGCCCGCTCCGCGCCCAAGACCACCGGGAAGGAGCTGTTCCACCCGGCGTACCTGCGGGCCGCCCTGGCCGAGGCCGGTCCGGTCGCGGCGGACGACGTCCTGGCCACGGTCACGGAGCTGACGGCCCGTACGGTGGCGGACGCGGTCCGGTCGGTGCACGCCACCGAGGTGATCGCCTCCGGGGGCGGCGTCCGCAACCCCGTGCTGATGGCGGCGCTGGACCGGGCCCTGGACGGGATCGCGCTGCGGTGTTCCGACGACCTCGGCCTCCCGGCGGACGCGAAGGAGGCGTACGCGTTCGCCGTGCTGGGTTTCCTGACCGCCCATGGACTGCCGGGCACCGCACCCGGATGCACCGGCGCACACCATCCGAGCCTGCTGGGCTCGCTCACCCCGGGGCGGCGTCCGCTGCGGCTGCCGGAGCCCGCCCGGAACGCGCCGTCCCGGCTGGAGATCTTCCGGCGCTGACCCACCGGAAGCGGATGTCCGGAGCACAGACCGGATCAGAATGGGTGAACGCGGGTAAACTCAGCGTAGTTGACGGGGGGCGGGGGCGCGTGGGGGAGTCGGGGATGGGTGTCGGCCTCAGAGGCCGGAGCGGAATCATCAGTCTGGCCGAGGAGTGCCTGCGGCTGCCACCGGAGGCCGAGCGACCGGTGATCATGCTGCTCGGTCCGCGCGGCAGCGGCGCCAGTGAGGCGCACAGCGCGCTGATGGAGCGGTTCGGCCCCGAGCACCCCTTCGCCTATGTGAACCTCGGCGGGGAGCAGTCGCTGCTGCCGCGCTACGCCCTGGCCCTGCTGGCCCGCCAGTTGGAGCGCAAGCTGCCGCGCTACCGCCGCTCCCACTTCCCGCGGCTGACCCTCGGGCTGCTCGCCTCCGACCACCAGTTGCGGATGACCAGCCTGGCAGAGGGGCGGCGCACCATCCGGCGGGAGCTGGACGCGTTCCAGGAGCAGGCCGAAGCGCGTTACGGCGACTACCTGGCCGCCTTCTTCGAGGTCGCCGGAGGGGCGGTGGGCGCCCCCGACGGTGCGTCCACCGCCGCGCTGGCGCTGCTGCGGGACGCCCTCCGGCGCGGTCGCCGACGGCTGCCGGGGCGGAAGTTCACCGGCAGCGCCGCCTGGTACGGCGGCCACCGGCTGCTGCACAGCCGCGATCCGTGGGAGGCCCTGGTCGAGCTCAACTTATGGCGCCATGAGGGCGACGCCCATGATCTCGAGCGGCTGGACCAGGTGCTGTTCTCCGCCTTCCTGGAGGACCTGCGGAGCAACGCGGACCGCTCGTTCATGCCGCGCTCGTATCTGCTGCTGCTGGACAACTCCCATACGGAGTACGGCCGTCGCTTCCTCGACCTGCTGATCCGCTCGCGCCATGACGACGCCGTGGTGGCGGGCGCGGCCTGCGATCCGCTCACCGTGGTGGCCAGTTCCAACCGCTGGCTGCCGCGCTGGGGCCCGGCGACCGGCGACCAGTGGCCGTGGCAGCTGCGCGGTCCCGACCGGGCCTCGCTGGGCGACTGGGAGGAGCACCGGCCCACCCGTGACAGCGATGACACCTGGTGGTACCCGCTGCGGCTGCGTGATCTCAACCTGGACGAGGTGCGCATCCGGATGGAGCTGGAGCTGCGCCACCACCCCGACCTCGCGCCGTACACCCGGCTCGCGCCCTTCGTCCACCGGCTGACCGCAGGGCTCCCCCGGGCCGTGTCCCAGGTGCTGGAGGTGTTCCGGCAGTCGGACCTGCCCGCGGAGGACGGCTCCGAGCAGGACCGCTGGCTGCGTACGCTGCCGGACCGCACCCTGCGCGACGGCGAGGACACCCGCCCGCTCGCCGAGTCCGCCCTCGGCCATCTGCTGAAGGGTTTCGACCCCGGGCAGCGGCTCGCCCTCGCCGAATGCGCGGCCGCCCGCGACCTGTCCGTCGGCACCCGGCTGCTCGCCTCGGGCGAATCGCTGTTCGGCGGGATCCGCGACCGCTGGCTGCTGCTGACGCCGGGCACGGTGACCCCGGCGCTCCACCCGTGGCTGCGGCGGCTGCTGCTGTGGCGGCTGGCCGGACGCCCCGGGGACTGGGACACCGTGCACGAGCTGCTGGCCGAGCACTTCCGGGCCGAGGGGCGCACGGTGCACGAGATGTACCACCGGCTGGCCGCGGAGCGGATCGACGAGGTGACGGGGTATCTGGTGGCGCGGTTCCCCGCGGTGCCCGCGGCCCAGTGGATCAGCGAGTTCAACATCATCACGGCCGCACCCGGGCGGTTCCCGGCGGCGGGCGGTCCGCTGGACCTGCTCGCGGCGCTGGCCCCGGAGAACCCTCCGGAGGCGGTCACCGCCGTGTCGGTGATCCGGGAGCTGATCACCGCGCGCTGGGTGTGGAGCGATCCGCTCGCCGACCCCGGCAGACGGCTGGGCGGGGTGCTCGCCGACGGTTTCAACCAGCTGTCCCGGCTGAGGAGGAACGACATCGTGGCCCTGTTCAACGAGGCGGAGCGATACCGCCACTGGCGCCATCCGCTGACCTCCGCCGGCGAGGGGTGAGCCCGGTGCCCAGACTCGAATGGCCGCTGCACATCGTGCGGCGGGTGATCGTGGGGGTGGTGGTCGTCGCCGTGCTGGCGGTGGCGGTGCCGCTCACCGCGCACTGGATCCAGGAGAAGCGGTCGCGCTGCGCGGCGGGCGTGGTGAAGCTGGGCGACGGCGACGAGTGCGTGGGCGTCACCGACGGCTCGTACGCCTTCGCCGGTCATCTCGGCGCGGTGGAGGAGAAGATCAAGGCGGAGAACGACCGGGTGACGGCCGGTGCCGACAAGGATCCGTACGTCAGCGTCGCCTATATGACCTCCTTCACCCTGACCGACGACGACAGCAACTCGGAGGAGTCGGTCCGCCACGAGCTGGAGGGCGCCTATCTGGCGCAGTACCGGCACAACCGCGGCGATCTGTCCTCCACCCCCAAGATCAAGCTGCTGATCGCCAACACCGGCAGCAACGCGGCCCACTGGGCGCACACCACCGACGAGCTCATCGGGCGCATCGGCGCGCCCGACAACCTGGTGGCGGTGACCGGGCTGGGGCCGAGCACCGACCGGACCCTGGAGGCGCTGCGCCGGCTGTCCGACCACGGTCTCGCACTGGTGGCCAGCACCATGACGGCCACCAACATCAAGGGGATCAACGGTTTCGTGCGGGTCTCGCCGACCAACGTGGACGAGGCGCAGGCCGCGTCGGCCTATCTGAAGCAGCAGAAGATCCGCACCGCGGTGGTGGTGCAGGACGACGCGGAGAGCAACTACTACGCCAAGACGCTGGGCGACGCCTTCACCGATGTCTTCCAGGACACCGAGGGCCACCGGCTGGTGGCGGACCGGATGACCTACGACTCCTCGGTGCGCAGCGCCTGGCAGAACGAACTGCGCTATATGCCGGGGCAGTTGTGCGACCAGAAGCCACAGGTGGTCTACTTCGCGGGCCGCGGCCGCCATCTCACCCGCTTCCTGGACTCCCTGGCCAACCGGCCCTGCCAGGGGCGGAAGTTCACCGTCATCGCGGGCGACGACACCTCCAACCTCACCGCGCGGCAGCTCGCGCACGCCGCCGAGAGCGGGGTGCGGGTGCTGTACACGGGTCTGGCCCATCCGGACATGTGGCGCCAGGATCCGCTCCATGTCTCCGGTCCGTCGGCCCGCCACTTCCAGCCGGACGGCTCACTGGACCGCTGGTTCCCCAATGACCCCCGGTACGACGGGCAGGCCATCATGGCGCATGACGCGGTGCTGACCGCGGCGCACGGCATCCAGATGGCGGCGGGCTGGCAGGGCGAGGTGACCGGGGACGCGGTGGCCCGGATGTTCCATCAGATGGACGGCCGGCAGCAGGTGGCGGGGGCGAGCGGGTTCATCTCCTTCCGGAACGACGGCAATCCGCGGAACAAGGCGGTGCCGATCCTGCATCTGACCCGGACCGGCCGGGCGGAGCTGCTGGAGGTGTCGGCACCGCGCGGGGAACCGCCGCGCAAGCAGTGACCGGCGCGGGGCCCGGCAGGCGCCGCCGGGCCTCAGTCGTCGGGGATCTCCATCCGGCGGCCCTTGGGCAGTTGCTGTTCGAACCAGACCACCTTGCCGGTGCTCAGCCGGGTGGCGCCCCAGCGCTGGGCGAGCTGGTTGACCAGGAACAGCCCCCGGCCGCCCTCGTCGCCGGGCCGGGCGTGCAGCATCCGGGGCACGAAGGGTGAGTCGTCGCCCACTTCGCAGCGGAGCACATCGGTGCGCAGCAACCGCAGCGACAGCGGACGGCTGGCGTAGCGCACGGCGTTGGTCACCACCTCGCTGACCATGAGTTCGGTGGATTCCAGCAGGGACTCCAGCCGCCAGCGCTGGAGTGTTCTGCGGGTGAGCCCCCGGGCCCGGCCGGGGGTCCGCGTCTCGGGCTCCAGGAACCAGTACGCCACGTTGTACGAGGGGATCCCGTGGAAGCGGGCGGCAAGCAGGGCGATGTCGTCGTCGCGTTCGCTGCCGGGGCCGACCCCGCCGACCACCGCGTCGCACAGCAGCTCCAGCGGTGGCGGGGTGAGCACCAGGGCGGTGGCGTGCAGCCGGTCGCGCAGCAGCTCCACGCCGGTCCACACATCGGTCTCCCGGGACTCGACCAGTCCGTCGGTGTAGAGCAGCAGGGTGGCGCCGGTGGGCGCGTACATCTCCACGGTCTCGAAGCCGACGCCGCCCACCCCGATGGGCGCGCCGGGCGGCACCCGCAGTACCTCGCCGCGGCCCTCGGGGTGCAGCAGCACCGGTGGCGGATGGCCCGCGTTGGCCACCTGGAGCCGGTGCGCGATGGGGTCGTAGATGGCGTAGAGACAGGTGGCCATGTGCTGGCTGCCCAGCCGTTCGGCCTGTTCGTCGAGGTGGTGCAGCACTTCGTCGGGGGTCAGGTCGAGTCCGGCGAGGGTCTGCACGGTGGTGCGCAGCTGGCCCATGATGGCGGCCGAGGTCATGGAGTGGCCCATCACATCGCCGATGACGAGCGCGACGCGGTTCCCGGGGAGCGGAATCGCGTCATACCAGTCGCCGCCGATCCGGGCCGTCTTCGAGGAGGGCAGATAGCGGCTGGCCAGCCGGACGCCCATCGGCTCGGGCAGCGAGGACGGGAGCATGGTGCGCTGGAGGGCGTCCGCGACGGACGCCTCGCGTCCGTAGAGCACCGCCTTGTTCATGCCCAGGGCGGTGTGGGTGGCGAGCTGGGAGGCGACGAGGAGATCGTCCCCGGTGAAGGCCGGACGGTCGGCGTGGCGCACCAGTACGGCGGCGCCCAGCACATGGCGGCGGCCGCGCAACGGGGCGATGATCAGCCGTCGGCCGGGCGGCAGGGTGCCGGGGCCGCCCGCGTCCGGGCCGAGCAGCTCGGCCGCGGCGGCGGCCACCGCGGGGCTGTCGCAGAAGGCGGGCCGTCCACCGTTCAGCAGGTCGGCGAGGCCGCCGCTGATCGTCCGGCGGGTGGCGTCGGGGGGTACGGGTCCGGTGGGGGGCAGTCCGGTGGCGGCCGTGATCACGCCGGGGGTGCCACAGGGCGCGGGGTCCGGATCGACCGCGCCGATCGGTCCCGTGGAGTGCGGGCGCAGTACCAGGGGGCCGGGGGAATCGTCGTCCCCGGCGGGCAGCGGGTCCCGCAGATGGATCACGGCCGCGTCGGCGAAGTCGGGGACGGCGGCCCGGCACAGCTCGCGCAGCGTCTCGTCGAGGTCCATTCCGCGGGCGATCTGCCGGGTCGCGGTGTCGAGGTAGCGCAGCCGGTCGGTCTGCGACTGCGGCCCGTACGGGGTCTCGTCCCGGGTCCGCTCCGCGGGGGTCCCTGGCGGCGGGGTGCCCCGGCCGCGCTGGGGCGGTGGCTGCGGTGGCGGGCCGCCGGGTCCGGCGGCCGGGGGCTGCTGGCCGCGGCCCCGGAGCGCGGCCCTCCCCTGCGCCCGGCCGGTGGGGTGGTCCGGGCCTTCGGGGGGAGGGGGGTGCGCAATCACACGAGTCGTTTCCGTCCGGTGGGGGCCACGCCGGGGCGGCCGAGCGGTGTCAGCCGCCCCGTCTGCAGTGGAGGAAGAGCTGCTCCTCGGGGGGTACGTCCGAGGTCGCCGGGGCGTAGCTGTAGGAGGTCTCCCCGAGGATCTCGAAACCGGCGGTCTCGGTGACCCGGCGCAGGTCCTCCCGCAGATAGCCGGAGACACGGATGGTGCGGTGGAGGAACGGGATGGCGTAGTCGTCCACATCGGCCTCCACCATCGACAGGGCGAACAGGCCGCCGGGGACCAGCAGCCGGCGGATGGTGCCGAGGGCGTGCGGGATCTCGGCCCGCGGCAGCATGAGCAGGGAGAAGAAGGCGGCGACCGCGTCGAAACGGCCGAGGTCATGGAGGCCGCCGGGGCGCAGATCAGCGAGGTCCAGCCGGTGGAACTCCGCGCCGGGGACATACTCCCTGGCCAGCCGTACCATTCCGGCGGACAGATCGACGCCGACGACGCGCAGCCCCGCGTCGGTCAGCTGGCGCGCGGTCGGCAGCCCGGTGCCGCAGCCCAGGTCCAGCACCCGGGATCCGGCCGGGAGCTTTCCGATCAGCCACTCACCGGCGGCGAGCTGCCCGTCCTTGTGCGGGAACGCCTCGTCGTAGCGGGCGCCTATGGCATCGAATGCCTCGGCCTGACCCGTGCGGTCGAGCCGTATGTCGTCGTAGCCGGTCTCACTGGTCCCGTTGCTCACGCGTACATCCTTGAGGTACTCGGTACCCAATATTTTCATAATGCTCCCGTTTTGCGCTACGACCCCTTCGCGGCGAACCACCGGCAGGATCGTGCGGGCACGGGCCGTGTGCGCAGGTCAGCCACCACCACCCGGGGGCTTGTCCTCGTCGACGATCTCGGCGTCGACGACCTCGTCGTCCGACCCCGCCGGGCCGCTGCCGCCACCGTCACCGGCGCCTTCCGGCCCTGCCGGCCCTCCTCCGCCGTCGGACGGCGGGCGCGCCTGCGCGTAGAGCGCGGAGCCGATCTTCTGTCCGGCCGCCGCGGTGCGTTCGGTGGCCTCCCGGATCGCGGTGATGTCCTCGCCCTTCAGCTTCTCCTTCAGATCCGCGACGGCCGTCCCGGCCTCGTCCCGCGCGTCCTGCGGAACCTTGTCGCCCTGGTCCCGGAGCAGCTTCTCGGTCTGGTACACGAGCTGCTCGGCCTGGTTGCGGGTCTCGGCGGCCTCACGGCGCTCGTGGTCCTCCTCCGCGTACTGCTCGGCCTCGCGCATCATGCGGTCGATGTCGTCCTTCGGCAGCGCGGAGCCACCGGTGACGGTCATCCGCTGCTCCTTGCCGGTACCCAGGTCCTTCGCGGAGACATGCATGATCCCGTCGGCGTCGATGTCGAAGGCCACCTCGATCTGCGGCACCCCGCGGGGCGCCGGGGGCAGACCGGTGAGCTCGAACATCCCCAGCTTCTTGTTGTACGCCGCGATCTCCCGCTCCCCCTGGAAGACCTGGATCTGCACGGACGGCTGGTTGTCCTCGGCCGTGGTGAACACCTCGGAGCGCTTGGTCGGGATCGTGGTGTTGCGCTCGATCAGCTTGGTCATGATGCCGCCCTTGGTCTCGATACCGAGGGACAGCGGAGTGACGTCCAGCAGCAGGACGTCCTTGACCTCACCCTTGAGCACACCGGCCTGGAGGGACGCGCCGATGGCGACGACCTCGTCCGGGTTCACACCCTTGTTGGCCTCCTTGCCGGTCAGCTCCTTGACCAGGCCGGTCACCGCGGGCATACGGGTCGAGCCGCCGACGAGGATCACGTGGTCGATGGCGGAGGTCTTGATCCCGGCGTCCTGGACCGCCTGGTGGAAGGGGGCCTTGCAGCGCTCCAGGAGGTCCTCGGTGAGCTGCTGGAACTGCGAGCGGGTGAGCTTCTCGTCCAGGTGCAGCGGGCCCTCGTCCGAGGCGGTGACATAGGGCAGGTTGATCGCGGTCTCACTGGCCGCGGACAGTTCGATCTTCGCCTTCTCGGCCGCCTCACGGAGGCGCTGGACCGCCATCTTGTCCTTGGACAGGTCCACCCCGTACCCGTTCTTGAACTGCTTGATGAGATGGTCGACGATCCGCTGGTCCCAGTCGTCGCCGCCGAGGTGGGTGTCACCGTTGGTGGCCTTGACCTCGACGACCCCGTCGCCGATCTCCAGCAGGGAGACATCGAAGGTGCCGCCGCCGAGGTCGAAGACCAGGATGGTCTGGTCGTCCTTCTCCAGGCCGTACGCCAGGGCCGCGGCCGTGGGCTCGTTGATGATCCGCAGCACCTTCAGCCCGGCGATCTCACCCGCCTCCTTGGTGGCGGTGCGCTGGGTGTCGTTGAAGTACGCCGGGACGGTGATGACGGCGTCCGTGACATCGTCACCGAGGTACGCCTCCGCGTCGCGCTTGAGCTTCTGCAGCACCCGGGCGGAGATCTCCTGGGCGGTGTAGCGCTTGCCGTCGATGTCACCCGTGGCCGGGAACCGCCACCCCGCGTCCCCCATGTGGCGCTTGGCGGACCGGGCGGTGCGCTCGACGTTGGTCACCGCCTGCCGTTTGGCGACCTCGCCCACCAGCACCTCGCCGTTCTTGGCGAACGCCACCACCGAGGGGGTGGTCCGGGCGCCCTCGGTGTTGGTGACGACGGTCGGTTCACCGCCCTCCAGGACGGACACCACCGAGTTCGTCGTTCCCAGGTCGATACCGACTGCGCGGGTCATCTCGGCCCTCCTCCCGATCTGCCTCCCAGTATCCCAAAAGGGATGTATCAGGCTTGATCCATGGGCCGGGCCACCGGCGCCCGCCCCGGGCCGCGGATGCATCGGTGGTGCCGGATGCGCCGGTGGCGCCGCCCCGGCGGACGGCGCGGGCGCGGTTCACTCCCGCAGGTGCTCGATCTCCCGTATCCGGTTGGTCGCGTCCAGGGCGGCCACCTTGTAGGACTCGGCGAACGTCGGGTAGTTGAACACCGCGTCCACCAGATAGTCGACCGTGCCGCCGCACCCCATGACCGCCTGGCCGATATGGATCAGCTCGGTGGCACCGGTCCCGAAGCAGTGCACGCCGAGCAGCCGCCGGTCCTCCGGGGACACCAGCAGTTTCAGCATGCCGCTGGAGTCACCGACGATCTGGCCCCGGGCCAGTTCGCGGTAGCGCGACACCCCGGCCTCGAAGGGCACCCGCGCCTCGGTCAGCTGGTCCTCGGTCCGGCCGATGAAGCTGATCTCCGGAATGGTGTAGATCCCGATGGGCTGGAGGTCGTGGATCGGGTTCACCGGCTCGTCACACGCGTGGTACGCCGCGCTCCTGCCCTGTTCCATCGAGGTGGCGGCGAGCGCCGGGAAGCCGATGACATCGCCCACGGCGTAGATATGCGGGACGGTCGTGCGGTAGTGCTCGTCCACCGCGATCCGGCCGCGCCGGTCGGCCGCCAGCCCGGCCCGCTCCAGATCGAGCCCGTCGGTGAGGCCCTGGCGGCCCGCGGAGTACATCACCGCCTCGGTGGGGATCTTCTTCCCGCTCTCCAGCACGGTCAGCGCGCCGCGCGGATGCCGCTCGACGGCGGCGACCGTCTCGCCGAAGCGGAAGGTGACGGCGAGGTCGCGCAGCCGGTACTTCAGCGCCTCGACGATCTCGACGTCACAGAAGTCCAGCATGCCGTCGCGCTGCTCGACCACGGTGACCTTGCTGCCGAGGGCCGCGAACATCGAGGCGTACTCGACGCCGATCACCCCGGCCCCCACGATCACCATCGAGCGCGGCACCCGCTCCATGTTCAGGACGCTGTCCGAGTCCATGATGGTCCGCTCGTCGAACTCCACGCTCGACGGACGGGCCGGGCGGGTCCCGGTGGCGATGACGATATGACGTGCCGTCAACAACTGCTCCCGGCCCTCCGGATCGACCACGGCCACGGTGTGGTCGTCCACGAACCGTCCGGTGCCGGAGAACAGCGACACACGGTTGCGGGTGAGCTGACTGCGGACGACCTCCACCTCACGGCCCACCACATGGCGGGTGCGGGCGGTCAGATCCGCGACGGTGATCTCTTCCTTGAGCCGGTAGCTCTGACCGTACAGATCCCGCTGGGTCAGCCCGGTGAGATAGAGCACCGCCTCACGCAGGGTCTTGGAGGGCACGGTCCCGGTGTGCAGGGAGACCCCGCCCACCATGTCGGGACGGTCGACGACGGCCACCCGGCGACCGAGCTTGGCTGCCGCGATGGCGGCCTTCTGTCCGCCGGGGCCGGACCCGATCACGAGCATGTCAAAGTCGGTCACGGAAAGGAGTCTGACACCGGGAGCAGCGGCCCGGAAGAGCAACCGTCACCCAACCTCACGGGGTCCCCCGCGGGACCGGGGCGCCGATCGAGCCACCTACCAACGCCGCCCGGCGGCCGGACCCTTGAGCGCGGCCCGCCACGCGCCGAACGGCCCTGCGCCCGGCGGCGACGCGCGACCGGCTTTCGGCACACGGATCGAGCGAGGCGACCGGGGGGACCGGTTCGAGGGCCCACCGGATCGGAAGATCGCGCGGCGAGCGCCCGCCGACACGGAGCAGGTGCGCTCCGCGCCGACCGTGGCGACGGGCTCCCCGGACGGGCCGTCCGCCGGTCGGCCGCCGCGGCCGGTCACCGTCCGCGCCGCGCGGTCAGCGCTGGTGCGGCCAGAGCCGGCCGTCGGCGTCCCTGGCCAGCGGGGTGAGCGAGGCCAGCAGGACCAGGGCGACCAGTACGGTCGGCAGGGCGGGCGCCGCTCGGGCCGCGTTGGTGACCAGCAGACCGCCGCAGGCCGCTCCGGCCACCAGCGCCACCAGCAGGGACAGGTCCGCCCAGCGCGCCCGGCCGCTGCGGGCCACCTCGACCAGCAGTCCGGTCAGGATGCCGGTGAGATACGTGGTGGAGAACCCCGGCGGGCAGATCGCGCGCACCAGCCCGCTCTGGCCGCCCATGGCCAGCGCGGCCACGGCGAGCAGCGCCAGCTGACGACCGCCGGAGGGATGGCCCCCTGCGGAGCCCCAGACCGCCCACAGCGCACCGAGGGCGAGGAGCTCACCCGCCAGGGCCCAGCGGGCCCGCCGGGCCGTACCGCGGCCCCGGATGATCCGCCCGCTCATCAGCGCACCGATGACGTAGCCGCACAGCGCCACCGCGGCGTCCCGGGCGAGCGTGGCGTCATGGGCACCGGTCGACAGGCCGAGCAGGGAGAGATTGGCGGTCATGACGCTGGTGAAGACACCGCCCAGGGCCAGAAAGCTGATCGCGTCCATGGCGCCGGTGGCCACCGTCAACGCCACGGCGGCGGTCATCCCGCCCGCTTCGCCGACTCCGCGCGGGCCGCCCGGCCGCCCGCGCGGGACCGCATCCCCCTCGGTCGCGTCTGCCATCGGCACTCCTCCGGCCGCCCCGCGGGTGCCCCCGCCGCCGGACGGGAAACAGCGGAAGACGCGCTTCCGCACATCCCCGGGACGACCTCGGAAAACGCCCCGAAGCTGATGGATCCTCAGGAAATAACGGCCCCGAGTCCGGGTACGACCCCTTGCCAAACCGAGATAGTACGTGTTCGGATTATCTCCATCGGGCCCCTAGCGCCCCTGCGAAACCGCTGCTCAGACCCGGTTCCACGGGTCGAGACCGGTCTGTTCGGTCGATGTGTCGGTGTGCCGATATATCGACTTGTTGCCTCTGCCCGTCCTCCGTCGTTTCCCGGAATCCTCCCCTCGCGTCCCCGCGGTCCACGTCCCCCGCACCGACCGGGACGGCCGCCCCCGGCGCTGTCTGGTACCACCCATCAGTCCTTGGAGGGACCCCGTGTTCGATCTTTCCTCCGTCGACCTCCTCGACGCCTTCACCCGTGAGCTGGAGCTGTGCAAGCTCCGCGAAGGGGAGCATGTGGTCGTCCTCGCGGAACCCGCCAGCCGCGGCGACTACGTCGCGGCCGCCTTCGGCGCCGCGAAGGCGTGCGGCGCCCATGTCATCGCCGCCACGGTTCCCGGCGGCAGCCCCGCCCCGATGCCCAGCACCCACACCGGCGCCGGGCCCGGACTGACCTCCGTGCTCACCGACACCACCGCCCAGGACCTGCTGAAATCGGCCGACCTGGTGGTCGACCTCACCCAGGAGGGCTTCATCCACGCCCCCGTCCAGCAGGAGATCCTCCGGGCCGGCACCCGCATCATCTTCGTCTGTGACGCCCCCGACGTGCTCATCCGCAATCTGCCCCGCCCGAAGGACAAGGACGAGGTCCTGGAGGGGGTCGGACTGCTGAAGCGGTCGGAGACCATGCGGGTCACCTCCGCCGCGGGCACCGATCTGACCGTCCGGCTCAGCGGCGCCAAGCCCGAGTTCCAGTGCGGCTTCGCCGACGATCCGGGCCGCTGGGACCACTGGCCCAGCACCATGGTGCTCTGCTGGCCGGAGATCTCCGACGGGGAGCTCGTGCTGGCCCCCGGCGACATCCTGCTGCCCTTCAAGGAGTACGTCCGGGACCCGGTCACCCTCCGGATCGAGGGCGGGCACATCGAGAAGGTGTCCGGCGGCGCCGAGGCGGATCTGCTCAACACCTTCTTCGACGACGCCCAGGACCAGTGGGCGCGCAGCCTCTCGCACATGGGCTGGGGACTGATGCGCACCGCCGACTGGTTCGCCACCGCCATGTACGGCAAGGGCGATCTGATGGGCATGGACGCACGGGCCTTCGCGGGCAACTTCCTGTGGTCCACCGGTCCGCATCCGGTGCTGGGCCGCGAGTCCTACGCCCATCTGGACATCGCCATGCGCGGCTGCACCGTCTCCGTCGACGGCACCGACGTCGTGGTGGACGGCGTCCTCCAGGACCGCTGACCCGCATCTACGCATCGCACCGCGGCCGTGGCCGAACGGACCGCATTCGGAAGCTGGAGGAGAAGTGGCGTCCACTCAGTCGTACGAAGTCACCATCGTGGGCGGCGGGCTCGGCGGGCTGACCGCGGCGCTCGCGCTGCGCCACCGCGGACTGCGGGTCACCGTACTGGAACAGGCGCCCGAGCTCGGCGAGGTCGGCGCGGGCATCCAGACCGCGCCCAACGCCAGCAGGATCCTGCTGGGCCTGGGTCTGCGGCACAGGCTGGAGGCCATCCACACCGAACCCCTGGACCAGGTGCGGCGGCGGTGGAAGGACGGCAGCGTCATCGGGCTGACCTCCCTGGGCGAGCGCTGCACCAGCGCGTTCAACGCCCCCTACTGGCACTACCACCGGGCCGATCTGCACCGGGTCATCATGGACGCCTGTGTGGACCCCGCGGGCCCCGGCCCGGTGGTGGCGCTGCACACCGACAGCAAGGTGTCCGGGCTGGACACCACCGAGCCGCGCCGGCCGGTGGCCGTCACCGAGGACGGACGGCGGTTCGCCTCGGACGTGGTGATCGGCGCGGACGGGGTGCGGTCCCGGGTGCGCGATCTGATGGGGGCGCCGGACACCCTGGTGTTCTCCGGCGAGATGGCCTTCCGCACCCTGATCCCGGGCGAGCTGATCGCCGCCGATCCGGCGACCCGCTGGCTGGTGGACCGCTTCCAGAGCACCATCTGGTACGGCCCGGACCGCCATCTGGTGCACTACATGATCCGCGGTGGCGAACACCTCAACGTCGTGGCGTGCGTGCCGTGCACCGAGGAGGTGGCCCGGCGCTGGACGGCGGTCTCCTCCGCCCGGGAGCTGGTGGACGCCTTCCCCGGCTGGGACGACCGGGTCCCGGCGATGCTGTCGAAGGCCAAGGACGACGTCACCTGCTTCGCCCTGTACTACCGCCGCCGGGACCCGGTGTGGACCGACGGCCGGGTGGCCCTGCTGGGGGACGCCTGCCACGCCATGCTCCCCTACCAGGCCCAGGGCGCCTCGCAGGCGATGGAGGACGCGGCGGTCCTGGCCGAGGAACTGGGCGCGGTCACCGCCGACGGCGCCACCGGGGCGCTGCGCCGCTACGCCGACCGGCGGGCCAAGCACGCCGGGATGGTCCAGGAGGCGTCCCTGCGCAACAAGACCCTCTACCACCTCCCCGACGGGCCGGAGCAGCGGGCCAGGGACGAGAAGCTGCGCCGCAGCTTCGACGGGGAGTCCGACCTCTCCTACGACTGGCTGTGGGGCGGCACCCCGCTCAACGACCCCGATCTGGGGGCCTTCGGCTACCAGTTCGCCCGCTGACCCGGCCCGCCGGGGCCCGCGTCCGGATCACGTCCGCCATGGTGCGGCACGTGCTCAACACGAACGACACCATGGAGCGCACGTGAAGACGGGAAGTCAGATCGTCCAGGATCTCCCATGGAAGTGGAGAGTCCAGGGCAGGATCTTCATCATCGGTGGCCTCGGCTACCTGTTCGACGCCTATGACATCGCCCTCAACGGCTTCCTGATGCCGCTGCTGGGCAAGGAGTTCGGGCTCTCGCTCTCCGAGCGCGGGCTGGTGGCCACCGCCAATCTCATCGGCATGGCCGTGGGCGCCATCGTCTGGGGCGGCATCGCGGACCGGATCGGACGCAAGCGGGCGTTCAGCGTCACCCTGCTGATCTTCGCCGTGTTCTCGGTACTGGCCGCCTTCTCCCCCACGTACTGGCTGTTCCTGGCGCTGCGCTTCCTCGCGGGGGTCGGCCTGGGCGGCTGTATCCCGGTGGACTACGCCCTGGTGGGCGAGTTCTCGCCGAGGAAGTACCGGGGCCGGGTGCTGACCGCGCTCGATGTGTGGTGGCCGGTCGGGGTGACGCTGTGCGGGGTGGTGTCCACCGCGATGCTGCCGCTGGACGGCAACTGGCGCTGGATGCTGGCCACCATGACCCTGCCCGCCCTGCTGCTGTTCTGGGTGCGGCGCGGCATACCCGAGTCCCCCGTCTACCTCGCCGAGAAGGGCCGGGAAGCGGAGGCCCGGGAGGTCATCGACGATCTGGTGGCCAGGACCGGGGCGCCCGTGGA
Source organism: Streptomyces sp. NPDC045899 (assembly GCF_056431485.1). Lineage (NCBI taxonomy): Bacteria > Bacillati > Actinomycetota > Actinomycetes > Kitasatosporales > Streptomycetaceae > Streptomyces > Streptomyces sp. NPDC045899. The sequence goes on from NZ_JBWKKP010000016.1 coordinate 150,761, forward strand.
GCCGTATGTGATCCCGGCCCCCGAGCCGCGCGACGAGCGGGTGCGGGGACTGGCCGCCGCCACCGAACAGCTGCGTGGCATCTGGCGGTTCAGCCCGCGGATCACCTCGGCCTCCTGGCTGATCTTCGCCACCGTGATGCTGGTCTACTACGCGGCGCTGAGCTGGATGCCGTCCATCCTCAAGGAGGAGGGCCAGGGCGACACCGCCGCCTTCTTCGGCACCACGCTGATGAGCGGGGTGGGCATCGTGGGGGTACTGGTCTCGACCGTCCTGGTGGACATCGTGGGCCGCAAGTGGCTCATCGGTGTCACGGCCCCGCTGGCCACCCTCGCGCTGGTGGTCTTCGCGATGGTGATGAAGATGCCGACGGCGCCGCTGGTCGCCATCGCGGTGTTCGGCTTCCTGATGCAGCTGACCATCCCGGCCATGTACGCGTACGTGTCCGAGCTGTACCCCACCGCGCTGCGGGCCAGTGGCTTCGGCTGGGCCTCCTCGGTCAGCCGGGTGCTCACCGGATTCGCGCCGATGCTGTTCGGCTCGCTGATGTGGCCGGTGCTCGGACTGCCGCTGACCTTCGCGGTGCTGGGGCTGGCCGTACTGGCCGCGGTGGTGTGGATGGCCGTGGCCGCTCCCGAGACCCGTGGCCGGGCGCTGGACGAGACCGGTGAGGCGACCGCCGCCCCGGTCCGCCCCGCTCCCGAGGAGGCGGTCCGCGCCTGACCGGCGAGGGACCGCACCACACGACAGGAGAGAGATGAAGCCCGCCCCGTTCATCTACCACCGGGCCCGTGACGCCGTCGGCGCCACCCGGCTGCTGGCCGAGCTCGGTGATGAGTCGAAGGTCATCGCGGGCGGCCAGAGCCTGGTCGCGATGATGAACTTCCGGCTCGCCCGGCCCCGCCACCTGGTCGACGTCGGCGGACTGAGGGAGCTCGACTACCTGCGCACCGGCCCCGACGGGGCGCTGCGTGTCGGGGCGCTCACCACCCACCACACGGTGGAGACCGCCTCCGGCGAGCGGCTCGGCAGCGGATTCGCGGTGCTGCGCGCGGCGATGGAGTGGGTCGGCCATCTGCCGATCCGCACCCGCGGCACCGTCGGCGGCAGCATCGCGCACGCCGACGCCACCGCCGAGTGGTGTCTGCTCGCGGTGGCGCTGGACGCCGAGATGGTGGCCCTGGGACCGGACGGTGAACGCCGGATCCCGGCCGCCGGCTTCTTCCAGGGCTACTACACCACCGCCCTCGACCCCGACGAGCTGCTGGTCGAAGTGGTCTTCCCGCGTCCGGCGCGGTACGCGGCGCTCACCGAGTTCGCCGAGCGGCGGGGGGACTTCGCGACCGTGTCCACCGTGGTGGCGCTCGATCTGCGGGACGGCGCGGTGCACGGCGGCCGGGTGGCGCTGGGCGGTGTCGCGCCGCTGCCGGTCCGCTCCCCGGAGGCGGAAGCGGTACTGGCGCGCGGTGGCCCGGCCGGTCCCGAGCTGTTCACCGCGTGTGCCGGGGCCGCCGCGGCGGCGGCCGGCCCGCCGGACGGCGCGTCCGGCGACGGTGACTACCGCGCCGCACTCATCCGCGAACTGGTACGGCGCGCCTGCGAGGAGGCGGTTTCCCGGTGAACGACGTGAACGACGTGAACGACACCACTGCGGCACACCAGCGGGCCACCGGGCACGGCGGCCCGACGGCCCCCGGCGGGGCGTGGATCGGCGCGTCGGTCGGCCGCCGGGAGGATCCCCGGCTGCTCACCGGCCGCGGCCGGTTCACCGATGACATCCAGCTGCCGGGCATGCTGCACGCGCAGTTCGTCCGCGCCACCGTGGCCCACGCGACCGTCACCGGGATCGATCTGTCGGCGGTGCTCGACGTCCCCGGTGTGGTGGCCGCGTTCACCGCCGAGGACCTGGAGCTGGGCGACATCACCGCCCGGCTGGGACGTCCGGCCTCCGAGTTCGTCGCCACCGCGATGCCGGTGCTGGCCCGGGACCGGGTCCGGTTCGTCGGCGAGCCGCTTGCCGTCGTGGTGGCCCGCGACGCCTATGCCGCGGAGGACGGCCTGGAGGCGGCGAAGGTGTCCTACGAGCCCCGCCCCCCGGTGGTCTCCGCGGCCCGGGCGCTCGCCCCCGGTGCACCCCTGGTGCACGACGAGGCGCCGCTCAACACCCTGCTGGACGTGTCGATGTTCGCCACCGAGGGCATCGACGCCGTCTTCGACGGCGCCCCGCACGTGGTGCGGGTCCGGGCGAGCACCGGACGGCAGAACGCCCTGCCGCTGGAGACCCGGGGCGCCGTGGCGAGCTGGGACGCCCGGGAGGACCAGCTGCTGCTGCAGACCTGCACCCAGGTGCCGCACCAGGTCCGCACGGTGGCCGCGCGCTGCCTGCGGCTGGACGAGCGCGCGGTGCGGGTGGTCGTCCCCGACATGGGCGGCGGTTTCGGGCTCAAGTGCGTGGTGGGGCGGGAGGAGATCGCGGTGGCGGCGGCGGCGCTGCGACTGGACCGCCCGGTCAAGTGGATCGAGGACCGCAAGGACGCGCTGACCGCGTCGTTCCTCGCCCGGGAGCAGCACTACGACGCACGCGCCGCCTTCGACGCGGACGGCCGGATCCTGGCGCTGGACGCCGATGTCGTATGCGACATGGGCGCCTACTCCTGCTATCCGTTCACCGCCGGGATCGAACCGCTGATGGCCTCCGCCGAGATGCCCGGGGTGTACAAGGTGCCCGCCTACCGGGTCCGCGGTCGTGCGGTGACCACCAACAAGGCGCCCACCGCGCCGTACCGCGGAGTCAGCAGACCGCAGTACGTGATGGTCATGGAGCGGCTCTTCGAGCGCGCCGCCCGGGAGCTGGGGATGGACCCGGTGGAGATCCGGCGGCGCAACGTCATCACCGACTTCCCCTACACCGGTGTCAACCGCATCACCTACGACCCGGGCTCCTACCGTGAGTCGCTGGACCTGTGCGAACGGCTGGTGCGGGAGGAGGGCTGGTACGCGGCCCGGGAGGAGGCGGCGGCCGAGGGACGCCATCTCGGTATCGGCTACGCGTGTTTCAGCGAGCGCACCGGCTACGGCTCGGCCGCGTTCGCGCAGCGCAAGATGGAGGTGGTCCCGGGCTTCGACATCTCCGAGGTCCGGATGGACACCAGTGGCGCGGTGGTGGTGACCACCGGGACGATGAGCCACGGGCAGAGCCACGAGACCACGATGGCCCAGATCGTTGCCGATGAACTCGGCCTGGACATCACCAAGGTACGGATCCACCAGGGCGACACCGACCGCGTCACCTACGGCTGGGGGACCTTCGCCTCCCGGTCCATCGCGGTGGGGGGCAGCGCGGTCCGGCTGGCCGCGGCGAAACTGGGCGAGAAGCTGTGCCGGATCGCCGCGGCCCGCTGGGAGCTGTCCCCCGACGCGGTGGAGCTGGTGACCGGCGGGATCCGCAGGCGGGACGGGACCGGGGAGGTGGTGGGCTTCCCGGAACTGGCGGACATCGCCTACCTCAAGGCGCATCTGCTGCCCAAGGACGTGGAGCCGGGGCTGTCCGCCACCGCAACCTTCGACGTGTTCAACGACGGCACGTTCTCCAACGCCACCCACGGGGTGGTGGTGGAACTGCACCCGGGCACCGGTCAGGTGGAGATCCTGGCGTACCTGTGCGTCGAGGACTGCGGAGTGGCGATCAACCCCCAGGTGGTCGAGGGCCAGTGCCGCGGCGGTATCGCCCAGGGCATCGCAGGCGCGCTGTTCGAGCAGGTCACCTATGACGACCAGGGCGAACCGTCGGCCACCAGCTTCATGGACTACAAGGTCCCCACCGCGCACGAGATCCCGGACGTGCTGATCCGCCATCTCCAGACGCCGTGCGCCTTCACCGAGACCGGCGCCAAGGGCGCGGGCGAGGGCGGCACCATCGGGGCGCCCGCGGCCGTGCTCAACGCGGTCAACGACGCCCTGCGGCCCACCGGAACCGAACTGGACACCACCCCCATCACCCCGGAGACCGTGCAGCGGGCCTTCGGCCGGACCGTGGAGCACCTCTCATGACCGACACCGCCCCGCGGGAGCGGCAGCTCATCACGCTCGACGTCAACGGCGAACGCCACGAGCTGCTGATCGAGCCGCGCCGCACCCTCGTCGACGCCCTCCGCCATGACCTGCTGCTGACCGGCACCCATGTGGGATGCGAACACGGCATCTGCGGCGCCTGCACCGTCCTGGTCGACGGCGCTCCGGCCCGCGCCTGTCTGATGTTCGCCGCCCAGGCCGAGGGCGCCCGGATCCGCACCGTCGAGTCCCTCGCCGAGGACGGCGAACTGGGCGATCTGCAGCGGGCGTTCACCGAACACCATGGACTCCAGTGCGGATTCTGCACCCCCGGGTTCCTGATGCTCGCCGAGGGGTTCCTCGCCGAGCGCCCGGCGGCGACCAAGGAGGAGATCCGCGAGGTCGTGGCGTCCAACCTGTGCCGCTGCACCGGCTACCAGACCATCGTCGAGGCGATCGACGACTGCGCCGCCCGGCGCCGGAAGGAGACGTAGATGCACCTGTCCAACACGGTCCCGGTCCCGGCGCCGCCGGACGCGGTGTTCGCCCTCGTCAACGATGTGGAGCGGGTGGCCTCGTGTATGCCGGGCGCCACGCTCGACGGCCGGGACGGCGACACCTGGCGCGGCCGGGTGAAGGTCAGGGTCGGCCCCATCACGGCCGCCTACGCGGGCACCGTCCGCTTCCTGGAGGTCGACACCGCGCGGCGGCGGCTGCGGGTGCAGGCACGGGGCGCGGACGAGCACGGCAACGGCGACGCGGAGGCCGAGGTCACCCTGGAGGTGGCGGAGGCCGCCGAGGGCGCCCGGCTGGAGATCTCCACCGACCTCGTCATCCGCGGCAAGATCGCCCAGTTCGGCAAGGGCGCGATCGGAGCGGTCTCCGACCGGATCCTCCAGCGGTTCGCACAGAACCTGGGCGGGCTGCTGGACGGGGACCGGGCCGCGGGTCCGCCGGTCTCCCCGGCCGCGCCCGGGTCCCCGGAACCGGCGGCCGCCCCCGCGGCGGACACCGAACTCGACGGGCTGTCGCTGATCGCCGGTCCGGTGCTCACCAAGTACGGGCCGCTGGCCGCGGCGTTCGCCTTCGGGCTGTTCGAGGGCTGGCTGCTGGGGCGGCTGACCACCCAGGAGAAGCAGCTACGCGCGGCGGGGAGGATCCGGTGACCGGGGGCGTCCACGGCGAGGGGACCGACCGCACCTACGAGCGGGCCGGATTCGGCGCACCGGTCCGCCGGGGCAGCCGTCCCGCCGTCGTCGTCGTGGATCTCACCCGCGGTTTCACCGAGGACACCTTTCCCTCGGGCGCCGATCTGACCGACGTGGTGGCCGCGACGTCGGCACTGATCGAGGCGGCCCGCCCGGCCGCCGTACCGGTGCTCTTCACCGCCATCTCCTACTCCCCGGCGGAGGCCGCCGGGGACGCGGTCACCTGGCTGCGCAAGGCGCCGGGGATGCGGGCGATGGCCGAGGGCAGCGACGCGGTGGCGCTCGACCCCCGGCTGCCGCGGCGGGAGGGGGATCCGCTGGTGGTGAAGAAGGGCGCCTCGGCGTTCTTCGGCACCTCGCTCGCCGCCGTGCTGACCGGCCTCGGCCGGGACACCGTGCTGGTGTGCGGGGCGACCACGAGCGGCTGTGTCCGGGCCACCGCGGTCGACGCCGTGCAGTCCGGCTTCGATGTTCTGGTGCCGCGCGAGTGCGTGGGCGACCGCGCGGCGGGGCCGCACGACGCCAGTCTCTTCGACATCCAGGCCAAGTACGGCGATGTCATCGACCTCGCGGAGGCCGTCGGCTATCTCGGCCGGCTGCCCGCCGCCCGTCCCGCCCCGGTCCTGTGACCGGCCGTCCCCCGGAGGTGCCCGTGTCCGACCGGTCCGTCCTTCAGTCCGCGCTCGCCGATCTGGCCGATGTGCCCGCCACCGGCCGGTGGGTCCGCTCCGGGCGGACTCGACTGCATGTGCTCGACTACGGCGGTCCCGGTGTGCCGCTGGTCGTGCTGCCCGGGATCACCTCACCCGCCGTCACCCTGGACTTCGTCGCCCGTGAACTGGTCGGCACGGTCAGGCCGTTGGTGGTCGACGTACGCGGACGCGGGCTGTCCGACGCGGGCGGCGCGTACGGCCTGGCCGAGTACGCCGAGGACACCGAGGCGGTGGTGCGCGGACTGGACCTGGACCGACCGCTGCTGCTCGGCCACTCCATGGGCGCGCGGATCGCCGCGGTGACCGCGGCGCGCGGCGCGGTACCGCTCCGGGGCACCGTGCTGGTGGATCCGCCGATGAGCGGGCCGGGGCGGGGACCGTACCCGACGACCCTGGAGACCTTTCTCGGCCAACTGGACCAGGCGCTGCGCGGCACCGACGCGGACGAGGTGGCCCGCGCCTGGCCGCGCTGGCCGCGCCGGGAGCAGGAACTACGGGCCCGCTGGCTCTCGAGCTGCGCCCAGGAGGCGATCACCGCCACCCACCGGGGTTTCGAGACCGAGGACTTCTTCGACTGGTGGCCCTCGGTGCCGGGTCCCACCGCACTGCTGTACGGCGCGGAGAGTCCCGTGGTCACGGTGGCGGACGCGGAGGAGGCCGCCCGGATGAATCCCCGGGCGCGTCCGGTGGCGATTCCCGGCGCGGGCCACATGGTGTTCTGGGACAGTCCGGCCGCCGCGCTCGCGGCCGTCCGCGAGGCGCTGCGACCCATGCTGGAGTGAACACGCCCCGCGCACCGGCCGCGGGACGCGACACGGGTCGGAGCCGGTTCACCGCCCGTGATTGAGTGAGGCCATGTCTGACGAAACCGCACCCGCCGAGTCCCTGCCGATAACTCCCGCCGCCCTGACCGCCGCCCCCGGCTATCAGGTCCGCCGTCTGTACCAGGCGTATCTGGCGGTGTGGGTGCGCGCGGTCGACTCGACGCTGACCGGTCCGCAGTTCGCGGTGCTCACGGCGGTGGACGCGGCACCGGGCCGTGACCAGCGGTCGATGGCGTCGGCGGTGGCCCTGGACACCTCGACCATGGCGGACGTGGCCCGGCGGCTGGAGAACCGGGGACTGATCACCCGGCGGACGGCCGCGGAGGACGCCCGCCGCAAGCTGCTCTTCCTGACCGAGGAGGGCCGACGGACGCTCCGGGCGGCCAACGAACGCGCCCGTGCCCTCGACGAACGGCTGATGGGGCCGTACGGACCGGAGGGCCGCGACGAAGTCATGCACCTGCTGACGTCCCTCGCCGACCACTGGGAGGGGCTGACCGAGGAGCCCTAGCGCCACGCGCCGGAACGGCACGGGGTGTACGGGCTCCCCCTGACGGATTTCCGTGGAGGACCCCGTGCCGGATCATCACATAGGGCTGATCGTGCCCAGCTCCAACCTGACGATGGAGACCGAACTGCCGCGGATGCTGCGCGCCCGCGAGAGCGTGCTCCCGGAGGACCGCTTCGTCTTCCACAGCAGCCGGATGCGGATGCGGCACGTCACGCCCGAGCAGTTGCGGGAGATGAACGCGCAGACCGAGCGGGCCGCGCTCGAACTGGCCGACGCCCGGCCCGATGTGGTGGCCTCGGCGTGTCTGGTCGCGCTGATGGCACAGGGTCCCGGCCACCACGAGGTGGCGGAGGCGGAGATCGCCGCGGTCCTCGACGGCCAGGGGGCGAAGGCACCGGTGGTCTCCAGCGCGGGCGCCCTGCTCAGCGGGATCAGGGCGCTCGGCGCGCGGCGGGTGGCCCTGGTGACTCCGTATATGAAGGAGCTGACCGGTCTGGTGGCCGGGTGTGTCGAGGCCGCGGGGATCGAGGTGGTCGACGCGCTGAGCCTGGAGGTGGCCGACAACCTCGCGGTGGCGCGGCTGGATCCGGCGGACCTGCGCGAACACTGGAAGCGGCTGCGGCTGGACGGGGCGGACGCGCTGGTGCTGTCGGCCTGTGTGCAGATGCCGTCCCTCGCGGCGATCCAGACGGTCGAGGACGAGGCCGGACTGCCGGTGCTGTCGGCCGCGACCGCCACCGCGCACCGGGTGCTGGACGCGCTCGGTCTGCCGACGGTGGTGCCGGGCGCGGGACGGCTGCTGAGCGGCACCGTCTAGGGCGGTGGCGGCGCCGCGGCCTCGCGGGCACCGCTCCGCCTCGCGCGGCGTCGCCGCTCCGGCGCTCTAAAGTAACCCCTCATACGGATATCAAGGAGGGGGCATCATGAGGATCGCCGTGGTCGGGGCGGGAGGCGTCGGCGGGTACTTCGGCGCGCGACTGGCCGCCGCCGGAAGTGACGTCACCTTCGTGGCGCGGGGCGGCCATCTCCACGCCATACGGGAGAACGGGCTCACGGTGCGCAGTCCGCTGGGCGAGTTGCGGGTGTCCCCCGATGCGGTGGTTCCGGCCATCGCGGACATCGAAGGGGCGGATGTCGTCCTGGTGGCCGTGAAGCTGTGGGACACCGAGGACGTGGCGCGGCAGTTGCGCCCGCTCGCCGAGAGCGGCACGACGGTGATCTCGCTCCAGAACGGTGTCCAGAAGGACACCGTGCTGCGCCGCCACCTCCCGGCGGAATCGGTGCTGGGCGGGGTCTGCTACATCTCGGCGTTCATCGAGGAGCCGGGGGTCGTGGTGCACAACGGCACCCTGCAGCGGATGGTGTTCGGCGGATACGGCGGCGAGGAGTCCGGCCCGGCCCGCGCCCTGCTCGATCACGCCCTCAAGGCGGGGATCGAGGCGGAGCTCAGCCCGGACATCGAGCGCGCGATCTGGGAGAAGTTCGTGTTCCTGGTGGGTGTGTCGGCGGCGACGACGGCCGTGCGGCAGCCCATCGGGGTGATCCGCGGGGACGCCGGGTCGCGCTCGCTGCTCCACGAGGTGATGCGTGAGGTCGTCGAGGTGGGCCGGGCCAGGGGGGTCGCCCTGGACCCCGGGTTCGCCGATGACCGTCTCGCGTTCTGCGACACCCTGCCACCGTCCATGACCTCCTCGATGCACAACGACCTGGAGCGCGGCCACCGGCTCGAACTGGCCTGGCTCAGCGGCGCGGTGGCCACGCTCGGGGAGGAACTGGGCGTCGGGACACCGCGCAACCGCACGGTCGCCGACATCCTCTCGCCGTACGCGCTGGGCGCACCGGCCGTTCCGGAGGCATAGCGCGCACCGCGACCGGGCCGCTCGACCGCGGCGGCCCGGGCCGGTTTCTTGGAACGATCAAAGCCGTGGAAGACCGCCGCCGCGCCGACCCTTGACGCTCCCTCATCGGGTCCGTAGCTTCAATTCAACTTCTGAAGATCCACCCGTCGACAGCACTCAACGCTCTTCAAGGAACGAAGGCCATGAATGGTGTGCGTAGACGTACGGTGCTCGCCGCGGCCGGTGGTACGGCCGTTGCGGGCGGAGCCGCGACCGGCACCGCCCGAGCCGATGGACCCGCCGGTGCGGCGGCCTCCGAGCGAGGGGCGGCGGCTCCCGGCCCCCGTGACACCTCCCCCCGGGGCCCGCACGAGGCGAAGGTCCGGGCGCTGCTGGGGCGGATGACGGTCGAGGAGAAGCTCGGCCAGCTTCAGCAGTTGACCTGGGCCGGGAACACCGGGCCCGGCGGGGGTCAGACCGAGGCGGCGGAGGAGGCGGCCCGCAAGGGCAGGCTCGGGTCCGTGCTCAACATCTACGGGGCGAAGTACACCAACGCCCTCCAGCGGATCGCGGTGCAGGAGTCCCGCCTCGGTATCCCGCTGCTCTTCGGACTCGATGTCATCCACGGCTTCTGGACCACGTTCCCCATCCCGCTCGCCCAGGGCGCCGCCTTCGATCCGGCGGTGGCCGAGCGGGACGCCGAGGTGTCCGCCAAGGAGGCGCGCTCCAACGGGGTGCACTGGACCTTCTCCCCGATGATGGACGTCACCCATGAGCCACGCTGGGGGCGGATCGCCGAGGGCAACGGCGAAGACCCCTTCCTCACCGCGGCGTTCGCGGCAACCAAGACCCGCGCGTACCAGGGAGATGACCTGGCCGCGAAGGACCGGCTGGCCGCGTGCGCCAAGCATTTCGTGGCCTACGGCGGCGCCGAGGGCGGACGCGACTACAACACCGTGGACGTGTCCGAGGCACGGCTGCGCAATCAGTACCTCGGTCCGTTCCGGGCGGCGGTGAAGGCCGGGATCGCCACCGTCATGGCGAGCTTCAACACCATCAGCGGGGTGCCCGCCCACGGCAACACCCATACGCTCACCGAGATCCTCAAGCGGGAGTGGGACTTCGACGGCTTCGTCGTCAGCGACTACACCGGCGTCCAGGAGATGATCGCTCATGGGTTCGCCGCCGACGGCGCGGACGCGGCGCGGCTCGCGCTCAACGCCGGTGTGGACATGGAGATGGTCAGCACCCTCCTCGTGGACCACGGCAAACGGCTGCTCAGGAGCGGCCGGATCACCATGGCCCGGCTGGACGACGCGGTGGCGCGGATCCTGCGGCTGAAGTTCCGGCTGGACCTGTTCGACCACCCCTACGTGGACGAGGACGCGGCCATCCGCAAGCCCGGCAAGGAGGCGCGTTCGGCCGCCCGTGAGACCGCCGCCCGCTGCATGGTGCTGCTGCGGAACGAGGAGTCCGCGCTGCCCTTGAGCGCTTCGGCCGGTTCCCTCGCCGTGGTCGGCCCGTTCGGCGACTCCACCGACCTCCTGGGCACCTGGGCCGGCCCCTGGGGCGAGTCGTTCCCCGCGGTCACGGTCCTCGACGCGGTCAGGGACGCCGTGCCGGAGGCGAAGGTGACGTACGCCAGAGGGGTGGACGCCGACGGCGAGGACACCGGTGGCATCGCCAGGGCGGTGGCGGCGGCCAAGGGCGCCGAGGCGACCGTCGTGGTGGTGGGAGAGGCGGCCGCGCTCAGCGGTGAGGCGAGCGCGCGCAGCGACATCGGTCTGCCCGGCGCGCAGGAGAAGCTGATCGGGGCCATCGCCGCGACCGGCAAGCCGTTCGTGGTGGTCCTGGTCAACGGGCGTCCGCTGACCATCGGCGGCTGGCTGGAGTCGGCGCCCGCCGTGCTGGAGGCGTGGCACCCCGGAATCGAGGGCGGGCACGCGATCGCGGACGTGCTGTTCGGGAAGGTCAACCCCGGTGGGAAGCTGCCGGTCTCCTTCCCCCGCTCGGTCGGTCAGATCCCGGTCTACTACAACCACGAGAACACCGGCCGCCCCTACGACCCGGACAACAAGTACACATCCAAGTACCTCGATCTGCCGGACGGTCCGCAGTTCGCCTTCGGCCACGGGCTGAGCTACACCACCTTCGACATCGGGGAGCCCTCGCTGCCGGTGCGCCGGATCACGGCCGAGGCGCTGCGCCGGGGCGACACCGTCGAGGTGGCGGTGACCGTGCGCAACACCGGGCGGCGGAGCGGGGACGAGGTCGTCCAGCTCTATCTGCGCGACCCGGTGGCCGGCATCGTCCAGCCGGTGCGCAGACTGTGCGGCTTCCGCCGGATCACCCTCGGCGCGGGGAAGTCCACCACCGTGCGCTTCCGCCTCGGCGCGGAGCACCTGGGCTTCTGGACCCATGACCGGGACGGTGAGTTCGTGGTGGAGAAGGGCGAGATCCGGCTCTACGCGGGCAACAGCTCCCTGGCCCGGGGCGAACGCACCCTCACCATCACCTGAGACCGCCCGGCCGGTACGTGCCGGGGCGGCCCCCCACCGCCCCGGCGCGCGCTCCACCCAGGGCACGGAAGGTTGGTTGTAGGGTGCATGCTGACCGCCCCGTCTGACGGAGAACACCTCCATGACCGTCGCCGTGCCCCGCCACCGCTCCCCCGCGCCCGGCCCGGCGGAGGTGTCGTGGGCGGTGTGATCACGGGCTTCGGTGTCATCGCGAGCATCATCGTCACCGGCTATGTGCTCGGCCGGCGGGGCTCCCTGGGCGAGCACGGCCGGGAGGTGCTCACCCGGCTGTCCTTCGACGTGGCCTCCCCCGCGCTGCTGTTCACCACGCTCTCCCGGGCCGACCTCTCGGTCGTGCTCTCCGTTCCCCTGCTCGTCACGGCGCTGAGCACCTGTGTGGTCGCCGGGGTGTTCATCGCCGTCGGTGCCGTACGCCGGTGGAGCCTCGGCCGCACCACCATCGGCGCGCTGTGCGCGAGTTACGTCAACGCGGGCAACCTGGGCATCCCCATCGCCATGTACGTCCTCGGTGACGCCGGGGTGGTCGCTCCCGTACTGCTCTTCCAGCAGCTGGTCATGACCCCGATCGCGCTCACCGTCATCGACCTCGGCCGTCCCGGTGCCCGGCCCTCGGTCGTACACCGGCTGACCACCCCGTTCCGCAATCCCATCGTCATCGGCTCCCTGTGCGGTGTGGCGGTGACGGCGGCGGGGTGGCGGATCCCGGGGCCGGTACTGGAGCCGCTGACCCTGCTGGGCGGTATGGCCGTACCCGCCGTCCTGCTGGCCTTCGGCATCTCCCTGCCGGGCACCGCGCTGCCCGGCACGGGCGAGGAGCGCGGACCGGTGCTGCTGTCGGTGGCGCTGAAGTCGTTCGCCCAGCCGGTGGTGGCGTGGGCGATCGCGGCCGGGGTGTTCGGACTCGGCGGGCCCGCGCTCTTCGCGGCCGTCGTCACCTCCGCGCTCCCGGCGGCGCAGAACCTCTTCACCTATGCCACGCGCTATGAGACGGCCACCGTACTGGCCCGTGAGTCGATCCTGCTCTCCACGCTCCTCGCGGCACCGGTGCTGATGACGGTGGCCGCACTGCTGGGCTGAGACCCCGCGCCCGCGCCACCCGCACTGGCCCGTGGCAACTCCCCCGCGAAGCCACGGAGAATCGATGGTTTGCCCCCAGGTCCCGAGGGCAGGCGGTATTTCGTGCTTCGGACCGGAGGCACGCGCCGCGGGAGCAGTGTGACGTCCCGCAGGACGCGGCCCCCACCCTGTCCTGCGCGCATGCCTCCGCGATGCGGACCTTTCGGTCCCGGCAAGCCCCATCAGACATCGCAGGAGGTGTGTTCCGTGACGACCGCAGCGCAGCAGAACATGGCACGGCCCCAGACCGGCCCCACGAAGCACTCGCACGACGACGCACCTGACACCAGTGCCGAGTTCCACGAGATTGCCCGTCTGCCGGACGGGCCCGAGAAGGAGGCATTGCGCCGGCGGGTGGTCGAGGCGTGGATGCCGATGGCCGAGCGGCTGGCCCGCCAGTACCGCAACCGCGGCGAGTCGCTGGAGGACCTCCAGCAGGTGGCCGCGCTCGGCCTGGTGAAGGCCGTCAAGCGCTACGACCCCGAACACGGCACGGCCTTCGCCGGGTTCGCGGTGCCCACCATCGTCGGCGAGATCAAGCGCCACTTCCGGGACCACCTGTGGGTGCTGCACGTCCCGCGCCGGGTCCAGGACCTGCGCAACCGGGTCCGGGTCGCGCACCGTGAGCTGTCCCACTCCCTCGACGACCGCCCGCCGCGCACCGAGGAGATAGCCGAGCGCACCGGTCTCACCGAGAAGGAGGTGCGCGCCGGGATGGAGGCCCTGGGCAGCTTCACCCCGCTGTCCCTGGACGCGCAGCTGACGGGCGCGGACGACGGCTACTCCCTGGTGGACACCCTCGGCGCCCAGGAGCCCGCGTACGACCGGGTGGTGGACCGCGAGGCCGTGCGCCCGGGGCTGACCCGGCTGCCGGACCGGGAGCGCCAGATCCTCTACATGCGGTTCTTCTGCGATATGACCCAGAGCCGGATCGCCGAACAGCTCGGCATCTCCCAGATGCATGTCTCCCGGCTCATCAACCGCACCTGCTCGACCCTGCGCGCCGAAGCGCTCGCCGAGACGGCCTAGACCGTCCCGTCCGGCTCGGCCGGGCGGGGGAGCCGGGCGCGCCATCAGGGTGATCGTCGCCCGCGCCGGTGTCCCCCGCCGACCGGGAGCCGCGCACCGCGTGACGATGAGCTCCGGTGACGGTCCGCCGCCCGGCCCGAGGAGTCCCGGGTCCGGCGGCGGCCGGAAGGAGGACGTCATGGGCGCCACCGACGAACCGCCGGGCCGGGCGCTGCGGACGCCACGGGCCGCCGGGGCCGCGGGGATCCTTTCCGCGCTGCTGCTGGGCACCGTGGTGGTCCTGGTCCACGCGGCCATCCCGGACCACCCCAGCGACGCGGGCGCCTGGCTCGCGGACGGCTCCAGCCGCGATTCGCTGAACGTGGCGCTGCAACTGGTGCCGTTCGCGGGCATCTTCTTCCTGTGGTTCATGGGCGCGGTACGGGACTACGTGGGCGCGGCGGAGGACAAGTTCTTCGCGACCCTCTTCTTCGGCAGCGGAGTGCTCTATCTCGCGGTGATCTTCGTTCTGGCGGCGGCCGTCGGCGGGCTGCTGGCGCTCGCGGGCAGCTCGTCCTCCGCGCAGTTGCGGATGTGGGAGTACGGACGCCATCTGACGCTGGTGCTGCTCTCGTCGTACTCCACCCGGATCGCGGCGGTGTTCGTCCTGTCGGCCACGACGCTCTGCCACCGGCTGGGGATGTTCCCGCGCTGGCTGACGTGGTCCGGCTATGCGGTGGCGGTGGTGCTGCTGTTCGTGGTGAGCACCGCCGCCTGGTTCGCGCTGGTGTTCCCGCTGTGGGTGCTGGTGGTCAGCGCCCGGGTGCTGCGGGTGGCGCTGCGCCCCGGGACACAGCCGGAGTGACCGCACCGGGCCGGGTCCGGCGGCCCCCGGTCCGCCGGACCCGGCTCAGTGCGTGAGGGTCGCCTTGGCGGCCACGATGACCAGCCCGAGCAGCAGATTGCCCGCCCCGGCCACCACGGTCAGCCGCAGGGAGGCCCCGGCGCGCCGCACCGCCACGCTCGCCCAGCCGACCTGTTCGGCCACCGCCACGGCCAGTGCCAGCCAGGTGGTGCCCTCCATCCCCAGTCCCAGCAGCGGGCTGATGGCCACGGCGGCGGCGGGCGGTACCGCCGCCTGCACGATGGGCCACTCGTGGAGCGCGACCCGGCGCACCTCCCGTGCGGTGAGCTGCCGTTCACCCAGCCGCTCCCCCGCGAGCCGGGCGTAGACGTGCGCGGCCCAGAACACCAGCCCGGTGATCAGCAGCAACGCGATCAGCTGGAGCCGGGGGTAGGGGCCCGAGGCCCCGGTCCCCGCCACCACGGAGGCGGCCAGCAGCGAGCCGTAGACCGCCCCGGAGTAGTCGCGGGGTCGTGCGGGCGCGGTGCGCACCCGCTCCCCGGCGGTGCTCATGCGGTGCTCTGGCCCAGCACGGGTCCCACCCATCCGGAGCCGTGGTCGAGCTGGTAGTCCAGGTTGACCGCGGCGTTGACCAGGGCGAGATGACTGAACGCCTGGGGGTAGTTGCCCAGTTGCTCACCGGTGAGCCCGATCTCCTCGGAGAACAGCCCCAGATGGTTGGCGTAGGTGAGCATCTTCTCGAACGTCAGCCGCGCTTGCTCCAGCCTGCCGGAGCGGGCGAGCGCGTCCACGTACCAGAAGGTGCACATCGAGAAGGTGCCTTCCGAGCCCGCGAGACCGTCGGGTGAGGCGGCGGGGTTGTAGCGGTAGACCAGGCTGTCGGACACCAGCTCGTCGTTCATCGCGTCGAGGGTGGACAGCCACATCGGGTCGCGGGGTTCGACGAAGCCGATGAGCGGCATCAGCAGCAGCGAGGCGTCGAGCACGGGCGAGCCGTAGTGCTGGACGAACGCCTGACGCGTCCGGTTCCAGCCGCGGTCCATGATCTGCTGGTAGACGGAGTCCCGGGTGACCCGCCACATGGTCTGGTGGCTGGGGCGGCCGCGGCTCTCGGCGAGCCGGACCGCGCGGTCCAGGGCCACCCAGGACATCATCCGGCCGTAGGTGAAGTCCTGTCGGCCGCCGCGGGTCTCCCAGATGCCCTCCTCCGGGCGGTCCCAGTTGTCACAGAGCCAGTCGATCACCCGCGACATCTCGGACCAGCCCCGGTGGCCGACGGTGATCCCGTGGGTGTCGGCGTGGTAGAGCGAGTCCATCATCTCGCCGTAGATGTCGAGTTGCAGCTGGTCGGCGGCGCCGTTGCCGATCCGGACCGGGCCCGAGCCGCGGTAGCCCTCGAAGTGGTCGAGGGTCTCCTCCACCAGATCGGAGCTGCCGTCCACCCGGTACATGATCTTCATCGGACCCGAGCCGTCGCCCGCCTTCTCCACCACGCGGTCGCGCAGCCAGTTGGCGAACGCCTCGGCCTCGGCGGTGAAGCCCAGGCCGATCAGCGCGTAGACGGAGAACGAGGCGTCCCTGATCCAGGTGTAGCGGTAGTCCCAGTTGCGCTCTCCGCCGATCTGTTCGGGGAGCGCCGCGGTCGGGGCGGCCACCAGCGCTCCGGTGGGCGCGTAGGTCATCAGTTTGAGGGTGATGGCGGACCGGGCGACCGTCTCCCGCCAGCGCCCGGTGTACCGCGAGCCGCGCGTCCACCGGCGCCAGAAGTGGGTGGTGTGGTCCAGCATCCGCAGGATCTCGTCCTCGGGCACCCGCCGGGGGGCGACCGCGTGGCCCGCCGCCGCGGTGTCCAGGACGACACCGGCGGCCTGGCCCGCGGTCAGGTTGAGGGTGGAGCGGATGTCGCCGTCGGCGGCGTGGATCTCGGTGTGCTCACTGACCCGGTCCCCCGCGGGGTGCAGGGTGATGTCGACGGTGTCGCCGTGGAAGATGGCTCCCTCGTCGTGGACCTTCAGGGTGTGGCGTTCCCGCCCGTACCCGGGGCGGGGGCAGCAGTCCAGCTCGAACCGCATCTGCCCGCGCACCACGCGGATCATCCGGATCAGCCGGTGACGGTCGGTGGCGGTGGCCGGGGCCACCGGCATGAAGTCGTACACCTCGCCGACACCGTCCGGGGTCATGAACCGGGTGATGAGGATGGCGGTGTCGGGGAGGTAGAGCTGTTTGGTGATGTAGTCCGGATGTCCCGGGGTGATCCGGAAGTGTCCGCCGCGCCGCTGGTCGAGCAGGGCGGCGAAGACGCTCGGCGAGTCGAACCGCGGACTGCAGAACCAGTCGATCGTGCCATCGGTGGCCACCAGCGCCGCGGTCTGGAGATCTCCGATGAGCCCGTGGTCACTGATGTTCGGATAGGTGTCCATCGTGGGGTCCTCCCACCGGATTCGCCACCCGTGCTCAGCCTCGCACCATCGTCGCACCGCGTGCCCGGTCCCGCTCGCCGACGGCGACCGCTCCGGCTCACCCCGCGTTGCGCCGCTGGAACGATGTGCATCGGCTCAGTGGGTGACCGTGGTGCCCGTCGTGGGCGGCGGCGCCGTCCCGGGCTGCGAGGGTCATTGCGCCACCGGGACGTCACCGCGAAGGAGAGCGCCAGTGAACGCCAGTGCCGACCAGCCCCGTCCGATCCCGCTGCCACCCCTGCTCACCGGGCAGAAGGCCCTGGTGACCGGGGCGAACTCGGGCATCGGCAAGGCCACGGCGCTCGCCCTGGGCCGCGCGGGCGCCGATGTGGTGGTCAACTACATCTCCGACCGCCCCGCGGCCGAGGCCGTGGTCAAGGAGATCGAGGGCCACGGGGTGCGGTCCTACGCCCACCAGGCGGATGTGTCCCAGGAGGACCAGGTGGTCGACATGGTCGGCGCCATGGTCGACCGGTTCGGCACCATCGACGTCCTGGTGTCCAACGCGGGACTCCAGCGGGACGCCCCGACGGTGGAGATGACGCTGGCGCAGTGGCGACAGGTCCTGGACGTCAATCTCACCGGCCAGTTCCTGTGCGCCCGGGAGGCGACCAAGGAGTTCCTGCGGCGCGGGGTGGTGCCGGAGGTGTCCCGCGCGGCCGGGAAGATCGTCTGCATGAGCTCGGTCCACCAGATCATCCCGTGGGGCGGCCATGTGAACTACGCGTCGTCCAAGGGGGGTGTCGGGATGATGATGCAGACCCTGGCCCAGGAACTCGCCCCGCAGAAGATCCGGGTGAACGCGGTGGCGCCGGGTGCCATCAAGACCCCCATCAACCGCGACGCGTGGGAGACCCCGGAGGCGCTCGCCGATCTGCTGACCCTGATCCCCTACGGCCGGATCGGCGTCCCGGATGACATCGCCAACGCCGTGGTGCTGCTCGCCTCGGACCTGACCGACTACGTGGTGGGCACCACCCTCTACGTGGACGGCGGGATGACCCTCTTCCCCGGTTTCGCCACGGGCGGCTGACGGATCGCCGCACCGCCGCGTCAGGCTCGGTCGAGGGCGGTGTGCACGGCGGTCGGGGCGTGGCCGGGCACGGTGGCCGGTTCCTCGAACTCGACGACGTTGTCCAGTTCGGTGCCCATGGCCACGTTGGTGACCCGTTCCAGGATGACCTCCACCATCACCGGCACCCGGTACTCGGCCATCAGCTTCTTGGCCTCCTCCAGCGCCGGGAGGATGTCGTCCGGGGCATGGACCCTGAGCGCCTTGCAGCCCAGCCCCTCCACGACCTTCACATGGTCGACGCCGTAGCCGCCCAGCTCGGGGGCGTTGACGTTGTCGAAGGAGAGCTGGACGCAGAAGTCCATGTCGAAACCGCGCTGGGCCTGGCGGATCAGCCCCAGATAGGCGTTGTTGACGACCACGTGGATGTACGGGATCCGGAACTGCGCCCCGACGGCCAGTTCCTCGATCAGGAACTGGAAGTCGTAGTCTCCGGAGAGCGCCACCACGGTGGCGTCCGGATCGGCGGTCGCCACTCCGAGGGCGGCCGGGGCGGTCCAGCCCAGCGGACCGGCCTGACCGGCGTTGATCCAGTGCCGCGGGCGGTAGACGTGCAACAGCTGGGCGGCCTGGATCTGGGAGAGGCCGATGGTGCTCACATAGCGGGTCTCCCGGTCGAAGGCCCGGTTCATCTCCTCGTAGACCCGCTGCGGCTTGACCGGTACATCGTCGAAGTGGGTCCTGCGCAGCAGTGAGCCCTTGCGCCGCAGACAGCTCCCGGCCCAGGCGGAACGGTCCGTGAGCGCTCCGCCGCGCCGGAGCTCCCGGGCGGCTTCCACGAAGAGCTCCAGGGCCGCCCCGGCGTCGGAGACGATGCCGAGGTCGGGCGCGAACACCCGGCCGATCTGGGTGGGTTCGATGTCCACATGGACGAAGGTCCGCCCGCGGGTGTAGGTCTCGATGCCTCCGGTGTGGCGGTTGGCCCAGCGGTTGCCGATGCCCAGGACGAAGTCGGACTCCAGCAGGGTGGCGTTGCCGTACCGCTGGGAGGTCTGCAGGCCGGCCATGCCCGCCATCAGCGGATGGTCGTCGGGGATGGAGCCCCAGCCCATCAGGGTGGGCACCACCGGCACCCCGGTCAGCTCCGCGAACTCCACCAGGAGGGCGGACGCGTCGGCGTTCACCACTCCGCCGCCCGCGACGATCAGCGGGCGTATCGAGGCCTGGAGCATGGCCAGGGCCTTGTCGATCTGGGCGCGGGTGGCGGAGGGCCGGTAGACGGGCAGCGGCGCGTAGGTGTCCGGGTCGAACTCGATCTCGGCCAGCTGGACGTCGATGGGCAGGTCGATGAGGACCGGACCGGGCCGTCCGGAGCGCATCAGGTGGAACGCCTGCTGGAACGCACCCGGCACCTGGGCGGGTTCGAGGACGGTCATGGCCATCTTGGTCAGCGGTCCGGCCACCGAGGCGATGTCCACCGCCTGGAAGTCCTCCTTGTGCAGGGCTGCCACCGGAGCCTGCCCGGTCACGCACAGGATCGGGATGGAGTCGGCGCCCGCCGAGTAGAGCCCGGTGATCATGTCGGTTCCGGCCGGGCCGCTGGTGCCGACACACACCCCGATGTTCCCGGCCCTGGCCCGGGTGTAGCCCTCGGCCATGTGCGAGGCGCCCTCGACGTGCCGGGCGAGGACGTGGGTCAGGCCGCCGTCGCCGCGCATCGCGGCGTAGAAGGGGTTGATCGCCGCACCGGGGAGGCCGAAGACGTGGGTGGTGCCTTCACGCTTCAGGATCTCCACCGCTGCCCGGGCCGCGGTCATGCGCGCCATGAGGTTGCTCCTGGGGTAGGACCGTCTCTCCGGATGCGTCATCCTGCTATTCCGCATCGCGGAAACTTAATTTTGCTTGACGGAAAAGATGGTCCACGGGTGGAGGGAGCCCGTCAAGGGGCGCGCGGTGGACGCTCAGCCCTCCCGCCGGTAGAGGTCGGTCAGCAGCGCCACGGCGGCGGGGGCGGCCGGATGGGGGTCGTCCCGCCACCAGATGAGCCGCACGGGGATGGGCGCGGCGTCCCGCAGCGGCCGGAACACGATCCCGGCCCGCGGGTACTGGGTGACGGTGGATTCGGCCGTGATCCCGACGCAGCGGCCGGTGGCGATCACCGAGAGCCAGTCGTCGACGTCCTGGGTGTACTCCATGGCCGGGCGGCGGTCCGGCGGCCACAGATCGGCGGTGGTGGTGCCGGTGCGCCGGTCGATGACCAGGGTGCGGTCACCGGTCTCGGCGAGCCGGAGGGAACGGCGGCGTGCCCACCGGTCGTCGGCGGCCATCGCGCAGTAGCGCCGCTCCAGGCCCACCACCACGCTCTCGATCCGCCGGTCCTCGGGATCGGTGCGCACCACGGCGATATCGCACGCGCCCTCGGCGAGTCCGCCGGTGGCGGAGTTGGTGCGCACCAGGTGCAGTTCGACATCGGGGCGCGCGGCGGGCCAGCGGCGCTGGAACTCCAGGGTGTGGCGGCCCATGGCCGACCAGGCGTGGCCGATCCGCAGCCGGCGGTGGCCGCTGGCCGCCTCGCGCACCAGGTCGTCGGCCTCGGCCAGCAGACGCCGGGCGCGGGAGAGGACCTGGGTGCCGGCCGCGGTGGGCACCACCTCACGGCTGGTGCGGCGCAGCAGCCGTACACCGAGCACGGCTTCGAGCGAGGCGAGGGTACGGGAGACCGCGGCCTGGGAGACGCCCAGGTCGATGGCGGCGTCGGTGAAGCTGCCCGCGTCGGCGATCGCGACGAGACAGCGGAGCTGCCGTAGTTCGAGATGCATAACCCAAGCGTATGGATAACGCGTCTCATGCATTTTGCGGAAGCGTGGAGCGGCCCCACGCTCGGTGCATGCGGACGATGGCACGCGGGCAGCGGACGGCCCGGACCGAGGCGGAGATCGCGGTCGCGGGCGGGGAGACGGCGGTTCCCGGCAGGGACGGCGAGCGGCGCGGCCGGCTCGCGGGGATCGCCATGATGTGCGGCAGCGGACTGTCCAATCAGACCGGTGCCGCCATCGGCGCGCTGGCCTTCCCGGTGATCGGCCCGGCCGGGGTGGTGGCGGTGCGCCAGTGGGTGGCGGCGGTGCTGCTCCTGGCCGTCGCACGGCCCCGCCTGCGGTCGTTCACCGCCCGGCAGTGGCGTCCGGTGCTGCTGCTGGCGGCGGTGTTCGCCACCATGAACCTGTCGCTGTACAGCGCGATCGACCGGGTGGGGCTGGGCCTGGCGGTGACACTGGAGTTCCTCGGCCCGCTGGCGGTGGCGCTGGCCGGTTCCCGGCGGGCCGTGGACCTGGGGTGCGCGCTGGTCGCGGCGGGCGGGGTGGTGGCCCTGACCCGCCCGCAGCCGTCCACGGACTACCTCGGGATCGGGCTCGGCCTGCTGGCCGCGGTGTGCTGGGCGTCCTACATCCTGCTCAACGGGACGATCGGGCGCCGGCTGCCGGGAGCGGAGGGTTCGGCGGCCGCGGCCGGAATCTCGGGGCTGCTGTTCGTACCCGTCGGGATCGTGGTGCTGCTCCACCGGCCGCCGACCGGAGGGGCGCTGCTCTGCGCGGCCGTCGCGGGGGTGCTGTCCTCGGCGGTGCCGTTCCTCAGCGATGTGCAGGCGCTGCGACGGGTGCCCGCGCGGTTCTTCGGGATCTTCATGAGCGTCAACCCGGTGCTGGCCGCCGTGGTCGGACTGGTGGTGCTGGGCGAGTCGCTGACGTGGAGTGCCTGGGCGGCCATCGCCGCCGTGGTGGTCAGCAACGCGGTCAGCGTCCTGGCGTCGGGGCGCCGCGCCGGGTGACGCGTCGGCGGCGGGGCTAGTGGGTCTGCACCCACCAGGCCATCAGACCGATGGCCGCGGTGCCGCACGCATACGAGGCGCCGCGGACGAAGTTCGCGGCGGCGAGCCGGCCGTATCGACGCCATCTGCTACGGGAACGACTGGGTACGGGTGGGCGAACCTCCATCGTGTGCATGTGGAGCCCCTTTCGTGAACGGGGGGACGACGCGCTGAAGAAAGCATACAAAAGTGTGAACTTGCACTATGTATCGGACTCGCCGGGAAAAGAGAATTCCGACCAAATGTCAGAACCGGACGACCGACAGGACTTGACCGCGGCGGGGACCCCACACCGCGCCCCGCGCCGTCCCACGCGCCCTGACACACCTCGGCCGTGTCCCCGCGTCACCGCCGCGGGGACACGGCCCGGATGTGTCAGGCGCCGTGCCAGCGCAGGACCGCGCCCAGCCCGCCGGCCGGGCCGGACACCCCCTCGGGCACCAGCAGCACCTCGGTGTCCGCCACCGCCGCCGAACGCATCAGCGCGTCATCCGCCCGCGCGGGCTCGGGGGTGCTCACCCCGAGCGCCCGCGCCTGGGCGCGCTGTACCGCCACCTGATCGGCCGCGGGGCCGACCCACACCTCATGGCGCATATCGCCGCCCGCCTGGCCCAGCAGCAGGGTGGCCGCCTGATGGCTGCGCATCGCCTCGATCACGGCGGGCACACCCTCCGCCGCGCCGCTGGGCGCGCTGCCGTCGTGGCCGCTCTGGGCGCCCGGACGACCGCGTCCGGCGCGGAAGGCGTCGAGGACGGTCTCCAGGTGGGCCCGGGCGTGCTCGGCGCGGGCGTGGTCGATCTCCGCCTCCAGCAGCTCCCGTGAGCTCGCCCCGGCCCGGCTGCCGCGCTGCACCTCCACCGCCCGCTCGCGCAGCGGCTCGGGCAGCCGGTCGCGCACGGCACGGCGCTCCCGTGGGTCACCGGTGAGGATCAGCAGCTGCGCGGGACGGTCCGACCAGCGGCGCATCAGCTCCTCGGCGACCTGGTCCGCGGTGTGGTCCCAGGTGTTCTCCATCCGGTTGCGATAGCGCCACTCGTACCGGTCGGCGGGGACGGACCGGTGTCCCCGGCCCTGCGGGGTCCCGCCAGAGGTGTGACACACCGGATGGATGCCACCGGCGTCCAGCAACTCCAGATCGGCGCCCGCCCGGTCGACGTGGGCCAGCAGGCAGGACGGCCACTCACCGCGCAGGGCGGCCAGCGGCGCCACACGTGGCAGCGACGTCCACGAGGTGGCCACATCGCCCGGCGACACGGCCAGCGGCATGTCCAGGACCACCTCACCGCCCGCGGCGAACAGCGCACGCCCCGCGGTCGGCCTGGTCACCCGCTCTCCGGCGAGTCTGCCGACCACCGCCTCGCAGGTGGCGGGGTCGGCGCCGAGACCGGTCAGCTGATCGGCCACATAGCGCTCCCGCAGCTTGCGGCGGCGGGGCGCGTCCTCCGTGGTCCGCGAGGTGTCCATGTAGACACACGCCCACGGACCGGGACGATCGAACAACGGCTTCAGGAAACCAACGTCCATGACCTCCCCCAACCCGGGGAAACGCACGGCCGGAACCCTTCGACCGGAAGCCGTCCCGGTCGCGGTCCCATTCCTGCACACCAGGATCCCTCCACCTCACCGGGATCGCCAGAGCCGACTAGAATCACTGCCATGGCTCGCTCCAACGAGGAGGTCGAAGCCCTCCTGCGCGAGTACGCCGATCTGCTGCTGATCACGGGCGGGGACGCGTTCCGCGCGCGCGCCTACGAGAAGGCCGCGCGGGCCATCGGCGGTCATCCCGTGGACGTGGCGCGGCTGGACGAAAAGGGCCTGCGCGCGATCCCGAACGTCGGCCGGTCCATCGCCGACAAGGTCCTCGAGTTCCTCACGACCGGGACCGTGCCCGCCGTCGAGGAGGCGCGGGCCGCCATCCCCGCCGGGGTCCGCGAGCTCACCGCCATCCCCGCCCTCGGCCCGAAGAAGGCCATGCTGCTCTACGAGGAGTTGCGGATCTCCTCGGTCGACCAGCTGGCGGACGCGATCGAGCAGCACAGACTGCGTGATCTGAAGGGCTTCGGACCGAAGTCCGAGGAGAACATCCTGCACGGCATCGGATTGCTGCGGGCCGCAGGGAGCCGGATTCCGCTGGACGAGGCCATGGAGGTGGCCGATGACATCGTGGCCGCCCTGTCCGCGGTGCCCGGCTGCCGGCGGTGTGCGTACGCGGGGTCGCTGCGGCGTATGAGGGAGACGGTCGGGGACGTCGACATCCTGGTGGCGGCGGCGGAATCCGCCCCGTTCATGGAGGCGTTCACCGGGCTGCCGTTCACCGCCGAGGTCATCGCGCACGGGTCGAAGAAGACCTCGATCCGCACCACGAAGGGGCTCCAGGTGGACCTGCGGGTGCTGCCGCTGGATGCGTGGGGCGCGGGAATGCTGTACTTCACCGGCTCCAAGGCACACAACATCCGTGTCCGCGCCATCGCCGTACGGCACGGTCTCAAGCTCTCCGAGTACGGCCTCTTCGAGGCCAGGAGCGGGAAGAAGATCGCCTCGCGCAGCGAGGAGGACGTCTACGCCCGGCTCGGCATGGAGTGGATCCCGCCGACGCTGCGCGAGGACCGCGGGGAGATCAAGGCCGCCCTGGACGGCAGTCTGCCCGCGCTGGTCCGGGAGTCCGATCTCCGCGGCGACCTGCACACCCACACCGATCTGACCGACGGACTCGAACCGCTGGAGAACATGATCGCCAAGGCCGAGGGACGGGGGTACGCGTACTACGCCGTCACCGACCACGCCCCGAAGCTGTACATGCAGCAGATGACCGAGGAGAAGATGCTGGCCCAGCGGAAGCGGCTGCGGGAGCTGGACCGGGGGCGCGGCCACCGGGACACCCGGCTGCTGCACGGGGTGGAGCTGAACATCGACGCCGACGGCGAGGTGGACTGGCCGGGCGAGTTCCTCGAGGACTTCGACGTGTGCGTGGCCTCGGTGCACTCGCAGTTCGGCCAGGACCGGGACACCATGACCCGGCGGCTGGTGCGGGCCTGTGAGAACCCCCATGTGAACATCATCGGCCACCCCACGACACGGCTCATCGGCAAACGGCCGGGCGTGGACGCCGACTTGGACGAGGTGTTCGCCGCGTGCGCCCGCACCGGCACCGCGCTGGAGATCAACGCCCATCCCGACCGGCTGGACCTGTCCGACGAGAACATCCTGCGGGCGAAGTCGCACGGGGTGGTGTTCGCGCTGGACAGCGACGCGCATTCCACCCGCGATCTGGACCATATGCGCTTCGGGGTGGGCATGGCCCAGCGCGCCTGGCTCACCACGGACGATGTCATCAACACCTGGTCGCTCACCCGGCTGCGGCGCTTCCTGCGCACCAAGCGCACCGGCGGCGGCCGTTGAGCCGCACCGCGAGCCGGGTCAGCGGCCGGTGGCCCGGGTCAGCGCCCGGTGCGGTCGCGCTCGGGTGCGAGCAGACCCACCACGGACAGCGCGGCCCAGCCCACCGACACGGCGACGGCAGCGGCGCGCCGCTCCCGGCCGGGCAGGGTGCGGCCCAGCAGCCCCGCGTCACCGAGGTCCGCGGCGATCCGCAGCGCGGTGGCCGTGGTCAGCGCGGGACCGCGCGGCGCCAAGGCCATGGCGAGCCCGCTGGCCGCCTCCCTCAGCCCGAGCGGGCGCAGCGAGACCCGGGTGGCGGGCTCCGTCCGGCCCTGCGCGTCCACCAGCCCCGAGGGTCTGGCCAGCAGCGCGGGCCATGCCGTCACCGCCACGCCGTAGAGCGCCGTGGCCGTACCCACCGTCCGCAACAGGCCCACCCGCATCGCCCGTGTCACCCTCTTCCGTCTCCGTGATCGTCATGGTCTCTGCCCCGCATGCTACGAGGCCTCATCATCGGACGGGAACGGTCCGTCAACTCCGTCAGCCAGGAACCCCTATGGCCCAGCCCGAACATGACAGCGACCCCGCATCCGGCACCTGGCCCGCCCGGAGCGCGCCGGGCGCCCGCGACCTGAACGAACTGGACGCGCGGATCTGCCGCTGCCGGGCGTGTCCACGGCTGGTGGAGTGGCGGGAGGAGACCGCCCGAACCAAGCGCCGTGCCTTCGCCGACTGGGAGTACTGGGCCCGGCCGGTACCGGGGTTCGGACCGCCGGACGCCGCGCTGGCGGTGGTGGGTCTCGCCCCGGCCGCGCACGGTGGCAACCGCACCGGCCGGATGTTCACCGGTGACCCCTCGGGGGACTTCCTGTACGCGGCGCTGTACGCCGTGGGCCTGGCCGGCCAGCCCACCTCCACCCACCGGGGAGACGGTCTGGAGCTGCGCGGTGTGCGGGTCACGGCGCCCGTGCACTGCGCCCCGCCCGCCAACCGGCCCACCCCCGGGGAGCGGGACACCTGCCGTCCGTGGCTGGCCCGGGAACTGACACTGCTGCGGCCGGGGCTGCGCTCGGCCGTGGTGCTCGGCGGCTTCGGCTGGCAGGCGGTGCTGCCCGCGCTGGACGCCGCCGGGTGGCGGGTGCCCCGGCCGCGTCCGGTCTTCGCGCACGGCGCGCGCACCAGTCTGCCGGCGGCGGACGGGGGCGCGCCCCTGGAACTGTTCGGCTGCTATCACGTGAGCCAGCGGAACACCTTCACCAAACGGCTCACACCGGAGATGCTGCGCACGGTGCTCCGCGGGGCGGCGGAAGCGGCCGGGTTGCCGGTGTCCGGCGCGGACTGACCGCACGGCCCGTTCCGCCGGAGCGGGACGGGCCGTGCGGAGGAGGCCCCGGGCACTGGGGCAGGAGGGCGCCCGGGGCCCCGTTCACGGGTTCACCCGCGGTCAGTTGAGCCCGGCGCCCGCGTCGGCGGCCCCGGCGTCACCGGCACCCGCGTCGCCACCGGCGCCCGCGTCGGCGGCACCGCCGTCGTCACCCGCGCCCGCGTCGCCTCCGGCACCGCCGTCGGCCTCACCGGCACCGCCCTGGTCACCGGCACCGCCCGCGGCTCCGGCGCCACCTTCTTCGCCCGCGCCACCGGCGCCACCCGCGGCACCGCCGTCGTCACCGGCGCCACCGGCGCCGCCCTCGTCACCGCCACCACCGGCGTCAGCGCCGATCACGGCACCGGTGGCCTCCAGCGCGGCGGTCACCGGCTGGAAGAAGGTCTCGCCGCCCTGGGTGCAGTCACCGCTGCCACCGGAGGTCAGACCGACCGCCGCGTCCTCGGCGAACATCGCGCCACCGCTGTCACCGGGCTCGGCGCACACATCGGTCTGGATGAGGCCGTTGACGATGTCACCGTTGCCGTAGTTCACCGTGGCGTTGAGACCGGTCACCTGACCGTCGGAGAGTCCGGTGGTGCTGCCGGAGCGCTGCACCTTCAGGCCCACGCTCGCCTCGACCGCGCGCCCGATCTCCTGGGTGCTGCCGTTCTGGAGGTCGACCGTGCTGGCCGCCTGGGTGTTGGCGTCGTCGTACATGACGAGCGCGAAGTCGTTCTCGGGGAACTTGGAGTCCTGGACGGTGCCCACCTGCTGGGCACCCGCCTCGTCCGAGGTCCAGGTCTGCGAGGCGTTGCCGCAGTGGCCCGCGGTCAGGAAGCCCGGGGCGCCGTCGACGGTGACGTTGAACCCGAGGGAACACCGGGCGCCACCGCCGAAGATGGCGTCGCCGCCGTCGAGACCGCCCGCGGCCTCGCCACCGCCACCGGCGTCGTCGCCACCGGCACCTCCGGCGCCGCCCGCACCGCCTTCGCCACCGGCACCGCCCGCACCCTCGTCACCGGCACCACCGGCACCACCGGCGCCCGCGTCACCCGCACCACCGGCTCCTGTGTCACCGGCGCCCCCGGCACCGCCCGCGCCCGCGTCACCGGCGCCTCCGGCGCCACCGGCCCCGGCCTCGTCGCCCGCCCCGGCGTCACCGGCCGCGCCGCCCTCACCACCCGGCTGGGCCGGTTCCTCACCGTCGAAACGCTTGAACTCGCCCTTGGAGCGCTTCACGCTGACCAGGCCGTCCATCGCGTCGGTGGCCTTGGTCAGGGTGGCCCACTTGGCACCGGTCACGGTGCGGTCCGCGGTGACCCGGACCTGGTTGGTCACCGGGTCGATCGACCACGCCGTGCCGGGCACCGAGGCATCGCTGCTCAGTGTCTTGGTGGCGCCCTTCAGGTCCGCCATGCTGTTCTTGACGATCTTGGCTACGGCGCCCTTGGCGCGGACGTCCTCGGCGGAGTTCTCGTCCGTCACGTTCATGACCAGCTTGCGCGAGCCGTTGTCGTAGTACCAGCCCGCCCCGCTGTCGCCGAGGTCCGTGGCGAGGGAACGGGCGAGCTTCACCGCCGCCTTGGACGAGAAGGTCCTGGCCTCCGACGACTTGTCCGGGCTCGCATTGGCGTTGGGCAGCAGGATGGCTGCCGCCCCGAGCGCGGCGATGGCCGCTCCGCCGATGGCAACGTTGCGCTTCTTCACACGTCGGTGGCTCAACTGAGTGACCTCCGGTAGGGGGAGCGCGGGTTCCGCGTGGAGGTCCGGTCGACCGTGTTCTCCACGCCCCGCGCGGGGCCACCAGGTCGTACGCGGAGGCGTTTGATCCGTTCTCACCACCACTCACACTGTGATGAAAGGCTGCGCCGGGCCGTCCGTTTGAGTAAGCTCCGCCGCTTTCTCACGCCGTTGACCGTTCCAATCATCCTGGTGATTGATTCTGATTGGAAGAGCTTCGCAACGAGCAACTCTTGACAGGCGCTGTCGTCGCCATCAGAGTCATCCCCGCTGCTTACCGGATACGGAGAGCCAGGAGTGATGCCTGATGCGCCAAATCCCCGCGGTCTCACGTCGATTGCTCCTGGGCGGCGCCCTTGCCACGGGCGCGCTGGCGGCGGGCACGGGGCAGGCGGCGGGTGCCTCCGCCGGGTCCGCCGCCCCGGTGCTGACGTCGGCGGCCCCGAAGCGGCGGACCGGCCAGAAGTCCATGATCGGCGTGGCCTATGAACCCCGCCGGACGGTCCGCACCGCGGTGATCGGACTCGGCAACCGCGGCTACGAGATGTCCGCGGGCTGGTCCGCCATCCCCGGCTGCGCGGTCACCGCCGTCTGCGACATCCGCGCCGACCGCGCCAAACGCACCGCCGACCGGCTGGTCCAGCTCGGCGCACCGCGCCCCGCCGAGTTCGGCGGCTCGGACACCTCCTACGCCGAGATGCTCGAACGCGATGACATCGACCTCGTCTACATCGCCACCCCGTGGGAGTTCCACTACGAGCAGGGCAGGGCCGCGCTGCTGGCCGGGAAACACGTCATCGTCGAACTCCCCATCGCCACCGAGCTGGACGAGCTGTGGGACCTGGTGAACACCTCCGAGCGGACCCGCCGCCATCTGATGCTGTCCGAGAACTGCTGTTACGGACGGAATGAGCTGGCCATGCTCAGAATGGCGCACGAAGGGGTGTTCGGAGAGGTCACCAACGGCCACGGCGGCTATCTGCACGATCTGCGCGAGCTGCTGTTCTCGGACACGTACTACACCGACGCATGGCGACGGCTGTGGCACACCCGCAGCACCGCCTCCTTCTACGCGATGCACGGGCTGGCCCCGGTCGCCGCGGCGATGGACATCAACCGCGGTGACCGGATGACCGTACTGCGGGCCACCTCCACCGAGCCCAGGGGGCTGGCGGACTACCGCAAGCGGTTCGTCCCGCGCTCCCATCCGTCGTGGAAGGAGACGTACATCAACGGTGACCTGGTCACCTGTCTGATCGACACGGCCGCAGGACGTGTGATCCGGGCCGAGCACGACGTCAGTTCACCGCGCCCCTACAGCCGCATCAACAGCCTCGCGGGCAGCCGCGGCATCTTCGAGGACTACACGGGCACCTCCAAGACCGGCGGGCGGGTCTATCTGGAGCCGGACCACAGCGGCCACACCTGGCACGACTTCGAGTCCTACCGCAAGGAGTTCGACCACTGGCTGTGGCGGAAGCTCGCCGACGACGCCGCCGACGGCGGCCATGACGGCATGGACTACATCCTCCAGTGGCGCACCGTCCAGCAGATGCGCGCGGGCCTGGTGCCGGACATCGACGTGTACGAGTCGGCGGCGTGGTGCTCACCGGTGCCGCTGAGCGTCACGTCCCTGGCGGCGGGCGGGCGCCCGGTGGCGATGCCGGACTTCACCCGTGGCCAGTGGGTCAATCACCGCCCGGGGCTGGACTCACGGGCCACGGAGATGCCGCCGGCCGGCTGACGCCGCGGACCCCGACGAGGCACCGGACGGCGGTGGGGGGGGGGGGGGGGGGGGGGGGGGGGGGGGGGGGGGGGGGGGGGGGGGGGGGGGGGGGGGGGGGGGGGGGGGGGGTTGGGGGGGGGGGGGGGGGGGGGGGGGGGGGGGGGGGGGGGGGGGGGGGGGGGGGGGGGGGGGGGGGGGGGGGGGGGGGGGGGGGGGGGGGGGGAG